>CACYCL010000205.1 GCA_902772905.1 uncultured bacterium | reverse complement strand
TTCCCCTCGAACGGCGTCTCCGCCTTCCCGGCGGCAAACAGCACCGGCGCGACCTCCGCCGGTTCGACGTCTTCGCCCGGCTCCGGCTTTGGCATAATAGGCTCGTAAGTCACACCCTCGTATGCCGCCCGCGCCGCATCAATCTCCTCGACGAGCGGTTTCACGAGGTCTTCGTATGGGTCAGGTTCATCGCCAAAATACTTCTTGTAGTAGTCCTTCGCGTAGTAGGCGTAAGAACCCATGCCTCGGCTGTACTGCATGCTTGCCGTTGCAAACTCGAACGTTCCCGGCCAGAGCGCCCAGTACGGATTGCTCCAGTGGTTTGAATCCCTGCCAAACCCATGCCCTGTGATAGCGGTTACAAGATAGGGATCTTTTGCCGCCTCCGTAAGCGAAGAATACTCAATAATCGTCTCCGAATAATGGGCTATGATGTTGGTCGAGAACTCGTCGCGTCGATTGTTCAGACTTTCAAACACGTCCACCTCCCTGTCGTGAGCATATGACCGGTTGTTGAAATCCCTTTGCAATGCCTTCAACTTTCCTATGTGCGCCGAGCTCTTTATCACGTCCTGTCCAGACCGCTCGAACCTTCCTATAACGGCTGAATAGGACTTATTCGTATTCGTTAGATGCCCTGACACGTAAGCGGACCGCAATGCGCGGCCTAAGTTTGACACACTATCCCTCAGCATCACACATCTCACGAACTGCTCTTCATATGAATCCGCAAGTTCGTTCAACCGATTGCGGTATCCTGCCGCTGTTTCCGCAGTTCCCGTCGCATCATCGGCAAGGAATGCACGACCAAGTTCCGAATTGACATCAAGCACAAGAATCCCGCCGCCAATCTCCTGTTCCTTGACGAAGTCCGGCATGGCGAAGTTTTCTAGCGCATCGGACGCAGAAGTGAAACTATTGATGGTATTCTCAGCCAGCGTTGCGACAGCATCCGCGCTTTCTCCAAACCGTTTCTCCTGCGCAAGGCAGGCGTCCTGCACCTTGCTCCAGTTCTTAAGCAACTCCACTTGAGCAGCATTTGCAGACCATCCCAACTCAGCCAACAACGGATTTCCGTCACTCGTAGGATGGGGAAAATAGGTATAGCTGGAATCAGTAACTGGCCAACGGATATCCAAACGCAAGCCAATGGCGTTCGCGTCCATCTTCATTGGAATCCAGCCCCAGTAGGCAATTCTTTCTTGTTCCGCAAAACGGTCTATGGCATCTTGTTGCTTTTTGTCGTGTTCTTCCTTGTCCGCAAGCCACTTTTCGATGTCGGCAATCATGGTTGCCACCTCACCCTTCGTCGCCGAAGAATAATGTTCGCCGTAAGCTTTGCCGTTGATGATTTCATTGAACCTGTCTTGATCGACCATCAGTATCGGTTGCGTATCGTAAAGGTCGTTGGACTCTTTTTGGAAGCCCGCATATATGCCCTTCCAGTTCGTTTCCCATGTCGCGACTCGGGTTTCAATGCTCGTCCTGACCTCCTCGATGTAACTCACCTTTGACGCCTTGGCATTTGTTAATGCCTTGTCCTTTTCATTCACGGCTCTACTCAGACGATTTAACGTATCCGCGTCGCTCCCCGCCTTTCGAGCAGCTTCCAACGCTGCATAAGCCTGGCTGAGAGCCCTATCCGCACTGTCTATCGCACTCTGAAGTTCATCGAGCCGGTTGACAACTGACGCGCTCTTTTCCAGGTCCGCCGTAGCTCGCGCACTGCTCTCGCGTTTTTCTTCCTCTCTGATCTTCGCAAGCTCTTCCTTCTCCGCAGCGTCCAACGCCGCATAGCGCGAATCGAATTCCGTCACGAGTTCGTGCGCGCGCTTCGTGCATTCCTGGATTATCTTGTAGTTCAACGCTATCGCTTCCGTCTCCCGCGCTATCACCTTGGAAGCCGCCTTGGCCGTCGCCCGTTCGCCAACAATATAATCCGTGAGGTTGTCCTGGATGTGAAGTAGGCTATTCGAATAGTCGAGTATGATGCCAAGCCAACTGTCCGATGCGGAAAGGATGCCGATGCCTCCGGCTGAGGTGAGCGATATGCTCGGCACGAGGCACTTGTCACAGATGAGCTGAATCAAGTCGCCGGACGTGGACTTCACCGCCGCCGCCGTGCGCGCATACTCTGCGTTGCACAAGGCTTTGTACGCCTCCTGCGCCCAGGCGAGCGCAAGATCCCTCTCGGCCAGTATCCTCAGCAGTTCTGTGAATTTGTATCTGTCGGCTTCATGTTCCGCGCTGAAGTATTCGGCGCAGTAGGACTGGAAATTGTCGCCAAAGCGCGAAGTCAGACCGGGGTAGTCTTTCTCCACAAGACGGTCGACAAGAATTTCCTTCGCCTCGTTCCAGCCCTTGACTTCGTTGTACCAGAAAGTCATGTTGGCGGCGAATCCCTCACCAAACTGAGCCTTGCGCGCATTTCCAACACTATATACCGCCTCCATCGTCTTGAGCCTGTCTTCGTGCGACATTGCGCCCCACGCTATCTGGTTGACGCGCTCCGCCGCCTGGTCGCTGCGATACTCCACGCCATTTATCGTGTATTTCACCCAGTACTGGATGCCGTCGTGCCGGGAACCGGTCACTTTAACTTCCAGTTTCTTTGCCGCCGCCCCCGCAGTCGTTGCCGCGAACGCCAGCGCGATTGCCGCTATAAGTCTTGTCGCTTTCATTCTGTCTCTCCGTTCGGTTTGTTTACTTAAGCAGTTTGCCGTTGTCGGTTTTTGCGTCTGCAAGCTACCTGACCGTGACAGACCAGCGCAGGGACGGCTTCTTGCACGTCGCAAAGCCGTAGCCGACGCCGTCAACCACAAGGCCCGTCACGTTGATGGTGTACTTCTTCAGCTTCGTCTTCTTGCCCGAACTCTCCAGCGCATACATCTTGAACGACCCCTTGAACGTGCCCTTCTTCGGCGTATAGGTGAGCTTCAGACCCGAAAGGTTCGTCTTGCCCTTGGAGGT
>CACYCL010000204.1 GCA_902772905.1 uncultured bacterium | reverse complement strand
GCGTAGTTCTCGACGATGAGCTTCGCCGTCTCCATGTCGCAGTCGCGGTTGAGGGCGATTGCGCCGCCGAACGCGGCGAGTCGGTCGGCCTTGTTCGCGCGGAAGTACGCCTCGGCGAGCGTGGAGCCGGTAGCGACGCCGCATGGGTTGTTGTGCTTCACGATTACGGCCGTCGGCTTGTCCATCAGATAGCGCAGAATGTTCAGCGCGTTGTCGGTGTCGGTCACGTTCGTCTTGCCGGGATGCTTGCCGCTCTGCAGAAGCTCGGGAACTGACGCAAGATACTGCCCGGCCTGAAGCATCTCGACGTCGCCAAGGACGAGGTTGCCGTTGACGAGGCGGTAGAGCGCGGCCTCCTGCCCGGGGTTCTCGCCGTAGCGAAGGCCCTTCTCCTCGCCGCCAATGCTCCACGTCACCTTCTCATAGCGGAACGTCTGGCGGCTGGTGCCGTCTATGAACGAAATCTCCATCGCCGGCGCGAAGTGGTCGGCCTCTATCGTCTTGTATGCTTCCTTTAGGTCTTTCATTGTCGTGCTCCTTCAGCTGCGTATTATACCAAAATGCGGGACGTGCCGCGCCGAGGCAACCACACGAACTTCTCAACCTTCATCAGAGCGTTCGGCAAGCTCCGCCCAGCGCTCAACCATTGCCTCCAGCTCGGACTGCGCAGGCGCAAGGCGGTCGCTTGTGTATATCTTCCTGGATGCCAGGTCGGCCTCTATCGCCGCTATCTCGCGTTCTAGGGCGTCAATCCTCTCCGGCAGCGCGGCAAGCTCGCGCGACTCGTTGAATGAAAGCTTCTTGCGCTGCGGCGCCGACGACGAAGTTGGCGACTGCGCTTCGCCAGCGGCAGCCTCGGATTTTGCGCCCTTCGCGCCCTTCGGCTGCACGGCTGTTCTCTGGCGCATGTAGTCTTCGTATCCGCCAGGATATCCACGAACCTCGCCGTCGCCCTCCAGCACGAACGTAGAAGTCACCACGTTGTCGAGGAACTCGCGGTCATGGCTCACAAGGAGAAGCGTGCCGGAATATGCAAGGAGCTGCTCTTCAAGAAGCTCAAGAGTCTCCACGTCCAAGTCGTTCGTCGGCTCGTCCATCACAAGGAGGTTCGCCGGCTTGAGGAAGAGCTTTGCAAGCATGAGTCGCGCACGCTCTCCGCCCGACAGCGCCCTGACGGGCGTCCGGACGCGCGACGGCGCAAAAAGAAAGTCCGCAAGATACGAGTACACATGCTTGCGCACGCCGCCGACTACAACCTCGTCGCGATCCCGCGCGATGTTCTCGCCGACGGTCGCATCCAGGTCGAGGTCGCCGCGAAGTTGGTCGAGAAACGCCATTTCAACATTAGTCCCTAGCGTGACACGCCCCGAATCAGGCGCAAGGCTCCCGGTCAGCAGCTTCAGCAGCGTGGTCTTGCCTGCGCCGTTCGCGCCCAGTATGCCGATGCGCTCGCCGCGCAGGACGTCCGCAGTGAAATGCGAGACTATCGGACGCGTCGAACCCGGATACGAAAACGACACGTCTTCGACCTTCAGGACACGTACGCCGCCCGGATCGGCGGTGTCCAGCCGAACAGTGGCCACGCCTGGCCGCTGACGCCTTGCCGCGAACTCGGCGCGGAGCTTCTTGAGCGCTGCCACCCTTCCCTCGTTACGCGTCGTCCGCGCCTTCACGCCACGGCGTATCCACGCCTCTTCCTGCGCGAGCAGCTTCGACTTGCGCTCCCAGTACACGGCTTCGTCGGCAAGCAGGTCGGCCTTGCGCTTGACAAACGTCTGGTAGTCGCACGTCCATCCGGTGAGTTCGCCTCGGTCGAGATCGAATATCTGCGTTGCGACGCGCCGCAGGAAGCGCCGGTCGTGCGTGACCACCAGAACGGCGGAGTCGCGAGCGCGGCGTATCATTCCCTCAAGCCAGTCTATGGCCTCGAAGTCGAGGTGGTTCGTCGGCTCGTCGAGCAGCAGCAGATCGGGATGAGAAAGAAAAGCCCTTTCGAGCTTCGCCCTGCGCATCTCCCCGCCGCTCTTTGCGTCCGTGCCGTCAGTTGCCGCCGCGTCCTGTGAGACGTACGACACTGTCAGACCCGGAGCTCGGACGATTTCGCCAGTGTCTGCCTCCAGCATTCCGGCCATTACCTTGAACAGCGTGGACTTGCCTTCGCCGTTGCGCCCTGTAAGAGCCGCCCGCAGTCCACGCGAAACCGAAAGCGATACCTTGTCAAGAACCGGCGCACCGCCGAATGCGAGCGAGACGTCACGAAGAGACATGAGAAAGTCGCTCATCGACTGCCTCCTCAAAGCAGAGCGTTCAAATAATCGATGCTCGCCTTCAGGTCTGCCAGCGAACCGGGATGCGCCGTAGGCTTTACAACGAGCCATTCCACGCCATCCGATGCAAGCGCTGGCACGATGCGCCGCCAGTCCGCCGCGTCACGAACCGATCCAAGCCCCGCCTTTCCAGGCGCAAGCCCCTTGGCATCGGCGATGGCCGGCATCATGTGAACCGTCGGGTTGCGGCGAGGATGCGCGGCCAGGCATGCGACCGGGTCGCCGCCGCCAAGAACACAGTTGCCGCAGTCCAGCTCCTGAAGGACTTTTGCGGAGAAGCGCGGCGTTGCCGTCACCTGACGCAGTGCGTCGCTGCCATCTTCGGCCCAGAGCCATTCCCACACGCTGCGGCCGCCTATCTTGAGCCTGAACTCATGGTCGTGGTTGTGGTAGGCGACGGCTATGCCCTCCTTGGCGCACACCTCGGCCGCATGGTTAAGCACGTTTATCAGAAGCTGCCAGTCGTTGGGGTTCGCCGCACTGCCCCAATACCAGGCGACGTTTATGCGGCGGCAGTTGCAGTCGCGGCAGAAACGGATCGTCTCTGCAAGCTGCGGCTCGGTGAGATTGTGCGGATAGAGCTGAAGCGCGATAAGCTCAAGCCCGGCCTCGTCACACGCCGCCTTGAGCCCCTTGGCGTCAAGGCCAAAGAACCGCCCTGTCTCGATACCCTCAAAGCCCATCGCCCGGGCGGCCTTGAGAGTGCCGACGAAGTCTTTCTCGCAAAGGTCGCGCACCGCAAACGCCTGGAACGCCAGGCGAGGCGCGGCGGATGCGGAAAGCGCCGCAAATGAAGCGGCAATCAATGCAATGCAATTAAGAAGTTTCATAGGTCAAATACAATGTTGCGCAAGACATTCAAGCGTCACTGCTGCCGAAAGTCCTCGTCGGCCAGCTTGTTGAAGCGCTTGATGAGGTCTACTTCCTTCGGGTCGTACGGGCGGAGCGACGGACGATAGAGGTCGTGGAACCACTTCGTCATGTCGTAGCTCCTGCCGCGCTCAGTCCCCTTCTCGATCTCTTTCCACATCGACTCCCACGGCTCGTATGTCTGGTACTTGCCTGCGACGAACCCCCAGCACGTGCAGCCGACGCGCTCGATGTAAAAGAGCGGATAGGCCGAAAACACGTCGTTGTTTACGATGCGCGCAAGCCATTCGGTGTTTACCATCGGGCGGCCGTATCGCTTTCGCAGAAGGCGTATTACGCGAACCTGCCTCTCGTAGTCGCCGTAGCAGTGGTAGGAGATGATGTCCGAAAGCCGCCCGGCCCACACCTGCGCCTGGTTCTTCGCCTTCCCGTTCACGCCATAGTCGCCAGCCCACAGATCGGCGGCAAGCGGATGCTTTGGGTTGATGCGCCACGCCAGCGCGAACAGCTCCTTCATCGGCTCCACGCTCGCCTCGCCTCTATTCGACGCGCCCGGCTCATTCCAGAGGTTCCAGAAGAGAATGCGGTCGTCGTCGCGGTATTTGGTCAGCAGTTCTTCGCACATGGCGAAGAACTTCGGCTTCAGCTCCGGGTCGTCAACCTGAGAATGCCCCATCTCGCCCGGGAAGCTCCCGTGCTGGCTCTGCTTGCGCCCGCCGTGGTAGCCCAAGTCGAATTTCTGAGGGCCTGGCTTCGGGAGCTGCCAGATGGACTTCGGTCTCATGCAGTCGTTCCCAAGCACGACTATCGCGCGCATCTTGTGCGCCGCCATGATCTGCAAAGCGCGTTCGAAGCGCTCCATGAACCCGTCGTGCTCCTCAAGCCACACGCCGAAGCCCTGCAGCTCCACGAGAATGCGCAGGGTGTTGAAGCCGATGGACTCGGCCACGGCAAGTTCGCGGTCCATCTCCTCAAAGCGTTCTTCGCAACCGAGTTCCTGCCACTGGTCCACGCGGTTCGCGCAGCTGGCGGGCATGTAGTTGCAACCGCGAATCCACGGCTGGGCATCATACCACTCCCACGCTCGCTCCTTTGGCCATGGCGCGTTGCGCGGTGCGGCGGCAGCCTCGACAGGCGCGGACACGAAAACCGCCGCCGAGAGGATCAAGAGTCGTCTGCTCAATGGTTTCATCATTTCTGTTGTTCCTTTCCTTTCAAGATCAAGTCGCCCATTTCATGGCAGCGGCGATAGAGCGTCGCATTGTCCGCCCTCGCCGCCGATGCGGGGTAGAGCGAATATAGCGCGTAAAGGCGGCCAGCTGCCCTTCTTTCTTAACGATCCAGTCGTGCCAGTCGAATTCGAAGACGGCCGCGCGGAGCGCAGCCTGCAAAACCCCACGGTTTTGCGGCGGCTGGTTTTTCAGCGGCGGCTCCGCCGCCGCCATCGCCCCCGCTCTCGCCGCCTCCTCCAATCTCTTTATCAGCTGCCTAACCACAACCGCCAGCGACACGCGCTTCTCGATATCGCGAATCTTGATTATCAGGTGAATGTGATCGGGCATGATTACAAAGTAGCGGATTGGCTCTATGCAATACCACGTTTCGTGAAGCCGCCGTATCACGCCCTCGAAAGCCCTCGTCAAGCCATTGGCCGCCACCTCCCCGCCTTCTATCGCCGAGAACGGCCACGCAAGCCCCGCTCCGCAAGCCTTCTTCAGCGTCACCATGTAAAAGAACGGGCGCTTGTAGTCAAACCCCGGCAGCCGCCCCATCACGCCCCCTCCTGACCTTGCGGCTCGCCGCCCACCTCTGCCTCGACCCGCCTCTTCGCGTACCTGCGGCGGCGCTGCGACGCGATCTTGCGGAAGGATTCCATCGCGCTATATTGCCACTCTTTGGACTACTTCAATATCAGCGTTAAGCCGTTGGGCAGGCGGCGCATGAAGGACGAGACCGGCTGCACGCCAGGACGGAAGCGCAGTTCGTCGATAAGGCCATTGATTTTCTTCCCGCCT
>CACYCL010000203.1 GCA_902772905.1 uncultured bacterium | reverse complement strand
TTTTTTGGTCGTTCGGTCGCACAATCGTGTACTTTTCGTGTACCAAAATTGATTTGAGCCAATAAAATCAAGGGTCTTGTAAAATGTGCTAGTATTTCAGATGAACGACGTGTAGCGTTGATGCTACATTGATTTAACGCCCGGCGGGTTTCCCGTTTTCCGGACTATGACCCCGCGCCGCGCGGTGCCACCCGACACCTCCGCCTCGCGAGATGAACATATTATACCAAATTTTCAGGTCCCTGCGCGGTTGCAAAAGCGGTACGCCCACGTGACGCATAGCTTGCCGCGCTGTAGATGGCGGCAAGATATGATGTGACGATGAATGTGGCTGAATATCGAATTACTCTCTTCGACTACGTCGCTCCGCCGGACAGAAGCTCTTTCACGTAGTTCGGCAGGGCGAAGGCTCCGCGATGCAACGCTGTGTTGTAGTATCTCGTCGCAATGCGCAGCCGATTCCAGCGGTCTTCGTTTAAATCCCTTATCGGATGATACTTCTTCGACGCGAAACCGAAAAGCCAGTGGCCAGATGGATAGCTCGGTATGTGGCACTGGTACACGGTGGACATCGGAAATTCCACGGCAATGTGGCTGTGGGCGTCCTTTACCGACTTCTGGTGCGCCGCGTAAAACGGCGACTCATGCTGGTTGATGAGGATGCCGTCGTCACGGAGCGCCTTGAAGCACGTACCGTAGAACGCTCGCGTGAAAAGCCCCTCCGCAGGGCCGTAAGGATCAGGCGAGTCTACTATTATCAGGTCGTACTCCGCCTTCTTGCCGCGCACATACCTCAGGCCGTCTTCGAACCAGACGCCTACGCGCTTGTCGCGTAGCTTGCACGAGGTGAACGGAAGGTACTTTTTCGAAAGAAGAACCACGTCTTTGTCGGCCTCGACCAAGTCAATGGACTCTATCTCGCGGTACTTGACAAGTTCGCGCACCGTTCCGCCGTCGCCGCCGCCTATGACCAGCACGTTGCGGACATGCGGATGCACGGCCATCGGCACGTGGGCGAGCATCTCATGGTAGATGAACTCGTCCTTCTCGGTTATCATGAGTCCACCGTCAAGCACAAGCACGCGGCCGTATGCCTTCGTGTCGAGTATGTCTATCTGCTGCACTGCGCTTTTCTTCGAGACGATCTGAACCGTCGCCTTCATCGAGAACCGCACATCATTCGTATGTTCGTCGGTGTACCAGAGTTCGGGTTGCATGGTCGATTCCTTAAGCAAGCACGTTGATGTAGTCGAGATTCATGTCCTCCGTTCCCGTCATGAAGCAGCCCTTCTCCTTCGCGAAGAGGATATGCTCCAGAATGTCGGGCGTTATGCGCTCGCCTGGCGCAACAATCGGGATGCCCGGCGGATAGCTCATCACGAACTCGCCTGCCACAAGCCCCGTCGATTCGCGCATCGGCACGCGGCGCTTCTTCGCGTAGAACGCCTCTTGCGGCGGCAACACTATCTCAGGATCGATGTATTCATGGTCGAAAAGCCCGATCGGGCTCTTCTCGCGCTGGCGCTTGATCTCCTCAAGCGCGGAGATGAGCCGCTCCACGTCCATCATCCTGTCTCCGCACGAGATGATGGCGAGCAGGTTGCCGATGTCGCCGAACTCTATCTGTATGCCGTAGTCGTCCCGCAGATAGTCATATACCTCGATGCCGGCCAGTCCGATGTCCCGCGTGTGCACCGAGAGCTTAGTGCGGTCGAATGCGAACACCGTGTCGCCGTTCACAAGCTCAGGACCGAAGGCATAGTATCCGCCGAGGTCGTTTATCTCGCTGCGGGCGTAGTCTGCGTAGTCCATGGTCTTCTGGAACATGTCTCGCCCCCTGAAGTGAAGGTTCCGGCGCGATATGTCGAGCGACGAAAGCAGGAGATACGATGCCGACGTGGACTGCGTAAGCGTTATCACCTGGCGAACGTAGTCGGGGTTCACAGGCCTGCGCGTGAGCAGTATGGAGCTTTGCGTCAGCGATCCGCCGGTCTTGTGGATCGATGCTGCCGCCATGTCGCATCCAGCGGCCATCGCCGAGACGGGCAGATCCTCGTGAAAGTAGAAGTGCGTACCGTGCGCCTCGTCGGCCAGTACGCGCATCCCAGCCGCATGGGCGACCTTCACGATTTCGACAAGGTTCGAGCAGATTCCGTAGTAAGTCGGATTGTTGACCAGGATCGCCTTCGCCGAAGGATGCGCCGCTATGGTCTTCTTCACGTCCTCAACGCTCATGCCAAGCGGGATTCCGAGCCTGCGGTCTGTGCCTGGGTTTATGTACACCGGCACCGCGCCGCACACGACAAGCGCGTTGATTGCGCTGCGGTGGACGTTGCGCGGCAGGATTATCTCGTCGCCCGCCGAACACGTCGCCATGATCATCGTCTGCACCGCCGAAGTCGTACCGTTCACCATGAAGAACGCATCGTCCGCGCCAAACGCCTCGGCTGCAAGCTGCTGCGCCTCCTTGATGACAGACACCGGGTGGCCGAGGTTGTCCAGCGGCTTCATGGAGTTCACGTCCATGGCCATCGCCCTGGCGCCAAGGTACTCTGTCAGCTCTGGATTGCCGCGCCCGCTCTTGTGCGCCGGCACGTCGAAGTGGGCCAACCGATCTATGCGCTGGCGGTCCAGCGCATCGGCAAGCGGCGTAAGCCTCTGCCTGTCCTCAAGTTTCGCCGCAGCAGCCGACGACGCACTTCTTGCCATCACACCTCCCCTTCCGCCGACTCTCCGGCCTTCGGCAGCGCACGGTAGAACACCATGCGGACAACCATGATCTCAAGAATGACCTTCACGAGGATGTAGAACGACAGACCTCCAAGCAAGAACGACACTACGCTCGCAAGCCCCATGGCAACCCCATTCTGCGCAATGACCCCAAACATCCCCGATGCAGCGAATATGCCGCCCATCAACAGCATCCAGCCCGCATAGGAGACGTCGAGGCAGAACGCCTGGAACTTGTGGCCCTTCATCATCCGCCTGGAGTCGCGAAGGCACTTGCCGGCGGAAGCGTCGGGGAGCTCGTTCTTTATGAACCAAGCCTGACGGTACGCGTATGTGGCCCTAAGGACGCCAACGACGGCAACCGCCCCGGCGACGATAACAATGGCGGTGATGCCCAAAGCCGCCAGCGAATGCAATGGACGCAATAGATAGGCTGCGCCTGCCGCCACCCCGCCAATAAGCGCGCCCGGCAAAGCCGCAAGCGAGATGAGCAGGTTCATGAGAAACAGCAGCCAGGCCAGCTCGACCGGGCGGGCGAAGCCGCTGAACGAGTCCACGAACCAACGGGAATCATCGTTGCCCATCTTGAGAAGAAGCCTCGCGAAGCCGAACGCGAATATGGCCCCGAATATGTACATGACGAACATCTGGAAGCAGAATCCCGCCGCCATCCAGCAGTACGCCTTCGTCGTGGGCAGCGAATAGGCAAGACCCTGCTGCGCCGCGTTTATCTTGGCGGCCAAGAAGTCGCCCACTGTCGTTATCGACATCGAGTTGAACGCCTTTACAACCGCAGTGTTGGCAACGTAGCCTATGGACTGCAGCGCAAGACCAGATGCCAGCAGGCGCCAGAACCATTTTCCCCGAAGGGCACTCCTCGCCTCGCGGCGCATTTCGCTGTTGCTCTTCATTTCAATTTCTCCGTGAGGTCCACAGTCTTGACCTTCAACGCGCGCCGCATTGCCTCCGCAACGGCCCGCACGCCGAAAACCTCTGTTTCGCGGTGTCCGCAGCAGGCCATCGCCATGCCGCAGTTCTCCGCTGCGATCACATCTCCCCAGCTCGCCTCGCCGGTGACGTACAGCCCACAGCCGAGGCGCTTCGCCTCCTCTGCGAACTCGCCCGCTCCGCCCGAGCAGACGCCGACCGTCTCGCCAGCCGCAAGCCGCAGAACGCGCCCGCCTATCGTGACTTCACGCGCGCGGCGGCTCTTTCCCACGCAGCCTATCACATTGCCGTGGTAGCTGAATGCGGGACGCACCCCGACAAGCCCAAGCCTTTTCGCAAGCTGCGCGTTGTTCCCGAGAGTCGCATGCGCATCGAGCGGCAGATGGCAGGCGTACACGGCAATGTCGGCGCTCATCGCCGCCTTCACGACATTGTATACGCCGCCATCGATGCGGCGTATGCCGCCACCCCACGAAATGCCGTGGTGCACGACTAGCAGTTGCGCTCCAGCCGCAGCCGCAGCTTCAACGGCGCGAACGCTCGCGTCCACGGCAAAGCCCACGACGGAAACATCGCAGCCGAGACGCGCGATCTGCACTCCGTTGTTGGACACGTCGTCGAAATCCGCAACCTTGAGGGTCCGGTCAAGCCACTCCGTTATGCGCACAATCTTCACGCCATGTATTATAGCATATTCCGCAGAGCAAAGCGCTTCAGCAGACTTGAAAAGAACGAAACATCTCCCGGTCGTACGGACGCGGCACCTGGCCCACGTTCAGAACGACATCGCCATTAAGCCTGTCGAAGCGCGAATATGCGCACACGATCCCCTTCGCAAGCTCGAAGTCGGCATCAGAGCAGACACGCGGCAGAAGCGCAGTCGGCCCCGGCACATTCACCGGCGCGACTATCGTTCCGCGCTCGCCCTGCAGAATTGCGTTCTCGCGGGCGTCGCGCCCAAGCAGAACCGATGTTCCGTCCGGGAGCCTGAACCGCCGCGCAACGACCGTAAGCTCCACAAGCCGGCGATCATCAAGGCCCTCATGCTCGATCAAGTCTCGCAACTTCCGACCGAAGCCAGCCTCTGTGAGCTTGCATCCTCCTGCTGGCGACGGATACTCCGTTATGCCAAGCTCCGCAGCAAGCGCAATCTGCCTGTCCCTCGCACGGCCCGAGAAATCGAGAAGCATGTCGCGAGCCAGCAGGCCTTCCTTCTCTGGAATCGTCGGCTCAAGCAACTTCGCGCTTAACGGACGCACCAGCCGCCCCTCCAGTCCCGACGCCTTTTCCACAGTCACAAGCGCCTGCGCATTCTGACTCATAGGTCTCTGCCCGCGCACCTCGCCCGTCGCGACGAAATCATAGCCAAGCCGCGCCATCATCTCGCCCGCTCGCCGAATCATCGCAGCGTGGCAGTCTATGCATGGATTCATCGCGCTTCCAAAGCCATGCGGAGGTCCCTTCAGCAACGCTATCTCGTCGTCAAGAAAATCGACTATGTGCAGCCTTACGCCAAGGGCGTCCGCAGCCCTTTTCGCAGCCGAACAGTCGAAGAATGGCGTAGAGAAGCACACGGCTTCCACATCGGCGCCGGCTCGCTGCAGAACACGCACCGCGAGCTGGCTGTCAAGCCCGCCGCTCAGAAGGCTCAGTCCACGGCAGCCCATGTCGTCAAATGGCCTCGCGGTCGCAGAGCGCAGAGACTAGCAGAGCCTTGATGGTGTGCATCCTGTTCTCGGACTCGTCAAAGACCTTCGAGTACTTCGACTCAAAGACCTCGTCCGACACCTCAAGAGCGCCGCAGTCCTTGGTGACCTCGGTATTGAAGTCGTGGAACGCCGGAAGGCAGTGCAGGAACATGAGCCTGCCGTCGATATTCCCCGTCGCGCGCATAAGGTCCATGTTGATCTGGTAAGGGCGCAGCATCTTTATCCGCTCGGCGGTCTTCGCCTCTTCGCCCATGGAAACCCAGACGTCGGTGTAGAGCACGTTCGCGCCCTTCACGCCCTCCTGCGGATTCTCGAACACACGGATGTCCACGCCATTGCGCTTTGCGACCTCATCCGCCTCGGCGAGGATCTTCTCGTCTGGACGAAGCTCTTTCGGACAGCAGCAGACGTACCTGACGCCGCACTTCGCGCAGCCCATCATGAGCGAGTTCGCCACGTTGTTGCGCCCGTCTCCCACGTAGGCTATGCAGGTGTTCGCGTCAAGCGAGCCAAAGCCCTCGCGCACGGTCAGCAGATCCGCGAATATCTGGGTTGGGTGGTAGTCGTCTGTGAGGCCATTCCAGACGGGCACGCCAGCGTACTTCGCAAGGTCCTCGCAGTCGCTCTGGCGGAAGCCTCGGAAGAGTATGCCGTCGTAGATGCGGCCAAGCACGCGCGCAGTGTCCTTCACGCTTTCCTTCTTGCCGAAATGTATGTCGGGGCGCGTGAGATACTCGCCATTGCCGCCTTCGTCTCGTATGGCGATAAGAGTGGAATTGCGCGTACGCGTGGAACTCTTCTCAAAGATCAGCGCGACGTTCTTGCGGTACAGCAGGTTGCCCCTGACGCCGGCGGCACGCCGCGCCTTGAGCTGCGCAGACAGGTCGATGAGATTCATCATCTCCTCGTCCGTGAACGACGCAAGCCGCATCATCGAGCGGCCCTTCAGACTGTCCATCCAACTGAGCATCTATCGTCTCCTTTACTTTTGGAATTGTGAATTATACCAAAAATGGCGCACGAGCGGAGACATCCCGCAGGCCGCACATGAGGCATCAGCGAAAATTTCCTGGCAGAACCACCTTCGTTTCAAGACACTTCGCGTCGATGCGGGCGACGCCGCGGGGACGTTTCTCAATCCGCCACGCGCCATCGGCGTCCTGCCGGTAGAGCCCGGGGTATGGAGCTACAGGCATGTCTACGCTTCCGTCGCGCCACTTGACGTGAATCTGCGCCGGAGCCCGTCCGTTCTCGCACCAGTCGACAAGGAGTTTCTTCATCTGCATGCCTGACGGCGAACCCGTCATCACTCGGCCCCTGCCGCCGCCGTGCGCGCATCCGGGGATGCAGAACAGCCGCATCGACTTCGACACCTCGCCTATGCCGCCGTTCGCCTCGCAGACTCGCTCGTAGTAGTCCACGATCGGCCCGGGCGGTATCGTCTGGTCTTCCCAGCCAGCCGTCATGATTATCTTTCCGCCGCGCTTCGTGAACGCCGATATGTCTGGCGAGCAGGCGTTGAACTCGGGCGAAAGCTCCCTTAGGTACATGTCGATCTGGTCGAAGCCGACCTCGTTCCAGCGCGACTGCGGAAAGCCCTTGCCTGCCAGGAAGTGCGGCAGCGAGAGAAGGCTGCCCCAGTGAAAGTTCACGCCGCTGTTCGTTCCGGGGGCAAAGCCGGTGAAATAGCATTTGCCGTCATGGACGAGCGGCATGTACACCGCCTTGAGCCGCGCGACCTTGTCAGCCTCGGCAATCGACGGAATCTTCTTCGCGGCAAAGGCAAGGAAGCCGTCTATCTCGCTTTCGGAAAAGCGTCCGTCGGCGATTATGTGCCCAGCGTATGGCTTCGGGTCCGTGTTCGCCATGAACTCGATTGCCGCGTCCGACACCGACTTAAGTTCCTCCTTCGTGAAGAGCGCCTTGCCGTCTGGGCCATGCGTCTGCCTCCAGAGATGCCAAAGGGCTATGTCGCTGACCGCCGCGTTGTTGTCCGGCAGGACGGATATCACGCCATCGTAGTCTTCGGGAAAGCGCAGGACCTCGCTCATGCCCTGCCTTCCGCCGGTCGAGCCGCCGTTGAAGTACGCGTGTTCGCATGGCCTTCCGTAGAACGCCTTCGCTATGCGCTTGCCGTACACGGTCATCAGGTGCGTGGCGCGCCAGTGGAAGTCGCGCAGGACGCCGGCCGGCCATGGAACCGACTTGTCGAGGAACTTCGGGCCTGCCGCCCTCGTGCCGAGGTCCGTCGTGACGGCGGCCGTGTCCATCGCGACGTATGCGTCCAAGTCCGGAAGCGACCCCGCCCGGCCGCTGTTGCCCTGTCCCCACAGCCGTCCGTCCCACCGTTCGGGCATGGTCAGCACGGCGCGGCACTTTATGTCGCTTCCCTTCTCCGGCGCGAGCGTGAAGTCGACGCGGACGAACGCACCCGTTACGGCGACGTCCTCCTTCGCCTCCGCCCTCCACATCTCAAGCGGATCCTTGCCCTTCGGGTCGCTTTTTAGCCGCAGCGACACGTCGGTGACCTTGCAAGTCGCGTCGGCAACGGATCTGATCCTCTCAAATGCCCTGTCCAACGAGACCTCGCCTGCCATCGCATAAAGCGACGCGACGCAGACAACAGTTGCAACCATCAATGTTCTCATCACTTGACCTCCTAAACTCAATCGAGAACTGGCGCAGGCTCCGGCGGCCGTGCGCTGTACTCAAGGCCGTCGACTTCCCGTGGATCGTCCGTCAACGTGACAGGCACGAACGTCGCCGTCCAGTCGTACTTCCATTTTGCGCCCACCGACTTCGGAACCGTGAGCTTGACGTGATTCCACCCCTTCCTCAGCATTATGGGCGTCGGTTCGCGCATGAAGTACTCTTCGTTTGTGAACGGGGTCTCGGCAACATTGTTGCTGGAAGGTTCGTCAACATGCTTCATTACGACCTTCAGCCCCGGATGCTCCCACTTCGGAGCCGGCACGGCGACGCCGTTGACCTCGACTTTCGTGCCCTTGGAGCGGCCCCATTCGCCGGCCTGCGGCGTGCCGGTGACACGGCAGCCCGACCGACCGAAGCAGGTGAATCCGATCCATGCGCCTATCTTCCGGTCTTCGGGCGACTTTATCCACGTCTCGACGAATGCGACGCCCTGAGTCCTCATCAGATACGAATTCTCGGGAACCAGTCTGTAGCGTCCACATTCGGCGATCATGATTGTTCCCTGCGCAACGTCCGTCGCAACGGCATTGCCATCCGCGTCGGAAATGCGGTATCTGAACGGCGTCTGCCTGACATACGCGAACGGCAGCCCGGTCGGGGCGATCACCTTGTCGCGGTTGGCAACAAGCGCATCCTCAAAACGCACCGCCTCATCGAATGCCGGAGTGCCTGGCACCGGGTTCTTGACGCGGTATTCCGGCATGTCGCGCTTTCTGCCCGACCACTGGACGTCGCAGAACGCAACTACCGCAAGCGCAAGCTGGTTGTTCGTCCACACGCGAGACGTGTCGTCGGCAAGGCTGTCGTCATGCCAGGAGCAGATGACAACGCCGAGCTTGTTAGTCTCGGGAATGTCAAAATTCAGCGGTTTCCGAAAGAGAGCCGCGTTCAGGAACTGCATCGGATCGCGGCTTCCGAAATAATACCCAACCGTATCGAAAACGCCCTCGTCAGCACTGGCGTCATATTCGCCCGTCCACGCCATGCGCACGGGATGAGCCCCGCCAGAGAGCTTGATTGGCTTGCCTGGCGACCAGGCAACAGGAATTCTCCCGTTTCTGCGGATCGTTTCCGCCCAGTGCGGGCAATACGAGTCGGGAACCATTTCGTACGGAGTGCGGGCCTCGTCGGTTCCAAGATGCACAAATGGCATGTCCTCGGCCGGGACGAGGGAGCACAGTTCGTCGAAGAGATCCGCGACAATGCCTTTTACCTGTTTCTCCGCCATGTGCCTGATGCCAAGCCCGCGGCGCAAGGCGAGGCTGTGCCCAGGAACGTCCAACTCTGGCATGACGGTTATGCCACGCGCCTTGGCGTACGCCACTACTTCCCTGAAATCGTCCTGCGTGTAGAACTTGCCCTGCTGCCGCCCGAACGCCCACGGAGCCTGCAGCATGGGATAGCGCTTCGACTCAAGCCGCCAGCCATAGTAGTCGGAAAGATGCCAGTGGAAGAGGTTCAGCTTGTACATGGCCATCAAGTCGAGCAGCCTGCGGATGTCCTTCTTCTGCATGAAGTTGCGTCCGCAGTCGTGCATCAGCCCTCGCCACGGATAAGTAGGCCAGTCGCGGATCGTGCAGTCTGGCAACGCGCCGTCGGAGAGCTTCCGCAGCTGATCAAGCGTAGCCGCCGCGTACCGACGCCCCGCCGCGTCGACAGCGGCGACCTCGGCCTTTCCTCCGCGCACCTGCAAGGCATAGCCACCAGGCGGGAGTCCGCCACACGACAGCGCAGACGCCGCGCCCGTCGAAACCTCCTTAGGGCGCGGCAGAAGTTCGTCAAGCGGTCCGCCAGATGCAAGAAGAACATGCGCCAATGCGAACGACACGACAAGGCTCAGCCTCCTTGCAAGATAGTACCTTCCATGCATGGTGGATATTATATCAGATCTTGGCGCAACCTATAAGAGTTTCGCGGACTGTCGCGACTCGAAACAACGTTTCATGTTGTCGAGGTACGCAGCAGAAAGTCAGTTTTTCTGCACTGCCTCAGCCTCGGCCTTTTCACGGTCGAGGCGGGCGCGCTCGTTCTCGGCCTTGGTGTCGTCCTCGGCCTTCTTCAGCTCCTTACCGGCGGCGGCAAGCTTCTCCTCGCGGATCTCGGCGGCGAGCTTCTTAAGCAGCTCCTGACTGTCTTTGTCCTGCATCTTCTGCTCTAGCTCCTCCTGCTTCTCCTCGTCAAGCTCCTTCTTGTGCATTTCGAGCCAGAGGTTGCGCTCGGCCTTCGACATTTCCTTGAGCCTCTTGGCGCGGTCAAGCTTCCACTGCTCGATGGCCATGCGAGTCTTGCGATCCTCGTCCTGCTTCTCGGCCTCTTCCTTTATGCGGCGCATCTGCTCCTTCTTGCTGACGGGATCGGCAAGATTCGACGCCGACCATCCGTGGTCCTCCCATGGACGCGGGTCGGACATTGTCTTCTT
>CACYCL010000202.1 GCA_902772905.1 uncultured bacterium | reverse complement strand
ATCAGGTGGTGGAACGGCGCGAGCGCACTCCTGGACTTCACTCATCCGAACGCCGTCGCCTGGTTCGACGAGCAGCTGGAGCGGTTGGTGAAGGACTACGGCGCTGACGGATTCAAGTTCGATGGCGGCGGCGTCCATTTCTATGCAGGATGCGTCGGGCTTGAGGGTTCTTCGCCGAAGACCTTTGCGCATGACCCTTCGGCGTCACCTGCCGCGCAGAGCGCGTTATACGGAAACTTTGCGCTCAAGTACAAGGGGAGCGAGTACAGAAACGGGTTCGGGTTCGCCGGGAAGCCCGTGATCATGCGTCTCCACGACAAGGCGCATTCATGGGATGCTCTTCGTCGGCTGATTCCCGATATGCTCGCGGCAGGATTCGTCGGATGTCCGTTCATTTGCCCCGACATGATCGGCGGTGGATCGTGGACGGCGTTCCTGCCTGGTGCGCCGTTTGACGCGGAGCTTTTCATTCGTTCGGCTCAGGTGCATGCGCTCTGCCCGATGATGCAGATATCGGCTTCTCCGTGGCGGGTGTTGTCGCCAGAGCATCAGGAGCTGTTCAAGGAGATAGCGGCCTTGCGCCAGCGTTTCGCACCGCGCTTTGTGGAACTTGCGAAGGAGTCTGCGAAGTCAGGCGAGCCGATGATGCGAAACCTCGAGTATTGCTTCCCTGGCCTTGGCTATGCTGACATCAAGGACGAGTTCATGATGGGTGACAGGCTGCTTGTCGCGCCTGTGATGGAGAAGGGGGCAACGTCGCGCAAGGTTATCCTGCCGTCTGGAAGATGGCGTTCGGACGATGGTCAGATCTACGTTGGCCCTGCGACAGTTGAAGTTGCCGCGCCGCTTGCTCGTCTGCCGTATTTCGAGAGGGCGGAGAAAAGATGAGACAGCAGTGCCATGGGGTATGTCAGTCATGTTGGCGGAAGCTGTCAATAGCAACGATGGCTTTTGTGACGGTATGTTCGTTGCATCTTTTCGCGGGCGAGACGGTTGAGAGCGTTCTCATGAAGCCGCATTTCCAGTATGCCGAAGGACGCATCGGAAGAGACATGCGGCTGCAGTACTACCACGAGGCGTACTTGCGCATAGTCGAAGCGGACCGTGCGGCTGATGCGAAGTGGCTGTCGTTGAAGACGCCGGACGAAGTTCGCGCACACCAGAAGTTTCTGGCGGAGAAGATGGTGGAGATGGTCGGTGGTTTCCCAGCGCGGACGCCTCTCAACCCAGTTGTCACTGGAGTCGTGCGGAAAGATGGCTACCGAGTTGAGAAGGTGTACTTCGAGAGCCGTCCTGGTTTCTTTGTCACAGGACATGTGTTTGTGCCGGATGGTTCGAAGTTCGCCTCTCCGTATCCCGCTGTGCTTGTTCCGTGCGGGCATTCCGTCAACGGCAAGTGCTATGAAGCGTACGGCGCGGCTGGCGCGATGGGCGCGAAGCTCGGGATGGTCGTTCTCGTCTATGACCCGATAGACCAAGGCGAGCGGCTGTATCGCGACATAGAACGGGAGACTTGGAGTCCTGGCGAGGAGCACAACCGCGTCGGCTGGCGGTGCCAGATTCTCGGCTGGGGCGCGGCGCAGCTTCATGTCTGGGACGCAATGCGTGCGCTTGACTACCTGGAGTCGAGGGGTGACGTGGACGGAAGTCGCATGGGAGTGACGGGGATGTCCGGCGGCGGCACGCTTTCATCCTATGTGATGGCGCTTGATCCACGCATAAAGGCGGGTTGCCCGAGCGGCTACATCACCACCCTGCGCGACCTCTGCACGGCTCGCGGTCCGCAGGACCACGAGCAGAACGTGCAGGGGATGCTGTCTTTCGGGCTCAACCATCTTGGCTATGTGCTCATGCGGGCTCCTCAGCCGGAGCTCCTTGGCTTCTCGCACGACGACTTCTTCCCGATAATCGGATCGCTTGAGACGTATGATCGGGCGCGTCGGGTGTATGGCCTGCTTGGCGTTTCTGATGCCGTGCGGTGCTTCTCGGAAGCCGGAGGACACCACTGGTACCAGTCCACTCGGACGGCTCATTTCGAATGGCTTGACCAGGTACTGCATGGACGCATGCCGGAGAAGCCGGACGTTGCGCGCCTGAGAAAGATCGACGTCGGTTTTGAATACGATTCCGCCGACTGTGGGCTGGGGAGCAACGCGACAAATCGACTTGTTGTCGGTGGCGGGCGCACGATGCGCATTGCTGGCGCACGAAGCGTATATGATGTTCTGCGCGAGGAGGCAGATGCGCAGGAACGGGCAAGGGGTCCGCTTACGCGGGAGGCTGTGCTGAAGGTGTCTGGCATACACACGGAGATCGTTCCGTATGAGCCGATGGATGTCGCGACGTTCGACCTGCCTGGAGGAGTCGCGGCGAAGAAGGAGACGCTTTTCCGCGAAGACACGACGATGCGCATTCCAGTCGTCACTTTTGCCCCGTGCGGAGCGAAGGGGAATCCCGTCCTGTATCTTGCCTACAGCCATGACCGCGGCGGAATTGCCGCGCGGGTGGAGAGGTTTGTCGCGGAGGGAAGGGTTGTTGCTGTTGCCGACCTTCGCGCGAGTGGGGAGACGTGGAAGGGCTGCCACACGTTCTGCGGCGCAGGCTGGGAAGGCGAGGAGGAGTTGGCGACGATGTACATGTGGCTCGGGGAGAACCTTGTGGCGAGGCGGACGGAGGACGCGTTGGTTGCGGCCCGGCATGTAGCGGCATCGCGCAGTTCGGGCAAGATCGATGTCGTTGCCGCGGGTGTGATGGCCGTGCCTGCGGCGCATGCGTTTTATCTGGAGCGGGGACTTTTCGGTTCGATCTTCTTTGAGGCACCGTGTGCATCGTGGCGAAAGGCGCTTGACGATCCGCAGCAGGATTTCAGATACGCCGCTACGGTCTATGGCGCGTTCAGGTTGTACGACTGGCCGGATTTGGTTAGGGAGGGAGCGGAGTGATGGAGGTGAAGCAGTTGGGGCGTGTAGTCTTTTTGCTTGTAGCGGGGATTGCGTTCGCGACGTATGGTGCGGATATGGATCCACTTGAGATGCGCTGGACGTTTGGCGCGCACGAGCCGTATACGATGTACCGGAGAGTGGGACGCCACTGCACAGGCGGAATTGACGGCAACGCGAGGTGGCTCAAGCCGTGGATGGACTGGTTCGACGCGGAATCTCCTGCGCTGATGGAGGAGCTTGGACTTAACTGGCTCCACTGCCGCTTCTACAAGGGCATGGGCTGGGAGGAGGAGAAGAAGGACTTCCCCAACGTGAAGCGGTTTGTCGAGAACTGCCACCGGCACGGAGTCAGCGCGCTTGCATATGTCCAGTTCTCCACGCTTTACCCGGAGTCGATGAAGCGCGAGATCGTGAACCTCGACGACTGGGCTCAGATCGACGAAGATGGGAAGAAACGCATTTACCACGACGGAAGCTACTTTAGGTGGATGCCATGCATCACGTGCGACGAATGGGTGGAGTATCTGAAGAAGGTCTGCACGATCGCCTTGACCGAGGGAGGGTTCGACGGGGTCATGTTCGACAATGCATGGTCTCTGACATGCTATTGCGAGCGGTGTGAAAGACGCTTCCATGAGCACTTGATGAAGATAGAGAATTCGGCAGAGCGCTTCGGATTCGACAATCTAGACTTTGTTCGTCTTCCGCGTCCTGCCGCCAAGGCCCTTTCCGGTGAGGTGCGCGATCCCGTCGTGCAGGAGTGGTGCCGATGGAGGCAGGAAACGATGGAGGATGTCTTTGCGCGCTTGCGCTCGCACATCAAGAGCGTGAAGCCGGATGCTGTGGTCTGCGCGAACCCGCAGCCGTTCCGGCGCCAGGAGGCGTTCGCCAGGTATAGTCTGAATCTGCATCGGTTCGTGAAGAATCTCGATCTCGTCTTGATGCAAAGCGATAACTTTCCCGAAGTGACTGCGAGCGGGGAGATAAGGAACCGCGTCCGCGACCTCAAGATTTGCCGAGAGATCGGCAAGCCGGTTGTTGCGCTCTGCGACTCGGACGCGAAGCTCACCGAGGCGCGTGAGCGGCACTATCTTTTACCTCTGATGGAGGATTTGATATGGGGCGGTGTTCCGACTGACCGCACGATCGTATCTCCAAAACCGATGCCAGGATTCGTCGACAGGGGGATGATCGAGCGGCGGAGACCGCAGCTTGCCGCGTTCAACGCGTTCGCGCGCGCACATCGCGGCGAACTTGCCGCGCCGTCGTATCTTCCTGTGCGGCTTCTCTGGACGCCAGACGTCATCGGCTTCTCTGAGACGGCTCATCTCGGACTTGCGGCGGAGGAGGAGATATTGCTCCGAAACCAGGTGCCGTTCGGCTATGTTATTGCGGAGAACGGACGTGATCTTGCGATTCCGAGCGACTGCGAAGTCCTGGTGGTGGCGAACCAGGTGTGTCTTTCCGACGCGCAGATTGCCGCGATTGTCGCATACGCGAAGCGCGGCGGCAAACTTGTTGTCACAGGAGACAGCGGAAGATACGATGAATGGAACGCGCAGCGTCTTGAGAATCCGCTTAAGCCGCAGCTCGCCGGACTTTCCAACGCCGTGCTGCGGGATGAGGCGGATATGCTTCCTTATGCCAAGCTCGGTTGGGCGTACAAGATCGCCGCCCCGAAGGACGGCGGCGCGGCGCTTATGGACGATCTGGCAAAGGTGGGGTACAATCCGTCCGTGCGCGTCGTGGGCGCTCCGCCGCATGTGTTCGCGGAGTTCAAGCGCATGGAGAAGGGGCTTGCGGTGTTTCTCCTCAACTACAATCCCGATGTCGAGGTGAAGGGCATTGCCTTGAAGGCGCCGACAGGAAGTCGCGCTAGGTTCGAGTCGATGCTTGACGATGTGCCCAAGTCTAAGACGTTGGAACCGACGACTGGCGGTACGGTCCTCTTGCCGTTGTTCAGGCGTGCCGCCATTGTCTATATTGAAGGTATTGCAGGATTCTGACATGGGCGGACGAAATGGCGATGGTCGGCAAATGGACAGCTTGTGCCGTTATCGTGGCTTTTGCCATGCCTGCGATGTCGGGGGAGGCGGAGAACGCGCCCGCGTTCAAGGGACGTGTTGACTGGTCGCTGGACTCCGCCTGTGTGTCGAAGGGGCGTACTATCCATGATGCTCCTGTAACGTGCATGAGGGGATTCATTTCGGACTTCAGCGTCTTGGATACGACAATTCCGGCGTTCGTCGGGTGCGTGGGGAAGCTCTCGATCTCCAATACGGACCGATATCCAAAGGAGACGCCGGGGAAGTGGGTTGAGCTTGATCCTACGGCTGGGTTTGAATGGAGCCGTTACGCTGGGCTGGAAGATGACTTTAGACTGACAACTCGGTGGTTTCGCTGGACGTTTCCGGCGATCGACAAAGACCCGAGCGATGCCGCGATT
>CACYCL010000201.1 GCA_902772905.1 uncultured bacterium | reverse complement strand
GTTCACCTTCGTGAAAATACCCGCATTGGCGAACAAGCATCGCATACCGCTGTTGGTGGACTCCGAGAACCAGTTGAACGTCAGGAGGCCGCAGAAGAGGTAGGTGGTGTAGTGGTTCATCGTCCGCCCGAAGAACTGCTCGAACACCACCTTCATCACCAAAAGCGTCAGAAGCGGAGAAAGCATACTCCACCCCATCCCAAGAATCGTACGCTTGTACTTCTTCTTGAAGTCGCGCTTTACCAGCTCTTCAAAGAGAAACCGATGTTGTTTTAACTTCCCAAACATTGAGTTTGCCGTATCATATCTCTAGTCTTCAAGCAACCATTCATGCAAACGAGAATCATGGAATGCGGGATAGCTTTTCGTGCAGCGAGAGCTTGAACGGCAACTCCAGGCAAAGCGGCCGCAACATGCGGAACACACGACCGGACCTAACCCTTATCTCGCCTGGGACTTTGCCGCGACCCACTATTTCATGCAGAAGGCGCGGCGGCATCGACTCCCACATTGCACGAAGGCCGCCGTCAGGCACGATGGAAGTCTGACAGTCGACCACCTTTTCTCCAGTGCTTGCATCCATGGCGATGAGGTTGTACACGCAACGAGGCCGCACATCCCGCGTCATTACGCCAGGCAACAATCTGAAATCGACCTCCAGTACGTCAGACGCGACAAGCGGAAGATCCTTCGCCGCCTTTACGTCTGCCTTCTGGAAAACGACCTTTTCGACATGCGGCGGCGGATCTGGTATCACAAGCGGCTCATCGACCCATTCGCCATCCGATTTCTCGACCCTGGCGAATATCGCACGCTCATCAGCGAACTTCAGCGGAAGGTGATTGTCAGCCTCCACACGAAGCATTATGCCAAACGCCTCCCAAAGTATGCGTCCGGCAAGCGCAAGCTGCGTACCGACAGCTTGCTGCGGCATGTAGCCTGGATCATGTCGAAACACCTTCGTGCCGCCGTTGTCGAGAACAATTAGCTCAAGATGAGGCATTTCCGCAGGTGTCGAATAGAAGCCGAAGTTGTTGTCGTAGCGAGTGCGCACGAAATCATGCAGTGTCTGCCAGCCCTCAAGCATGAGGAAACGCACCTTTACAGGGCTGCGTTCGCCTTTCAGAACCGTGCAGAAGTACGGGAATACGGTGCCCTTCGGCTTCACGGCGAAGTTGTAAGGCTCAAGGAGTCCCCAGATTCCCAGAGCGTCCATCTTGGCGCCAAGCTCCTCCGCCGTATGCATCATGAGATCATCTCACGTACGCGCCGAAACCATTAGGCGAGGCTCTTGTAGAGCTTCTCTATGTCTGCAACGGTCATGTCGCGAGGGTTGCCGGGGCGGCAGGCATCTGCGTATGCAGACTTCGCCAGGAATGCGACGTCCTCCTTCTTAAGCACACCCTTCAGATTTGCAGGAATTCCAACGTCTTTAGCAAGCTTCTCAACTGCGGCAATCGCCGCCTTTCGAGCCTCGGCAAGAGACATGCCCTCAGCACCCTTCACACCCATCGCGACGGCGATCTTGCGGTACTTGTCGCCAGTCTTCGGAGCATTGAACTTCATCGCCGTTGGTAGCAGTATAGCACACGCCTTCCCATGCGGCATGTCATAGAGCGCAGAAAGGCCGTGCGCCATCGCATGGTCAATGCCGAGGCCGACATTTGAAAAGCCCATGCCCGCAATGTACTGTCCGAGTGCCATTCCTTCACGTCCAGAAGGCTTGTTGGCGACGGCATCGCGCAGAGAGAGCGAAATGAGGCGAATAGCCTCAAGGTGCAACATGTCTGTCATCGGGCATGCGGCCTTGGTGATGTAGCCCTCAATCGCGTGGGTGAGCGCGTCCATGCCGGTGAAAGCCGTCAGACCCTTTGGCATCGACGACATCATGTCAGGATCCACAAACGCCACGACCGGGATGTCATGCGGATCGACGCAAACAAACTTGCGCTTCTTCTCAACATCTGTGATGACGTAGTTGATCGTGACCTCGGCAGCCGTGCCGGCCGTAGTAGGCACGGCAAGAATCGGTTTGGACGGGTTCTTGGTCGGGGCGACGCCCTCAAGCGAGCGAACATCGGCGAACTTTGGATTGGCCACGATGATACCGACAGCCTTGGCTGTGTCCATCG
Source organism: uncultured bacterium (assembly GCA_902772905.1). Lineage (GTDB taxonomy): Bacteria > Verrucomicrobiota > Kiritimatiellia > RFP12 > UBA1067 > UBA1067. The sequence continues at coordinate 28,679 of CACYCL010000201.1, read as the reverse complement.
AGCTGCCGCCGCCGATTGCAATGATGCAGTCGGCCTTGGCCGACTTGAACGCCTTCACGCCATTCTTGACGTTGGCGATGGTCGGGTTGGGCTTGATCTCGCTGTAAACTGCATACTTGACCTTGGCCGAATCGAGAATGTCCGTAACCTTCTTGGTGACTCCGAACTTTATGAGATCAGGATCTGAGAACACGATTGGCTTCTTCAGCCCGCGCGCGGCGAGTTCGGAAGTTATAGCCTTCACGGCGCCAGCGCCGTGGTACGATGTTTCGTTGAGTATTATACGTGTCATGGCGTATGCCCTGGTTTGGTTGGTGAGCTTCCCGGTAACGAACTATTATTTCCCTGTGCGCTTCATCGTGTAGCCGTTGAAGCGTCGGGTATTGTACAGAGGCTGCTTGGCATCCACGGGAAGTCCCATCGCCTTGCGTATGGCAAGGAAGTCCTCAACGGACTTCGGGCCGACCTGCTGAAGCTTCGCTCCATGCCCGGCCGCAAGAAGCAGCACCTGGCAGTATGCATCAGCATTCTCGGCGAACCACTCCGCCTCCTCTATATCGCGCGCCCCGCAGACGATTCCGTGATTCTCCATGAACACGACGTTGGACTTCTTCGACATGGCTGCAACGTTAGCCGCCACCTCGTCCGTGCCAGGCGTTCCGTACGGAGCAAGCGGAATCTGATTGAAGAATATATCGGCCTCAGGATTGATGCCGTTCGGCGGAACCTGACCTGCGAATATGAACGCATTGCAGTGTGGCGGATGGCAGTGGACGCAAGCGTCCCAACCAGCCGTCTTCATCATGGCGATGTGCACCTTGACTTCGCTTGTGCGAGGGCGATAGCCGCAAAGCTGCCCGGCCAACATATCTACGAGGCAAATGTCCTCCTCCATCATGAAACCTTTGCAACAGAGCGTAGGACTGCAAAGGACAAGATCCTCACCCACGCGCACTGACAAGTTGCCGCCATTGCCGTCCGTGTAGCCACGCGAATATATGCGACGACCGATTTCACACATCTGCCGCTTCACGGCGCGTATCGCCGGGGATGCAAAGAACTTGTCAAGCGCAGCGCGCGTCTTGGGCTGCGGGCCCTTGCGCCAGTCATAAGCCCGATTAACGAGCGGCGGATCGATGTAAAGCTTACTGTCCATTTGTTGTCATGACCTTTCTAGTTCTTTGTATTATACCACAAACAGCATCACCACGCATAAGAATTCAGGACATTCAAGACATGTCGTGGCACACGTCGCGCTGAAACAGCTACAAATGGCTTATCTTACACCGCCATTTGCCTTAGCAAGTTTCTTGAGCTTGGCCGCGCAGGCAAGGCGCTCCACCGCCGACATGTGGTCAATGTAGAGAATGCCGTTCAGATGGTCAATCTCATGCTGAAGCGCACGCGCGAGGAAGCCTCGCGCGGTGATGATCTGCGGGCGGTTCTCCTCGTCAAGATACTGGCACGTCACCTGCGCCGCTCGTGTAAGGGAACCACCGACATTGGGGAAGCTCAGGCAACCTTCCTTGTCGCGCTGCGAACCCTCGCAAGCCACAATCTCGGGGTTGAACAGCTTGAGCGGCATCGGAATCGGAGCATTGAACGCCTCGTCTTCTGGCTCATCGCAGCCCTCTGGTATGTCAATCACGCAAACGCTCTCGGTACGCCCTACCTGTTCGGCGGCCAACCCCACCCCCTTGGCGGCATGCATAGTATCCACCATGTCATCCGCAAGCCGTCTAAGCGAATCCGTCACAACCGGGACAGGCGTAGCCCTCTGACGAAGGACAGCCTCTCCGTACCTATACACCCGTAGAGCCAAAGCCTCCGCCTCCCCTTTCCGTCTCATCCACAGTCTCTGCTTCAGCAATGCCCGCAGTGGTAACCGGCGCTATGACAATCTGCGCAATTCTATCGCCCTTGACGACTGCAAACGGCGCATCGCCGAAGTTGGCAAGTATAACACCAACCTCGCCGCGGTAGCCTGCGTCTATCGTGCCAGGCGTGTTGAGAACCGTTACACCATGCTTGAGCGCAAGCCCTGAACGTGGACGCACCTGAGCCTCGTAGCCTATCGGGAGCATAATTACAAGACCGGTGCGCACAAGCGCCCTCGCGCCAGGCGCAATTTCCAGGTCGTCAACACTCCTTACATCCATCCCCGCATCGCCTTCGTGCGCATACGCGGGGAGGACGGCGTCAGGATTGATTCTCTTGAAGCGAACCGTCATTCCTCGACTTCGCCATCTTCAACATACGACACTTCGCCGGGAGTGAAGCCAAGTCGCTCAAGGTTCCACTTCTTCCAGGCATCAGGTATCTGCCTCGCCTGAAGCATGGCAATTTCATCACGCACCTGCGAGCGCAGCACCATCGCCTTGGCGGCATCGCCTGCAACACGATCTTTGCATACGACGAGAATCGCCCTGCCGGTTCCCGTAAGCGTGAACTCGGACACTTCACCCTTCTTGAGCTTCATGGCCGCGCGTGCAACAGCAAACTGATCGTCGAACGACGCGCCCTGCCCCTGGCGAAGATCGGAAACACAGAACGTGATGTTCGTGGAGCAGCCCTTGACGGCCTCAACAGCCTTTGCGCCGCCCTTGGCGACAGCCTCCACCTTCGCCTTGAACGCGTCGGCTTTCGCATCGCGCAGAGCGCGCGGACGTATGGCGTTCTTCGCCTCCTCGAATGTCGGCGTGTGCTTGGGGCTCGTGTCTGCCTTCTCAAGAATCCACACGGCCCTGTCGGAGCTGACGACGGCATAGCGAAGATCCTCGCTGGTCGGATCAAGCTCGGCAACCGCCTCGTTGAAGCCACTAGCACCAGGGCAGATGCGCGACGCACGCGCCATGAAGCCCTCCTGATACGCACCTTCGAGGGAGAACCAGTCGCTCATGGAGACCTTGAGCCCATCTTCCTTCGCAATCTCGTCGAGACGCGAAGAGCCCTTGGCGGCCTTGGTGGCGTATGCGCGGTGGTTTAGATTCGTCTCAAAGAACTGGACAGCGGCGATCTTTCTGAGTTCCTTCTCAAGCTCGCCCTGCACCTCCTCGAACTTCTTTACGTGCTCCACTCCGTTCGTGTCTGTCGAGGTGTACTTGTCGATTGTCGTGTCGTAAAGGTCGTGCATCTCGTTGGTGGTAACGTTCATCTTCGAAAGCACCTTCGGATCGGTCGCATCGAACCTGATGTAGCGAACTTTTATGCGCTCCGGCAATTCAAGCGCCTTCACATTCTTGTCGTACCACGCCTTGAGCGCGGAATCGTCCACCTTGACTGCATCTGCCTCTTTCTTCTCCTGCGTGAACTTGGCGACCCTTACGGTGAACGTGTCGGTCATGTCAGCAAGCGCCTGATCGACCTCCATAGGCGACGACCATGCTGCGGATCCCAGCACCGACTGCGAAACACGTTGGATCGTCATGCGGCGCTTAAGAAACTCCTCAAAGCGCTCAGGTGAAATGCCGTTCTCGCGCAAAAGGGCCTGATACCGCGCAAAACTGAACGCCCCGTTGGACTGAAACGACGGATCGCGGCGAATTGCAGCCTGAACTTCCGCATCAGTCGCCGTAAGCCCCTGACGCTCTGCGAGTTCAAGAACCGCGTAGTTCTCCCATGCCTCACGGTTTACCTCACTTCCTTTGCGCTGCCAGTCGCGCTGACGACCTATGCCACGCACGTCTTCGGCGAGCGAAATGAATAGCTTTGCATCCACGGGCTTGCCTGCAAGAACGCCCGCGTCGCCAGCTGCACGTTCCTCGCGCTCGCGCGTCGTGAAGAGGTCGTCAAAGCAGAACGCGGCAGAAACTACTATCGCGAACGCACCCCAGACCCACTTGTTGCGTATAAGACTGTTGAACTTCTGAATGACCATAACCGACTGCCTGACTCTTTTGTTGTTTGCTAGTTGCTGATTTATTGAATACTCAAATCAATGAGCTACTCGTCGGACGACACTTCGCTGGAAGACTCCGCGCCGCCGCCCTCGGACGCAGGCTCTTCGACCGCAGCCTCCTCCGTAGTCTCTGCGGCCTCTGCTGCTCGCTTGGCAAGCTCATCACTGCTTGCGGCCTTCACAACGAGTTCACCGGAGTTGATTTCGGCGCGGCCCTCGCAGAAGACGCGATCACTCTGCAGCTCGCCGGCGGCATCGAATGCCATCGTATGCACCGCCATTCGTTCGCCGATGGAAGGAACTGCACGGTTGATGACAACTTTCGTCTTGGGCGAAAGATGCCAGTCAAGGGCGTCCTTCGTGACAACGTTCTTAACACCACCCGCTTCGTCGACCTCGACGCCTGTGCGCACACCCTGGTCAAGCTTAACGACATAGTCACCGCTCGTGCCCTCAAGGATAGTGACAAGGTAGTCATGCTCGGAGGTTATAACGACCTCGTCAGCCGCACGCATCGACTGGATGTCAAAATGACGACCGGACAGCGCAAGCGAACCAGTCACGCAGCGCACAACCGCACGGTCGCCATTCGGCGTGGTCTCATACGAGAAACGAGAATCGCCTGCAGGGTTGCGCACGGTGAAACCCGGAGCCGTGACGAAGAAAGCACCCTCTGGCAGATTGTCCGCAAGCGAAAGCGATACAGTACCATATGCCAGCACAATGGTGCGAGACGAGCCGTTAATGGGCTGGAGACGTGTACTAAACGCAGACTCGCCTTCTATTGTGGCAGAGGAAGTAGCACCAAAGGAAAGCACGAGCTTGCCACCTTGATGCGTTCTATACGATGTTCCAAGCGGATAGAATCGACCCTCCTCGGCCTGAATCCATTCGCCATTCGGCTTCTTGACCTCGGCAGGTTGCTCCACCAATCGACAGAACGGCAGCGTGCTGAACGAATGCGAGGATTTGACAGACTTCGACGAATCGGTCGTCGCAGGCACGGTCTCGGACGCCGCTTCATCCTGCGCAAAAGTCGCACCCACCATGAGCGAAGCGGCAACAGCAGCAATAACAGTATTCGTTTTCATTGGAATTTTCCCAGAGAGATTAAATCAGATGAGCACCTTCCGACGGCTTGATCAGAGAACACGTCGGCTCATCGCCGAACTTGGCCTTGTATTCCCTGGCGATGGCTGCAGCGATCTTGTCCGCAGCGGCTGGATCAACCAACAGGCAGCAGCTGCCGCCGAAGCCTCCGCCCGAAAGACGGGCGCCATAAACTTCAGGAATCGCCTTCGCCGCATCCACTATCGCATCAAGCTCCTCGCATGAGTTCTCGAACCAGTTGCGGCTTGATTCGTGAGAGTCGTACATGAGCGCGCCAAATCCCTTGAGGTCGCCCTTGGAAAGAAGCGCCGCGCCCTGAAGAACGCGCTCGTCCTCGCCAATCGGATGCACGGCGCGCTTGGCGGTGGTTTCGGAAAGTCCGCCACGGTAAAGCACCCACTCGGCCATTGTGACATCCCTCAGGTGCGTGACTCCGCCCTTGCGAAGAACAGCTGCAAAGTGCTTCGCCGCGTCCTCGCACGCCTGACGGCGAGATGCATACGCGCCATCGACAAGCGCATGTTTCGCGTTCGACTTCACCATCATGAAGGCAACGCCATCGCCCATCGGCACAGCTTCAAACTCGTTGGTGCGGAAATCGCTTTTCACAAGCGCACCAGATTGACCATACATCGAAGAGGCCTGGTCTAGAAGCCCACACGGACAGCCCGCGAAAGTATGCTCCGCCTTCTGGCCTATCTTCGCAAGCTCCGTCCTGTCAAACGACGTGCCATACACCTTCTGGAGCGCGAGCGCCGCCGCCATCTCAAGCGCGGCGGAAGAGCTGAGCCCCGCGCCAAGCGGTATGTTGCCGCCGAACACCGCCTTGAAACCCTTGCCGGCCTCCGCAGGTTTTCCGCCGAAGAGCCAGTTGAACGTTCCGAGTGGATAGTTAGCCCAAGTCATGCCGGACTTGATCGGCGCTACGGCTCCGAGCGTAGTGGCGTACGTCTCGCCCATGTCAAGCGCGACAAGCGTGACAGTGTCGTCATCGGCCGGTGACACGGCAAAGAACGTACCCTTGTCAATCGCGGCAGAAAAGACGTATCCTTCGTTGTAGTCGGTGTGGTTGCCAAGCACTTCAATGCGTCCTGGCGCATATGCAACCACCTGCGGCTTGCTGCCGAACTTTGCGGCAAACTCGGAAACAACCTTGTCGTAGACTTCCTGATTTAGCATGGAAACTCCTCCATAATGCTGTGTGGTTCAGTCCGCCCTCTTCGCCGGGATGGACAGTATGTGGGCATATACGAGAACGTATGCGAACAGGGCGATTGTGAGCCAATAGCTGTTGAGTATGCCTATCTTGTCGGCAATCATGCCCTGCACCGGCAGAAGCACGCCGCCGAACACCATGCACATGAAGATGCCCGAACCCATCGGAACGTACTTGCCGAGACCCTCTGCGGCGAGGTTGAATATCGCGCCCCACATGACCGACGTACATGCGCCGCAGAGAACGGCGAAGCACATCGCTAGCGGCACGGTCTTCCCAAACACGCTTACCATCTTGACCGGCGCATACATAGCCGCGAGCATAAGCGCGATGCCGCCGACTGCGCAGAACGTAACCATCGTCTTGGACGAAACCTTGCCGCCTATCATACCACCAAGGATTCGCCCGCACATCATGAGGAACCAGTATACAGCCACTACAGAGCCTGCGACAACCGCACCGACATAACCGGGGGTGCCTTCAGCCGTCATGTAGAGGTTCGCCATGTTCGGGATGCCGCACTCGATCACGATGTAGAAGAAGATTGCAAGCGCACCAAACGTGAAGTGGCGGAAGCCAAGCGTGGCGACAATGTCCTTCATCACAGACGTTGTGCCCTTGAGCCGCGCATCGCGCTCTGCCGCTGTCTCCATGTGCGGTTCGGGTATGCGCGAAAACGCCACAATGAGAATCGCGAGCGCAAAGATGCCCATAGCTATGAGAAGCGCCGGCGCCGCATCGGCCACCTTCGCCTTTGCGACCTCGCCGCCGATGAGATAGCCGAGCAGGATCGGCGCGATGGTGCCGCCGATAGAGTTCAGCGACGAGCCAAACTGCACCAGCTGGTTTCCCCTCTTGCCCTCGCCGCCAAGCGTGTTCAGCATAGGATTCACGACGAGGTTCAAAAGGCACATCGAGAAACCAGCTATGAACGCGCCGGCCACATATACCCCAAAGCTTTCAACGTAGCCGGAAAGCCATTGCACACCTACGCCGGCAAAGCCTACTGAACAAGCAAGGATGGATGTGAACTTGTAGCCCTTGCGCTTGAGAATTAGCCCGCCTGGGATACCCATGAAGAGATACGCAAAGAAGTTCGCGCAAGACCCAAGCTGGCTGGCAGCGTTCGACGCGCCAAACTGATTCTTCACTATGACACCCATCGAACCGGCGAAGTTTGTCACGAACGCGATCATGAAAAAGAGCGCGAACATCACGATTATGGCAAGGAGATTCCCGCCATTTTTAGTCTCATTATCCATCTATAAGCCTCCCATTGGTGGTTTTATGTTGTAAGTATACCGCAAAACTGGCGAATAGTCAATGCTCTGCACATCCCATTAGACGCAAAAGAGGACCGATTTCTGGGTCTCGGCCACGGAAATCCCTGAACACATCAAGCGCGGGGCGAGACCCACCGAGCGCAAGTATGGTATTGCGGAACCTCTTGCCGACACGCTGGAGCGCTGCATCGTCGTCTAGTCCCGCCTCCTCAAAGGCTCCATAGCAGTCGGCGCTCATGACCTCCGACCACTTGTAGCCGTAGTACCCTGCGGCATACCCACCGGAGAAGATATGGGAGAACGCGCAAAGGAAGCAATCTTCATTGACTGTGTGCAACCCGAAGTGCTTGAACAGGCGGCGCTTCACTGCATCCGCACTAGAGGCTGCCCCTATGTGCAGCTCAAGGTCGGTCTTTGCGAATGCGAGCTGGCGGCGACAGGCTGTCGCGGCGCGGAACGTCTTGGCCGCGCGTACCTTGTCCTTAAGGGCTTTTGGGACTTCAATGCCAGTATGGTCGTCAAGGCACCAATTCTCCATGAACTGACTGGCCACTTCGACGGCATCCCACTCGACTAGTCCCATTCCCGAGGCGTCTTCCTCGTCGACTCGCGTGAGCATGGCCTGAAGCGCATGCCCAAACTCGTGAAATACCGTCTCGACCTCGCGCATCGACAGCAAGCACCTTCCGGACGCGTCTCGTTCCGGGAAGTTCGTGACTATAATCGCCTGCGGCAACACCGTGCCGGCAGATGTCACACGGCGATTCACAAAGTCATTCACCCAAGCGCCGCCGAACTTCTGCCCACTTCTCACAAACGGGTCGAAATAAAAGCTGGCGATCGTTTCGCCTCCATCCTTCACCGCGAAAAACCTGACATCCGGATGCCACACAGGCGGTCTGGCGTCTCCAGAGAGTTCCTCAACGTCGATTCCGAAAAGGAACTTCGACAGGCGGAAGAGCCCGGACACTACATCATTCATCTCAAAGTGACGCTTCAGCTCATCCTCCGAATACGCATATTTGCGCTCGCGCAGGCGTTCCGAACAGAACATGCGATCCCATGGCTCCATGGAAGGAACAGTTCCAGCCGCCGCAGCAGCGAGCTCAGACTCCTCTGTCTCCGATACCGAAGCCGTCGCCTCGTCAAGGTCGTCAATCATCTTCATCGCAGCGGCAACTGATGGTGCGCATTTCGTTGCAAGCGACTTGTCGGCATAATTCGCAAAGCCGAGCATCCCCGCAGCCTCCTGCCGCAAGCGCAATATCTCATCAATGCGCGCGGCGTTCTCCGGAGCACGAGAGGCACGGGCGCGGAAGAGTCTCTCGCGAACCTCACGGTCGGCGCAATGCTTCATCGTCTCTGGATAGTTCGCATCGTCAATGAAATAGGTCTTGCCACCCTTTTCGAACTTGAACGACTTCGTCGCGTCTATCACGGAATTGTGGAAGTCGGCTTCCAGCTTTGCAAGTCGCGCCTGTATCTCGTTGAACCTTTCCCTGCGCGCGCCATCGAGGCCAACGCCATCCAGCTCGGCCCGCTGCACCATCTTCTCCAATATGCGACGGTGCACAGGGTTGAGTTCCTTGCTTCGCGTAGCCAGCAACGACTTCGCGATGTCGTACAGGCGCCTTGACTGCCCGACGCGGAGCGTGAACGCCACAATCTTGGCCTGCCATTCCTCTTCTAGCCGCCGCCATGCATCAGAGTTCATGACGCCAAGCATGTGTGAAACGGCTGCCCAGCAGCGGTACAGCGGCCGCATCACGTCATTCAGCCTCCAGACAAATTGCTCATAGCCTTCCGGCGCCGACGTCTCCAATGCGGAAATCCCCCGCTCCGCATGCGCCAACAGGCGCGGCAGCTCCTCAGCCGCGTGTTCGGGAGTAAAAGTCCCCCAGTCGAAAAAATCGTTTTTCATCATTTCTATATCATTTCCGCAACGCCCCATTCTTCTTCGGCTCGACCAGAGACGCAAGAATGAGAAGCCCTACTGCCGTGGAAATATAGGTGTCGGCAAGGTTGAAGCACGGGAAATGGCTCGCACCCCAGTGAAAATCCAGCATGTCCACTACATAACCGCGAAACACCCTGTCGATCACGTTGCCCACGATGCCGGCGTAAAGAAGCGGCTCCGCAAAGGCCCCAAGCCATGCAGACAGCGTTCTCGTGGCAATGTCGCCGAACATTGCGCGACGTTTCCACATCAAAAACACTAGCGCTACAATGCCGAACGCCGCGAGCGGCCACACATGGCCCTGAAAAAGCCCCCACGCACAGCCACGGTTCTCGACATACGCAAGATCGAACAGTCCAGGGACAACAGGAACCGCCGCTGCACCTTTGAGTTGCGCAACGGCGATTTCCTTGACGACCGCGTCAACGGCCAGCAGGTTGAGCGCGGCAACAACCGCGATCACAAGCCTCTTCACTTCGCCGCGCGCTCCATCGCGCTCTGGCACTCCATGCACGTCAGAACGAACGGCTGGTTCAGCAGGCGCGGCTTGCGAATGAGTTGGCCGCAAACGGTGCACACGCCGTACGTGCCATCGTCGATACGGTGGAGCGCTTCGTCGATCTTCTGTATCATGCGGTTGATGTTGCCCATCTGGCCGAGAGCCTGCAGGCGCAGCGTCTGGGCAGTTCCGTCGCCGCCGTCGGCCTCATGGTCATCTACTTCGCTAAGGCCGGTAGCCTTCATGGCGTTCACGCCGTTTGCCGCGCGCTGCCGAGCATCCAAAAGACGCTTGCGGAATTCCTTGAGATCCGCGACAGGGAACTTCACGGTTGCCTTTCCCTGGGTACGCGTCGTAGGCCGCCTGGCGAGGCGGATGCTTTCCTCTTTCTCCTCCTGCTCGCGCTTTGCGGCGCGCTCGGCAGCATTGCGCTTCATTTCCTGCGCAATGGACATCGCAAACGCGACGGCTTTTGCGGTGTCAATCGGAACATACTCCTCTTCGGGAGGCCGCGCCATTGGCGATGGCTTGCGTATAATGCGCGGAGGAACACGGTGAATCTCTTTTTTCTCGGCTCCAACAGGCGCGGTAGTCGGCTCTGGCGGGGCATTCACGACCTGCGCCCTTTTCTTCGGCTTGTCTCCTGACGCCTTCTTCGCGGCGGGCTTCTTCGCGGACTTTGCCGCCGATTTCTTGTTAACGGCCATTGTGCACCTCCTCTTCTTCAGATTTGCATTCCGGCGGGGATTTGCATCCATGCGCGGATTTCGTCCGTAAGCGGGCGAATCTCCTTCACTGTCGCAAAGGTCACGTTGCCGTCTTCGTCAGGAAGCTCGAAGGACTCTCCGACTTTCTTCCCGAGCAAGTTCTGCGCGACACGCGTCTTAGACGATATTATGCCACGGTCGAGATCATTGTCCCATTCGCCAAGAATGGTCCATGTCTTCTCTCCGGCCTTCGACTCGCACACGACGGTGACGCCTGGCATGACCTCTTCGGTCGTGGCGTCGACGAAATCGCCCGGCTTGACGCTCTCGAGTTCGGCCTGCATGACCGTCTGCTTCTGCATGAGGGCGCGTTGCTCGTCCTTGGCGTACTGGTACTCGGCGTTCTCCGAAAGGTCACCATAGCTTTTCGCGAACTCGATGCGCTTGACATTCGCCGGCATGTCCTCGTTGATGAGCTTGAGGTACTCGGCCTTGCGGATCGCGAAGCTGCGCGGCGAAGTGAGCCGAGCGTAATCGCGCTTCTTCTCAGCCTTGACCAGATGCGCCTCAAGCGACGGCACGATCTTCGTCATGCGAACCACAGTGGTGTGGTGCGTGGATGGATCCCAAGCAAGCGACGCCTGGAAGCGCTCGAAGAAAAGCGCCTGGTCGGCTGGCTGCAGCCAGCCGAATATCTTCTCAAGCCAGCCCCTGTCGCCAAACAGCCTGCGGACGATGTTCTGCATCTTGAGCGTCTCTCCGCCCTGACGACCCTCGCCGAGCGCAATCGCATGCGTAAGAAGAGTGATAAGCGGCGGAAGCTCTGCCCAGTCGCGGAACTGCTCGTAGCGGCCGACGATAAGCGTAGTCAGCACCGCCGGCGCCTTTGGCTCCTTCATGTACGCCCCTACAGCCGCACGGCACTCCGGCTCGGCGCCAAACTGGGCGACTACCTCCGTCGCGGCGGCAAAGCAGAAGTCCGGTATCGTAGCGTACAGCTTGGCTTTTGCGTCCGCATCACTTGCGAGGAACTTGATCATCGCGCCAACCTCGCGCGCAGGCAGCGCAGCGGCAGCCTTCACATAGCGGCGGCGCTCCCACAGATAGGCGCGCATCCCGTCGGCAGCCGGCTCCACGTATCCAAGTTCGACAACGAGGCAAGCGAGGCGAGCATAGAGCGCATCGTCTGTCTTGCGCGCCGCCGTAACGGCAAAGTTGAGACGCTCGCCTATGCGCGCACGGGTGTTTTCGTCGGCAGCCTTGAATTTACCCTGGGCAACAAATTCACGCACCGCCGCGAGAATGAGCTTTGGATCTGTCTCATGCGCAAACGCCGTGAGCCAGCTGTCGCCATAGTCTTCTTCGGCAGCCCTGAGCTGAATGGGGTCGGCTTTCTTCGCGGGTATAATGACGCACTTGTCCTGCTTGAGCGCCGTGCGAGCCCTCTCCCAGAAAGACTTCCAATTCACGGACTTGACGAAACCGTTCGTCACGCAGTAGTCTTCCAGGCGGATAAGCGTCATCATCGAGCCGTTCGAGCGTATAACCGCCTTCACGAGATCGCCGGGGCGCTCTTTGAGCATCTTGTCAAACTCACCAGGGTCAGCCTCGCGCTTGACAAGAACATGATCCTCTGGCGCGGACTCCAGCATGTCGGCGGCCGCTGCATATGTGAACTGATGCCCACGCTTCGTCTTGAAGTCAACCGTAATCCGGCGGTAGAACGAATCAACCTTCTTTACCTTGCCAAGCCCCCACGTCTTGTTGAGAACGAGCGACTCCGGGTGGAAAGACAGCAGCTTCTCCAGCCTGACCAGTGCTTCGTCAAGCTGACGAGCGTCTGATTCCACACTATCAAGAAAAGAAAGAATGAGGCGATCCCCCGTCGCCCTCTTCAGGGCATCCCACAAGCCAGCGGGTCGCAGCTTTTTCGACAGCTCGACCTGATTCTTCCTTGCCAGCATGAATGCTCCCTCGAAGTCCTGCTTTTCGGCGCACTCTCTCAACTGGTCAACCAACGCTTCCGTATCCGCCATCTATCGTCTCCTTCGTTTTCAAAGTGGCGGAAATTATACCATAATTGCCGACAAAACGATAGGGGTAGTTTTCAAAAAGCATACCGCGCCAATCTGCGCACTAAAACACCTCATGAAATCCTGACGCGAACAAATGATATAATACAACTGATGTAACAAGCACACCATGAAAACGATACTTCACGTCGATATGGACGCGTTCTTTGCATCCGTCGAGCTTCTGCACCATCCAGAATGGCGCGGACGTCCGCTCATTGTCGGCGCGGGCCCACACGAGCGCGGCGTCGTCTCGACCTGCAGCTACGAAGCGCGGCGATTCGGCGTGCATAGCGCAATGCCAAGTCGAACCGCATACCAGCTGTGCCCTCACGCAGTATTCACGCCTCCGCGCATGGATCTATACCGCGAAGTGTCCGACAAGGTTTTTTCCACGCTAGAACATTTCACACCGTTCATCGAACCGGTATCCGTTGACGAAGCGTTCCTTGACGTGACAGGCTGCCTGCATCTTCACGGCAATCCGGCGACGGAAATATCAAAGTGCCGTCTTCGCATCGGCGAGGCGCTGCGAGAGGAAGTTCGGCGAAAATGTAGCATAACATGCTCCGTGGGTCTCGCGCCAAACCGTCTGCTCGCGAAGATAGGCAGCGAACAGAACAAGCCTGACGGACTGACCCTTATGCCGTTCAATCCCGACGAAATTGCGCGTTTCCTGGCCACGAAGCCGATCTCGGTTCTATGGGGCATAGGGAAAAAGACGGAATCAGCGCTCAAGCCGTTCGGCATAAGAACCTGCGGCGACATTCAACGGACAACGACTGAACGACTGAAGACGATACTGGGCTCAAGTGTCGGCGCAGAAACGCTCCGCAACTACTCATTCGGGATCAGCAACGACACCGTGAACCGGGAAGGCGGAGACGACAAGTCGGTCTCTCGAGAGCACACTTTTGACTTCGACGTATCGAACCGCGCAGAAATACGTACAAAGCTGCTCGAACTCGTTGAGAGTGTCGGTTCGCATTTCCGGCGCGAACCTCGCTGGGCCAAGACTGCCAAGCTGAAGTTGCGAGATGCTGATTTCCACACCATGACCCGCCAGATCCAGTTCAACGCCCCTTCACGCGACGACATCGCGTTCAGGACTGCCGCGCTCGCGCTCTTCGACCAGGCCATGCCGACATATTCCCGAATGAACATTCGACTCGTTGGCTTCGGCGTCTCAAACTTCGCCAACTCACCAGACGACGGACAACCGACTCTCTTCGACGCTCCAGACGACGAGCGAAGAAAGAAGCGAGAGCGCCTAAGCGACGCCCTCGACACTCTTCGCAGCAAAGGCCTGATCTAAGCAGGCGCAATGGATGCCACACAAAACAACCAGACCTAGTCGGCTTCTGGCACGGCAGGCGCAAGCGTCTCAAAGTCGGCAACCTGCGCGGCATACCCACCCTTGACGACCTCAAGCCCAGCCTTGACACGCGGGAACTCGACGTTGAGCCAGAACCAGAGCGCGGCCTCCTTGCCAGCAACACCCTTCTCGGACAGCTTCACGAACAGCGCGGCTACGACGAGCGCAATGCCAGCGTCCACAAGCCTGCGCGCCGAGAGATCGTGGTACGTCTTTGCGTCCTCGCGCCCCTTGACATACGCAACCGCATCGTCGAGAGAGGCGAGAAGCGCGGCCATGCGCGGATGCGCGGATGCCCAGCCCTCGCCAAGTATGTCGTCGACTACCGTCTTGACGAGGCCCCCCGTGACGCCTGCTATTGCGGCAACGACCTGCAGCTGCGACGTTCCTTCGTAGATGGTCGCGATTCGACTGTCGCGCAAGTAGCGCTCTACCGGGTAATCCTTCATGTATCCGGAGCCTCCGAGGACGGATATCGCGCTCATCGCGTTGCGCATCGACATCTCGGAGCCATAGTACTTGGCCATCGGAGTGAGCATCTTGTTGAACGCAGCGTACTTCTTCATCCGCGTGCGCACGGCCTGTGCCTCGGGCGAGCCCTTGATCGACTCGAACTTGCGCGTCAGCCCCTCCTCAAGATCAACACACTTCGCGGAGTAGTACGTCAAAGCGCGGGCGGCCTGCACTTCGACGGACATCGTTGAGAGGATGTCGCGGAGCGCAGGGAAGTTGTCGATCGTAACGCCGAACTGCTTTCTGCTGGCTGCATATTCGCGCGCTGCGCGGTAGGCGGCCTCGCCGATGCCGGTGCCTTGCGCGGCGATTCCCATGCGCGCGCCGTTCATCAGCGCCATGACGTACGTGATTAGTCCGCGCTTCCTCAGCCCGATGAGCTTAGCGGGCGCGTCGGTGAACACCATTTCGCATGTAGGCGAGCCGTGTATGCCTAGCTTGTTCTCAAGGCGGCGCACCTTTACCCACGGCCCTTTCTCGACAAGGAGACAGCTGAGTCCGCGGCCATCGGTGAACTCGGGCTCGGTGCGCGCGAGGACAATCAACACCTCGCCGCAGCCGTTGGTGATGAAGCGCTTGACGCCGTTTACGCGCCATGTGCCGTCCGCATCCTGGTGCGCGGTCGTCTTCACGCTCTGAAGGTCGCTGCCGGCGTCCGGCTCGGTCAGCACCATTGCGCCCGTCCACTCGCCGGTGACGAGCTTCGGAACATACTGCTTTTTCATCTCCTCGTCGCCGAACGAGTTTATCGTCTCGGCGATGCCCTGAAGCCCGAAGAGGTTCATGAGTCCAGCGTCGCCTCGGCTCACGATGTCGTTGCAGGCGGTCAGCACCGTGCACGGCATGTTGAGTCCGCCCAGGTAGTATGGAATCGTCACGCCCATGAGACCCGTTCCACCGAACAGCTCGATCGCCAGCTTCATGCCTGGCGCGCGCGTCACAGAGCCGTCTTCGTTCAGCGTGTTGCCGACCTTGTCGGTCTCCTCGGCGAGCGGCGCGATGCGATTGGCCATTATGTCGCCGCATAGGTCTATCGCCCGCTTGTAGTTGTCGATCGCGTCCGCCGCGTCTTTGGGCGCGAAGGCGTACTCCTTCGCGAAGCGGAAGCCCTCCTCGCGCAGCTCGGCGACCTCCGTGAGGTCGAGCGCGTCGATGAGGTTCTCTATGTCCTTGTTGTCTCTGTAAAAGTTCATTTCGCTTTTCCTCTTTAAGACCCTCGCTACTGCTTTATCGCCTTTATCAGCTTCGGAACGACGACGTTGAGGTCGCCGACTATGCCGTAGTGCGCGACCTGGAAGATCGGAGCGTCCTTGTCGGTGTTGATCGCGATGATCTTAGCGGAGTCCTTCATGCCCGCAAGATGCTGCACCGCGCCGGAGACGCCGCAGCTGATCATGAGCGCCGGACGCACCGTCACGCCCGTCTGGCCAATCTGCCGCTCATGCTCGCAGTAGCCGAGGTCAACCGCCGCGCGCGAACCGCCTACCGCACCGCCCAGCGCCGCCGCCAGGTCGTGCAGAAGCTTGAAGTTCTCCTTAGATCCCACGCCCGCGCCGCCGCAGACTATCACGCGCGCACCCTTCAGGTTTATGCTCGACGTCTTGCGGATGATCTCAACTACCTCTACTGGTATTTCAACTCCATCAAGATGCGCGCCATGGCGCACGACATCGCCGCCCCTCGCCGCATCTCGCGGAAGCGGCTTCATTACCCCCTCCCGCACCGTCGCCATCTGCGGCCAGTTGCGGGCGTTCACTATGGTAGCGATTATGTTGCCGCCGAAGGCCGGGCGAATCTGCATGAGCACGTTCTTGAACTCCTCGCCCGTCTTCTTGTCGGTGTAGTCGCCAATCTGAAGGTCGGTGCAGTCCGCCGTAAGCCCGCACCTCAGCGCGCTCGCAACCGAGGGTCCCAGGTCGCGGCCCATGTGCGTTGCGCCGAATATGACGATCTGCGGGTTTGCCTCCTTCACAAGCTCCACCATGGCGTGACGGTACGCCTTGTTGCGGAAGACCTTGAGCGCCGGGTCGTCCACGAGATGCACGACATCGGCCCCTCCCTCGAAGAGCGGCTTGGCGAGCGCCTCTACGCCAGACCCCATAAGCACCGCGCCGACCTTCACGCCAAGCCTGTCCGCAAGCTCGCGCGCCTTGCCAAGAAGCTCAAATGGAACCTCGGAGAGCTTGCCCTCCTCCTGTTCCGCGAAGACCCAAACTTCACCTTGTGTGTTCTTCATAAAGTCGACTTACCCTATTGTATGATCCTTGACAAGCTCCGCGACCAGTCCGGCGATTCCATCATCTGTCGCAGAGACCTCCTTGAAGTCGCCGCCAGCCAGCACGACCGACTCGATCTTGTTCACGCTCGTCGGCGAGCCGGCAAAGCCGCAGCGAGAGTCCTCACAGCCAATCGCCGCGCAGTCGAGCATCTCTGGCTCGGCGTTCTTGAATTCCATGACACGGCGCATCAGAAACGGACGAAGCTCGCCAAGCCGCTCCGTCACGGTGAAGAGCGCAGGCAGCTGCGCACGGCACGTCTCGACGCCCGTCCCAATGTCACGCGTTGCTATTGCAACGTCGCCGTCCAGCTCCAGCTTCTCAAGGTACGTGACAACCGCGCAGTCAAGCTTCTCGCCTATCTGCGGACCGACCTGCGCAGTGTCGCCGTCGATTGCCTGACGGCCGCAGAACACGAGGTCTGGGTTGAACTTCTTCACCGCCTGCGACAGAATGTAGCTCGTCGCCAGCGTGTCAGACCCTGCGGCCTTGCGGTCGGTAACGAGAACTGCCCTGTCTGCGCCGCACATGAGCGCCTCGCGCAGTATCGCCTTCGCTGCCGGCAGCCCCATCGTGATCACTGTCACAGTGCCGCCATAAGTCTCCTTGACGCGCAGCGCCGCCTCAAGGGCGCACTTGTCCTCTGGGTTGAAAATAGCGGGCAGCGCGGCACGGTTGATCGTGCCATCGGCCTTCATGGCGTCGCCGGTGACCCTCTTCGTGTCGGGCACCTGCTTGACGCAAACAACGCAGTTGTACGATTTCATATTTGTCTGTAGTAGAGGTTACGAAAGATTGCCGATCACGGCTTTTATGCGGCGAACGCCGGCTGACGACGACTGTTCCTTCTGTATCTTGAACGAACCAAGCTCGCTGGTGTTCTCGACGTGCGGCCCGCAGCATATCTCCTTTGACACGTCGCCTATCGAATAGAGCGACACCTGATCGCCGTACTTCGCGCCGAACAGCGCCATGGCGCCCTCTGACTTCGCCTCCTCGACAGTTGTCATCTTCTTCGTGACGGGTATCGCGTCGGCAATCCAGCCGTTGACGAGCTTCTCGACCTCTGCTATCTGCTCGGGCGTCATCTTTTCAGGCCACGTGAAGTCGAAGCGCAGACGTTCGGCGGTGATGTTCGAGCCTTTCTGGTTCGCCGTGGGTCCGAGCACCTTGTGAAGCGCCGCGTGCAGCAGGTGCGTCGCGGTGTGCATGCGCGTGACGACGGCCGAATTGTCCTGCAGACCGGCCTTGAACGAACCTGCGCTCGTGGTCCTCGAAAGCTCCTGGTGCTTGCGGTTCGCCTCCTCGAAGCCATCCTTGTCAACCACGAGGCCGTCCTTCGCCGCCATCTCGACCGTCATCTCAAGCGGGAAGCCGAATGTGTCGTAGAGCTTGAAAGCCGTCTTGCCGCTTATCTGCGACTGGCCATGGGCCTTGAGCTGCTCGGCAACCTTTCTGTACATCGCCTCGCCCTTGTCGAGTGTGGCGTTGAAACGCCTTTCCTCGGCCTCAAGGTCGATGCGACACTGCTCAAGGTTCACCTTGAGCTCCGGGTAGACGTGGCTGTACTTGTCGCAGATGACCTCGGCGAGCTTCACCGTGAAGCCCTCGCCTATGCCAAGCATACGCGCATACCTGACGGCACGGCGGATGAGACGCCTCAGCACGTAGTTCGCCCCGACGTTGCCAGGCTTCACGCCGCCCTTCGGATCGCACAGGATGAACGTGGCCGTGCGCATGTGGTCAGCAACGATGCGCTTGGCGCGAAGAGCATCTTCAGCCGAAACGGGCGTGGACTCCGGCGCACCGCCGCTCAGCTCATCTATCTTCGCCATGATCGGCGCAAATATCTCAGTGTCATACACCGTAGGCGCGCCGCTCAACATGCAGACCGTGCGCTCGACGCCCATGCCGGTATCGACATTGTGGCGCCCGAGCGGAACGAACTTGCCCTCCTCGTTCTTGTTGTACTGCATGAAGACATCGTTCCATATCTCTATGTACTTTCCGCAGTGGCAGCCAGGGCGACAGTCGGCGCAGCACTTATCCTTGCCGGTGTCGATGAACATCTCGGTGTCGGGTCCGCACGGGCCAGTGGTGCCAGCCGGCCCCCACCAGTTGTCTTCACGCGGCAGACGGAATATTCGCTCGTCAGGAATGCCCACAGACTTCCATATCGCAACAGCCTCGTCGTCGGCGGGGATGTAGCCGTCCTCGCCTTCCTTGCCTTCGCCACGGAACACGGTCACGTTCAAGAGTTCAGGATCGAAGCCGAGGTGCTTGGTAAGGAACTCGAAACTCCAGGAAATCGCCTCCTTCTTAAAGTAGTCGTTAAGCGACCAGTTGCCTAGCATTTCGAAGAAGGTAAGATGCGCAGCGTCGCCGACTTCGTCGATGTCGCCAGTTCTCACGCACTTCTGCACATCGGTGAGCCGAGAGCCTGACGGATGCTCCATCGCCCCCATCAGATAGGGCACGAGCGGATGCATACCGGCGGTAGTGAACAGCACGGTAGGATCATTTTCGGGTATCACTGAAGCGCCCGAAATGATCTTGTGCCCCTTGGATTCGAAGAACTTGAGGTATTCGCTCCTCAATTCATCAGCGGTAAGATTCCTCATGTATTTCAGTTTCCTTATTCAGACAAACCCCAAATCGCGCAGAGGGCGAACCGCCTGCGAGAGAAGAGTGGGAGTATTATACAGTTTTCCATGCCGCATAGTCAACCGCTACATTGCCTCCGGCGCGGGTGCGGGTGTCGGACGCAAAAAGGTGACCACGAAGTTACTTCGTACATTATGGGCGATTGGCATAAGTAAACAAAGAACTATGCTTCAGCTTGCAACTCGCTTAATCTCAGGCAAGATCGCATACTCGAAAGCCAGCTTCAGAAAGACGCCTAGCGTCACGACGCCAAATGCCACAGCACATGAACTGGCTACGCCATGCGGCAATATGTACCAGACAGTTATCGGCGTTGCACAGAAATCAAAACAATACAGAAACAGCGTTATGCGCCCCAGATTCGCCACGCCGTCCGCTAGCGCCCCTCGCAGACGACGAACCACCGCCATCATTGGAAACAGGGCGGCAATGCCGGCAAGCGGTTTCACAATGCCCTTCACCATCAAAGGCATCTCCGGAAGGGATGCGTATGTCGTTGCAAGAACGACAAACACCACCGAAGTCACTGCAACAAGCCATGGACTAGGCTCCAGCACTACGTCACGACGTGACCAAAGCCACACGCCTGCAAAAAACGGTAGAAAATAGCTCATGACTGACCTGATGTAGTCTACACCAGGAAGCAGAAGACGCAATGCCACCACCATTCCAAACGCCGCGCCGACCACGACCCAACGACGCAGTGCGCTTCCATGCCGTGCAGCAAGCGACACCGCCACGAAAATGCACACCAGAAAAAAGCAGCAAGGCAGATACCACAAGAACTTGTTCAGCATGAAGGCATTGCGCCAGCCATTGAGGAATGATTCTGCATACCTATGCGTCAGAAATGCATTCACGAACGGAACCACGACCGCACCGCATATTGCATACGGTACAAGAAGTCTTCGTGCGCTTCTCGCTATCTTTCGCACCGCGAAGCCAAGGTCTGGCTCAACGTCCGACCGCTTCCATGACGCGGCCGCGACAAACCCAGAGAGCACGAAAAGAAGCGACATGTGAAACGAATATATGAACCCCATGAGAAACCTGCCGCTGTTGGCGTATATCAGCGCATGGCCCAAAACTACGAGAACGATGGCCATGGCGCGCACCGCGTCTACCGTCTTCAGTCGCATCGTTCACGCTCCGTTCCGACCGTCGCGCATGGCACGATGCGCCGAGCCTCGATTGGATTGCCGTTCATGCGGACATTATACCATAGTCAGCGCGTAAATGATATAATGCATATATGCCAACTACGCCCACAACCTCCATCTCACTACTCAAAGACCTAGCGAGCGGATGCTCCAACGCTCGCTGGTCCGAGTTCGTGCGCCGCTACGACGGTTTCATGCGCGACTTCCTGATGCGACACTATCCGTCCGTCGATGCCGACGACGTGCTGCAGAACGTGTTCATTTCGCTTACGACGGCGCTGCCGAACTACCACTACACGCCTGACGCCAAGGGCCACTTCCACAACTATCTGGCCGGAGTGTTGCGGCACAAGGCTGCGGACGCCATACGCAAGCGCACTACGGAAAGCGAGCGTCTCAAGGACTACGCAAACGACCGTGCCGCAAGACTGCGCGAAACATCCGACGCCGACTGGCGCGAGGCCCTGATGCACGCCGCTCTCGAACAGCTGATGGCAGATGATGCCATAGTCCCGCGCAACCGCGAGATATTCCGGCACGTGGCACTGCTGGGCGAAGCGCCAGAGCGTGTGGCAGCCGACTTCGGAGTGACGCGCGGCAACGTGGACGTAATCAAGAAACGCCTGCTGGGCAGACTTCAGGAACTCGTCTCGTCCATGCTCAGAAACGGCTGACTTGCGGCGCTTCTAGCGCTCCGAGACTTCGCCGATGTACGCGTCGGCGAGACTGCGCCCAGGCGTAACGGAACATACGCCGAACGCCAGAAGCCTCGGCAGGAGCGCAGCGTTTACTTCCTCCACGGACAAGTTCTTGTCGAACTCCGCCACCACGAGCGAAACGCCTTCGACCGACAAGCGCACAGACGGACACGCTGCGGCAAGGCCGGAGATATCGCCAGGCAACGTCTTGAGTCCGTACGATATGCGCCCGGTGTCGGACGTAAGCGAGCGAAGCGTCTCCATGCGCTCAACCTTGCCGGCGACAACGAATGCAACATGCGTGCACAGCCGCTCTATGTCGTCCAGATGGTGAGATGATATAACGATTGTTGTCTTGCCGCGGCAGGCGAGTATGAACGTGCGAAGGCGGTCCGCCTCGATGGGATCAAGTCCGCTGAGCGGCTCATCCAGCAACACGACCTCCGGACTGCCAAGAAACGCCTGCGCGACCGCGACGCGCTTGCGCATTCCGTGGGATAGCGAACGTATCGTGGCGTTGGCCTTTTCGGAGAGATTGAATGCGGCTATGAGTCCGTCGGCAGACTCCGTCGCCATCTTCCCGGAAAGTCCCTGAAGCTTTCCATAGCCAATGAGCAGCGGCCTGACGCGCCATTCATTTGGGAGGTCAGAATCCTGCGGAAGTATGGTGAAGCGTCCGGAATGGACTGCAGCGTCAAACGAACCGCGGCCAAGTATGTTAACCTCCCCCGCATCTGGGCGCACAAACCCGGCGACAGTCATCATCCAAGTAGTCTTGCCTGCGCCATTGCGCCCGACAAGCCCTGTGATGGAGCCGCGAGGAACGGCAAGTGTGAAGCCGTTCAACGCATGGTGGTGTCCGTAGCGTTTCGCAAGCGCATGCGTCACAATCGCCTCGTTCACCGCACGTCCCTCCGAGCGAAGGTGAGGTAACCAAGCGAAAGCCACATCAATCCGAGAAGTGCGAGCCACACGGAGCCAGCCGCAACAGGCGCGAGCGAAGAACGCCATAGCGCATCCTCAATGGCCGACGGAAACAGCCGCTGCAACACCTGTAGCTTCTCGCCAATGGCCGTGTCCGCGTACAGTTTCACTACGTAAGGCGCTATCGAAAACGCAACAAGCGCGAACATCGAAACCGTCTGTGCCTTCGTGCCGGTACTGAATGAATGTGATATGCCAAGCGCAACGCCAAGCCACGCCAGCGAAAGAAACCACGCCTTCAACGACCACGCAAGCATAGCAGGGAGCATTGATGCAACGTCGGCACCGGCAAGTTTGAACATCGCAACAGCCCACGCGCCGAATGCGCCGACGAGCAGACCTGCCAGGACAAGGGTCGCCTGCCCGACATACTTGCCAAGCGACCACTCAAGACGCGAAACGCGCATAAGAGCGTACTTTGCCGCGCCAGACTTCACGTCGTCCGCAACGCGGCGGCACGCCACTAGCACGGACAGGAACGGCACGGCCATGAATACAATCCACGCATATATCAGCTCGGCGGGGTGCTTGCCAACGATGTCGTCGTAGACGAGCGAGTCTCCAACGACGCCGCGCGCAAGGGACTGAAACGGCTTGGACTTCCAAAGCGCGGCAGAAACCACTCCACTCTTGCCCTCGACGCGTTCAACCTGAAGAATGTCGGACAGCTGGTCTTCCATCTTCCCAAGCGCCGTTATTGCGCTGCTCATGCCGAAGAGAGACGTAACGAGGTACACCACGGCAATGGCGAGAGCTCGCTTCGTGCGCAACGCTGCCGCGAGCTCGAAACGCGCCATCTCCAGAATGTTCCTCACTTGGTGCGCTCCAGCTTGTCCTGCACGGCGACGAACGGTTCCGCTACTGACGGATCTATGAAGTCCGCGATGTTAAGCTTCGAGACATCTCCGCGACGCCCCTCGGCGACGCAGGCGCCTATCGCGTCATATGCCTCGGCGAGCGACGCTGACACATCTCCCATAAGCCGCACGCCCAGCTCCGGAGTAAGCTCATCAACCGAAGCAATCTGATCGGCGACGATCTGCATCGACTCGCGAAGCTTCTCGTTCATAGCCGCAACAGCCCCGTCGAACGCGGCGCACCCATCATCGTCAAGCCCAAGCTTTGAGACAGCAGCGGTCCTTGCCAATTCGATGCGGGTGCGCCAGAGATCAGCCGCCTCGTCTATGCGCGCCTTGAGGTCTTCTGGCGACAGCTTGCGCCTTTCGACCGCAGATTCCGCCGAAGCCTCATTTGCATCCGCCCGTACTTGCACTGATGCGCCCTGACTCTCCTGGACGCTCTCGGACTCCGCATTATCTGGCTTGCCAAGCTTTCGCGGCGACCTAACCCTTCGCGCCTCGTCCGGAATGTTTATTATCTGAGCAAACGATCCGAATGCACCAGACGCCTTGGACTTCGCCTTCGCATCGGCTTTTGCCGACTCCGCACGCTCGTTGCGCGCGCGAAGTTCCTCCATCGGACCGTACGCGCCCACAAGTCCGCCGACTATGAATGCCAGCGGCAGAAGCACGATGGCTGGCGTCTTTCTCACGCCTTGACCTCCGGCAGCTTTGACAGCCCGGCGGAGATCTCCTCGTCCGTCGGAATCGTGTCGCCCATCTGTCCGTCGATATAGCGGCCATAGGCGAACATGTCGAAGTAGCCGGTTCCGGTAAGCCCGAAGACGATTGTCTCGGCCTTGCCCTCGCGCTTGCAACGCAGAGCCTCGTCAATTGCGACGCGTATCGCGTGAGACGACTCTGGCGCCGGAAGCGTTCCCTCTGTGCGGGCAAACTGCACCGCAGCCTCGAACACCGACGTCTGTTCAACGGCCCTGGCCTCCACAAGGCCCTGGTCATACAGTTCGGAAAGCGTCGCGCTCATGCCGTGGTATCTCAGCCCGCCTGCATGGGAGGCGGACGGTATGAAGTCAGAGCCTAGCGTGTACATCTTCTGCAGCGGGCAGACGCGGCCCGTGTCGCAGTAGTCGTAGGCGTACTTTCCGCGCGTGAGCGACGGGCAGCTGGCTGGCTCGACGGCTATGAAGCGATAGTCGTGCTCGCCGCGCAGCTTCTCGCCCATGAACGGCGCGATGATTCCCATGAGATTTGAGCCGCCGCCGGCGCAGCCTATTATCACGTCCGGCTCGACACCAAGCTTCCTGAGGGCGCTCTGCGTCTCAAGGCCGATGATCGACTGGTGCAGACAGACCTGGTTCAGCACGGAGCCAAGCAGATAGCGGGCGTTCGGCAGCGCGAGCGCACGTTCGACGGCCTCTGAGATTGCGCAGCCCAGGGAGCCTGTCGTACCCGGATGCTCCTCGTTTATGCGCTTGCCTATCTCGGTTGTCATCGACGGCGAAGGCGTGACATCGGCACCATACGTGCGCATGACATCGCGGCGAAACGGCTTCTGCTCATAGGAGCACTTGACCATGTAGACGTGGCACTTCAGCCCGAAGAACGCCGAACCCATCGAAAGCGCCGTGCCCCACTGCCCTGCGCCAGTCTCGGTCGTAACGTCCGTAAGCCCTTGCTCCTTCGCATAGTAGGCCTGCGCGATTGCGCTATTGAGCTTGTGCGAGCCAGAGGTGTTGTTGCCTTCGAACTTGTAGTATATCTTCGCAGGCGTGCCAAGCGCACGTTCGAGGAAGTACGCCCTGACTAGCGGCGAGGGCCGATACATCTTGTAAAAGTCACGTACGGCCCCAGGAATCGGTATGTACTGCGACGTTTCATCCAACTCCTGACGGACGCACTCACGACAGAACACACGCTCAAGCTCATCCTGCGTGCATGGCGCGCGCGTCGCCGGGTTTAGAAGCGGCGCAGGCTTTTTCTTCATGTCGGCACGCACGTTGTACCATGCTGTCGGCAATTCGTTCTCGGTTAGATACGTCTTGTATGGAATCTCAGCGTTCATCGTATTCGCTCCTTGTATTTAGTGGCAGCCGCCGCCCGGTGCTATCTGCGCACGATGTCATCCTCAACTTCCTTGCCGGCGTTTTCATCGCGCCCGAGAGCCTTGTTGGCGCCGCTTTTGACACGACGCCAGACGACTCCGAACACAACGCCAAGGGCAATCGCCACTCCGGCGATGGCCTGAACCGTATACGACATTACCGACGGATCTACATAAGCAAACATGTTCATGGCTTGGTATTCTAATATATTTCTCACTTGGTTGTCAAATCCGCCCGTCTACCACGGATGCGGTCAACAATCATGGCAATCGCGCCATCACCAGTAAGGTTGCACGCCGTGCCCATTCCATCAAGCGCCATGTACACCGCAATCATTATCGCGTATCGATCAGGAGAGAAGCCGAGCGCAGCCTCGGCGACGGACGCGCATGCAAGAACCACGCCGCCCGGAACGCCAGGCGATGCAACAGCTGTCACGCTGACCATGAGTATGTACTCGGTGAACGCTCCGAATGGCAGCCCATCACCAGCCATAACGGCCAAACCGGCCGCATATATGACCATGTTCGCCATCGAACCAGCAAGATGAACGTTCGCACAGAGCGGAATCACAAGGTCTGCCGTCTCATCCGACACGCCGTTCTTGCGAGTTTGAGCGAGCGTGTACGGAATCGTCGCGGCGGACGAACAACAGCCCCAGCCCGTCAGATACGCAGGCAGCATCGTCAAAAGAGCCTTGATCGGGTTTTTCCGCGCAACCACGCCCGCCACCGAAAACTGCACGAGCAGGACGATCACAGAGGTCGCGAGTGCGACGCCCATGATCTTGAGGCAGCCGCCACCCACCACCGCAAGCCTTCCGCTTGCCGTAA
The DNA here is from genome assembly GCA_902772905.1 of uncultured bacterium. GTDB lineage: Bacteria > Verrucomicrobiota > Kiritimatiellia > RFP12 > UBA1067 > UBA1067. Next base: position 2,472 of record CACYCL010000201.1, on the reverse strand, counting down.
GATCGGCCATCGTCGACAGCACATAAAAAGGCAGAAGCGGCACAAACGCCTTATCAAGCGCCCAGGATACAATGTTCCGCAACTCGTGCGCCGCACGCTCAAGCGTCTCGGCCTTTGCGACAACTATCCCGAGGCCAACAAGAAAGGCAGCGGCAAGTGCCGTCGTAACGTCCATGATCGGAGGAATCTTCAATGAAAAGTAGGCGGGAAACGCACGCGTTGCAGCATCCTGAAGCCCACCAGACATTATCGCAGGGAAAACACTGCTCGAAACACCATATGCAAAATATCCGGCAAATAGCGTGGATGCGTATGCTATGCCCATCGTGACGAGAAGCGTTCGACCTGCGGCGCGGCCCGTATCGGCTATTGCCGGCGTGACAAGTCCAATGATTATGAACGTTACAAAGAACTTGATGAACTGCCCGAACGTGTCACGAAAGCAGTTCATGGACCTAAGCAGCCAATCAGGCGCGAAGAATCCTAACACGGCACCAACGGCAAGCGCGGCGAAAAGTCGCGGCAGAAGACCTATCTTGATTTTACGCATGGTGCTGTAATTATACCATAAACACCTATCGTCCGTTAAGCTCTCGCCGCAGCCGCTTCCATTCCGGCAGTCGTTCGTCCATGAGCCTGTAGAACTCCGGGCCGTGGTTTGGAACCCTGAGGTGCGTCAATTCGTGAACTACCACGTACTCTACATGGGCGCGCGAATGGCGTGCAAGCTCGGCATTGTACGTTATGCTGCGACTGCGGAAGCGGCAAGACCCCCAGACGCTCTTGAGGCGGCGGATCTTCCACACTACACCCGGTTCGCAAAGCCGCTGCGTCCATTCGGCATTCAGCGCAGTGAGCAGCTCGCGCAGCGCCGCGATCTCTGCCTCGGTGCAAGGGGTGCGCGCTACCGAGAGTCTGAACAACACCGCTGCCCTCGTCTTGAGCACCCAGCTCCATTGAAAGAAGAAATTCTTCCCCGTCGCGGAGTGTCGCCCACCACTTTGGCACAGACAAATGCACCCGACCATCTGGCTTGACGCATATATTTATCCGGCGAATGCGCTTGCGTTCGACATCAACTGGCACACCGCATACGACGTTCTCGCCAGAGTGGATCATAAGCACACACCTTCCGGCGACGACTTCACTTCGTCAGGCGAACTAAACCATTTGCGCATTGACGCAGGCAACCATCTGGATGCACCGCCGCGCTCTGGAGCCTTGCATCTATACATGGAACCAATCGAGTCAAGAAGCGCATGCCGCAGTGCCTTCTCAAGCGCACCAAAGACATAGCCGGACTTCCTGGCCTCTTCTATATCCTTAAGCGCGGACGCAAAACCGTCCCTTGTCGCAGTTAACGCTGCAACGTCGGACTTCGCCGAAGCGCCCTCACGCTCATGCGCCTCGGCGGCGACGCTCCACTCGCGCTTGGCGCGCTCCTCCAGTTCTCTGGTATAAGCCATAAGCGCACCCTCGTCGTCGAAGCTGCGCCGTTTCCTGCGATGATTCCAACCCCATAGGCGTCCAGGCGTCAGTTCGTCAGTCTCAAAGATGACAGGATATGAGTTTGTCGCCGCAGCGCGCGCTTTCTCAGCCTGCTCAAGGTCATGAGTCGCCATGGCTCGCTCAATGCGGGCTTTATCCGCCGTATCGCCAATGACCGATGATTTGTAGGCGATCAATGAATCTAGCGCCGAAATCTGCTCTTCAACGATGCGCTCCCACAATTTGCAGTACCCTTTCCAGTCTTTTTTCTTCGCCTCCTCGGCCCACTCCCAAGGCAATATCACCTCGGCATGGTTCACAAGCCACTCACGAACGTCTGGCGCAAGAGTCGCGTCCCTCGCCGACCATCGGTCAAGCGGAGTTGTGAGAAGCGTCTCGCGGCGCAAGCCGCCCGCCTCGCGCAGCATCTCGGCGAACGGCTTGCGCTCCGGCTGTGGATTATAGTGTAGCCAGACACGATACGCAGCAGGCAACGCAAACATCGCCACCAACGCAATAAAAAGGATGCGAACAATATCACGGTTTTCTTTTTTCATCTTTCCTCTGCTGTCGCCGCATTGAGGTGTTACGAGAAAAGAACATTGACCTTCTTCTGCTCTACGTACGTTTTATATCAAAATGAGGGATTTGGTGGCGCAGACAATGAGTTTTCATAGACTGTTCTCTTTTTCGAAATCGCCCTGTTTTCAAGCATATTTCATGTTTTCCCAATTCTCTCCATAGTTCTCCGTCGTGTGTATTTGTCCCGCTCCGTTTTGGTTTCAGCTGTCAAGCGGCATATGAAATTGTCCTTTACGAATGAATAGGCCGTATCTACAGAAAAGTCCGTGCCTAGGCGAAAGATTTTCCATGAAGCTTTACACATTTGCCACTATAGCATCCAAAACATTGTCCAGATGCCCACAGACATCTTCCACTAGGAAGCGAAGAACGCGATAGCCGTTCTTCTGCAGCAGAATATCT
>CACYCL010000200.1 GCA_902772905.1 uncultured bacterium | reverse complement strand
TCGGCTGGTCGACGCACGGATGGCGGCTCGCGGCGGCCGCGCGGCGGATATCTGGCAGAAACGCGGGGGAAGACGGCGGAAAATGAACCCAAGCCTGGGGTCTGGCACCTAGTGGCTCGCTTACGGTGGTCGGCGTCGAATGCTCTGCTGGCGTGTATTCCGCGTCGAAAGGTCCCTTGCGCATGCGCAGCCGCCTTGACGGAACAGGCGAACTGAACGCTCTCACCGGTCACGGTGTAGGATCTCTCATCATACTCCGCTGATTGCGCAAGTTAAATAAAAGCGGGTAAATAATTGGAATTAGACTAAATGCTTACGCATGGCTATGGCGACTGCTTCTGTTCTGTTGGCCGCGCCGATTTTTGCGAGAATCGCCCGTACATGATCGTTGACGCCGTCCAGCCGGATTCCAATCTGACGCGAGATGTCCCGGTCGGTCAGCCCTCGTACCATCGCGGCGAGTATCTCGTTCTGGCGCGGTGTAAGCTGCGGAATGGGCGGGTCGGCAGTTAGCTGCTGCATTATGTCTGGCGAGATGAATTTACCGCCGTTGTAAACCTTGCGTATGGCCCTGACAAGTTCGGCATTGTCAGTGTTCTTCAGTATAGCCCCCTTTGCGCCTGCTGCGAGCGCGTGCGCTATTCCGTCCGACGTGCCGAAAGTGGTCAACAGGATTACCCTTGATCCAGGCACCTTCTCGGAAATCTCGGCCGTTGCTTCAACGCCGTCCTTCTTTGGCATGACGAGGTCCATAATCACGACGTCTGGTTGGAGGCGTACAGTCTCGCGCACGGCCTCGATTCCGTTCTTGGCCTGTCCAACAACTTGGAAGTCGCGCTCGGTGCCGAGAAGGGCGGCAAGCCCCGTTCTCACTATGAGATGGTCATCTGCGATGAGAATTGAGATTCTGTCTTTCATTTCAACTTGATTTTGATTGTGGCTTTTGCCCCGTTTCCAGGGGTGCTTTCGATGTCGAATTCGCCTTCGAGCGATTCGACGCGCTCTGTTATTCCGACGAGTCCGTAGTGACCCTCGGCGAAGCCAGGGGCCGAGGCAGGATCGAAGCCTATTCCGTTGTCTCGTACGGAGAAGAGCAGGCTGTCACCATCGATGCTGCCCGCAATCCATATCTTCGTAGCCCTGCCGTGCCGCACGGCGTTTATCGTCAGCTCGCGTATGCTTCGCAGAACGGCGTGAGCCGTGTTGTCTGATATTCTCTCTCGCGGCACATTGAAGCGTATTGCGACATCTACGCCCATGACGTGCGGTGCGAGAGTCTGGCGTATCGCCTCGTCCATGTTCGCCTCCTCCAAAGCGCGATTTCTTAGATCCCAGATGCAGTTGCGCAGCTCGTCGCGGCAGGACTTGAGGGTTCGAGTGGCCTGACCAAGATGTTCTCGCATGGCCTTTGGATCTAATTCAACGAGCTTGTCAGCCGTGTCGATTTCGAGGGATACCCCTGTCAGATTCTGGGCAAGCGAGTCATGCAGTTCAACGGCGAGTCTGGTGCGTTCCCCGACCTTGAGGTCAGTTGCGAACTTCGCCATCAGTGCGGCGGTTCGTTTCTGCAGTTTGTTGCGCACGACGACGCCAAACAACATGGCAAGTAGGCCGCCGATCACGATGGCAAGGCGGCGCGGCGTCCACCACGGCGGGCGCTTCAGTATTCTGATGTCAGAGGGTCGTCGGACAGCCAACGTTATGCCGGTGACATGCGGGAACGCGGAGTAGGAGTGCCAGTTGTCGCATTCCACGATGCAGGTGCCCGTCACTTCAATTACGCTGTCGATGCTGATGACATCAAGAACCGATCTGTTGGCGCTCACGTCTACTGGGATCGTCTCGGTGTCGCATTTTAGGGTGATGAGCGCGTATTGGGTGTCGCTTGACGGCATGTCCTGCACGGTTCCACGTACGCGGAATGTACGGCCATGGAGGGTTGGGATTATGCGCACGGAGCCTTTTTCATCCCGTAGAAGACCGTGAACATCCTCTGCTGCGTCTTCTTTTGCTGTGGCGAGATTGGTGCGTCGCCAGATCGCATCTGAAAGGTTCATGCGGTAGAGATCGGTTCTTAGGAGCCCAGCCGCTTCTATTGTCGCTCCATATTCAGGGACAGAACTGCCGGAAAGCTCGACTGTATGAACATCGCCGTTCTCGCTTTTGATCAGGATGCGGTTGCCGCGCCATACAGCAATCACCTTGCCAGAAAGTCTCCGTCGTTCCAGCGTTGGCATGTCTTCAGGGTTTGGAAATCGGATGGTGACGATTTCAGGGATATCAAAGGGATCGGATGGAGCTGGGCGAATTACTTCAATGTCGCTGAAATCCAGAAGGTTGATGAACCGTCCAAGCGTTACGCGGAAGCCATAATCCCATGGAGCACACAGGCCCGTGACGGCGACGAAGGCTCCTGTCATCTTCTGCACTGCGCTAAGGTCTGCACAGTCGGAATGCAATGTCATGTATATGGATTTGTCGCCGTCCGTCAGGACCATGTAGTACCATAGCGGGTCTATGTCGTCCCGAAATACTTCTTTGATCGTGCCTTGTACTTTTACTGGAAGGTTGTCGTACTTTCCCCTTTTGATCTCTAGCAGGGAGGTCATATTCACAGGCGGTGGATCGCAATGCGCTTCGACAACGAGTTGCGAACAAATGGCAATGCCCATTCCAGATGGATATGGATCAATCGTGCCGAGGGCATGCACGATGTCACCGCACTGAAGCCGTCCAGTGTCGGCATGACCGCGGTATTCGATGCGCGTCGAACCAGAGCCGTCTGCAAGAAGAAAGCAGGAATGGTTTGGCACGTAGGGAGATATCATGCCATGCAAGTCGAATGGTGTGCCATTGGCCGATTTGTGTACGGCCAATGTTACATCAACCGCGTTGGTCAGGCTGCAGGCTGTCGCGAACAGAATTGAAATGGCACTCATGTCCGTTATTCTACCATATTTTACTATACGACATAGCCCCCTAAGGTTAGGGGGTTTGTTCGATGAATGGGTTATGATATAATGTCTGCACCAAGGAGAGATAATGACAAGTTGCTTGAGAATAGCATGTAGTTTGTTTCTTGCGACTGCTTGTGCAGTCGTGGTCCATGCTATTGACAATCCGTCGTTTGAGAGTGGTTTTGACAATTGGAAGTCTGGCATGAACATGTCGATAGACAGTGTTGTGTTCCATTCAGGCAGTGCGTCGGCGAAGGTTGCGGTGGCCGACCCTCTCAAAGACGATGTTTATTTGTCAAGGACTTTGCCTGTTGTCGGAGGTGCAGGGTATGCGGCGTCGTGTTGGATTCGGACGGAGAACGTTAAGCTGGCCACATGCCGTGACACGTCGGTAGGTGCGGGTATGATTGTCGAATGGGCAGATGCTGATGGCAGATATATTGGTTGGGGGGCGAGCACTTACAACAATTTTGGCACTAGGAACTGGTTTCAGATCAAGAGCGGGCCGATGCGTGCGCCTCCGAACGCTGCCCGAGCCCTGATTACGCTTTGTCTGCGTGGGAAGGGCACGGCATGGTTTGATGACTTCGCCTTTTGCAAGCTCATCGAATCTGTCAAAAAGGCGAGTCCGACGGATGGCATAGTGCTGACAAACAATACTCCGGCGTTCGCCTGGACCATGTGCACAGGCGTGACCAACTATGTGCTTCGCCTTTCGCGTGACATGGCGTTCACAAATGGAGGTGAAATTGCTGTCAATTGCGGCGGTCGACTCCGCCATCAGATTGAACATCCGTTGTCAAAAGGGCGGTGGTACTGGAAGGTGACAGCGACTGGCATGGACGATGACCATCCGTGGAGCTTTGAACAGAAAGCGGAGAAATCCGCCGATTGCCTGCCGCCAATTGTTGTTGATGTTGCGGCACGTGTCACAAACGCCATGCAGTCTTTCACCGTTTTAGTCAAGGATTCTTCAGGCGAAAAGCCGTTCGTGTCGTTCGCTGGGGGCAAGTCGACGGCGCGAGCGGTTGTCCGAGACGGCGTGTTCAAGATCGTTGTCTCGCCGCCATCCGAGGGGTGGAAACGCGGCGTGACGGATGCGGACATGATTACTCGAGATTTAGCCGGAAACATTGGGCGATTTCGGTTTTATCTACTGAACGCCCCTAAACCCGCGAATACAGTGACAATGGATCATAATGGGAACTATCGGCTGAATGGTGCG
>CACYCL010000199.1 GCA_902772905.1 uncultured bacterium | reverse complement strand
TCACGGCGCGGCAACCTCCTTGTCTTGTTTGTTGTGCAAGTCGGTATTCTACCGAAAAACGGCGGGCGGTTGCCGCGCTTTTTTCGCTCGCCTATCGAGCCGTATCAAAAAATGGGTAAACTCCATGCCGTGACTTGTGGTCACAGGCATGATTCTTTTGATATAATACGCGTCTAGAGACAAGGAGGCACTATATGGTAAAAGAGATGTGCGACAGGCTGATGGCGGGTTCAGCAACAAGATGTTATACATTGAGTCGAATGCCGTAACACATAAAAAAGGAGAAGGCGCATGAACGGAGAAACGCAGGAGACGAAGCGCAACCCCGCCACCTCATATCTCACGCCGTACCTTGGTCCGTGGGCTGTCTTGGCGTTGTCATTTGGCTACGCCGTCGGCTGGGGCGCGTTCGTAATGCCTGGCAGGGTGTTTCTGCCGGATGCAGGCCCGCTTGGCACTATGATCGGCATCGTGCTTGGCGCGGTCGCCATGACCATATTCGCCCTGAACTACCATCGAATGATTCTTCGGGAGCCAGGACCTGGCGGTGCGGTGCGATTTGCCCGCAAGGTCTTCGGCGAAGACCATGGATTTCTCGTCGGCTGGTTCCTGTCCCTCGCCTACATCGCGATTCTATGGGCTAACGCAACGTCTATAGTGCTGCTTGAGCGATATCTTTTCGGAGATGCGCTTCAGTTCGGCTTCCATTACACTGTAGTCGGCTTCGACGTCTATCTTGGCGAGGTCGTGCTTCCCATAGCCGCGATAGTGGGGTGCGGTGTCTTGTGCATGTACGGCAAGCGGCTGGTGGCGCAGCTCCAGATGTGCTTCGCGCTTGTGCTCGTGGCAAGCGTGGCGTTGTTCTTCGCAGTCGCCGTGTTGCGGCATGAGGGTGGCGTGGCGGCGATGGGGCCGGCGTTCTCGTCTCTCTCCGGTTCGGCCCCGTGGCTGCAGACTCTTCATATCTTCGCGATGATGCCATGGGCGTTTGTCGGCTTCGAGGCAATCGCCAACTCGTCGGTGGAGTTCAGGTTCTCAACGAAGAAGACGTTCGGCATTCTACTGGCGGCGATTGCAATATCGGCGGTCGTCTATGCGTTTCTGGCACTGCTGCCCGTCGTTGCGGTGCCGGAGGGGTATGCGTCGTGGGTGGACTACATACGCGCCAAGCCGAATCTCATAGGAACCAATGCCGTGTGCGTGTTCGCGGCAACGAGAAAATTGTTCGGGTCATGTGGCACGGCGTTTGTCGGCGCGGCGATGCTGGCAGGGCAGCTTACGGGCATATTCGGCGCGTATGTTGCCACAAGCCGCCTCATCTATTGCCTCTCGCGCAACGAGGCCCTGCCTTCCTGGTTCGGCGAGCTGAACCGCGATGCCAACCCACGCAACGCGATCCTGTTCATCATGCTGGCGTCGGTTGCGGTGCCGCTCCTTGGGCGCACGGCGATTGCGTGGCCGGTGGACGTATCGACCATTGGCGCGGTGCTGGCCTATGGCTACACTTCCGCCGCGGCGTTCAAGGCCCACGGCAGCACGGGTGTCGGCAAGATACTGTCCGGGAAGATGGCGGGATTGATCGGCATCGTGATTTCTGCCCTGCTTGGTCTCTTTCTGCTCATCCCGACGTATCTTTCTGGAACAACGCTTGCCCCCGAAGCGTACCTTTTGCTCTCTATCTGGTGCATACTCGGCTTCCTTCTGTACAGGCGCGAGTTCAGGCTTGACCGCCACAGCCGGTTCGGTCATTCCATCATCGTCTGGGTGTCGGTGATATTGATGATATTCTTCTCGTCGCTGATGTGGGTAAGGCAGTCCGCCTGCGATGCGCTCGACGAAGTCGTGGCGAAGTTCTCCGAAGACGTGGAGTCGTCGCGGCGGCTTGCCGACCTCATTGGCGAGGTGGACGGAAAGTTGCTCGCCGATGCGTTCATCGAGATGGGGCTTCTCGTCGTAACATTGTGGGTAATGATAAGCCTCTTCAGCATACTTCGTCGCCGCGAGCAGAACATGGCGGTGGAGAAGACGAAGGCGGAGGAGATAAACAAGGCGAAGAGCCTCTTCTTCTCGACCGTAAGCCACGACATCCGCACTCCGCTCAATGCGATCATCGGCTTTTCCCAGATGCTCAGCGAGGGCTTCAAGACGGAGGCTGAGACGCGTGAGGCTGTCGATTCCATCCTCGTTAGCGGCAAAACGCTCCTCAGCCTGATAAACGACGTTCTCGACCTGTCGAAGCTTGAGGCGGGCCGCATGCCGATAGAACCCGAACCGACATCGTGCGGTGAGCTTCTCGACGAACTTGTGAAGGCGTTCCGCATAACCCACTCGAAGCCGAACCTTGAGATTCGCGCCCGTGTCTCAAAGATGCCGCCATTGATGCTTGACCCGCAGCGCGTCAGGCAGATTGTGTTCAATCTCGTCGGAAATGCGGTCAAGTTCACGGAGAAGGGTCATGTAGAGGTGCGCGCCGACTTCAGGGCAGACGAAGGCGCTGACGAAGGAGTGTTCACGCTATACGTGGAGGACACAGGCGCTGGCATCAGCGAAGAGGACCAGAAACTCATTGCGACGCCCTATCAGCAGTTCGGCTCGAAGGACGCGCGCAGCAAGGGCACGGGGCTGGGACTTGCCATCTGCCGTCAGCTTTCTGCCGCCATGGGCGGAGGCCTTGCACTGGAGTCCGAGCTTGGTCGCGGCACGACATTCATAATAACGCTGCCGAACGTCAAGATCGCCAGCGAGGAGGAGCTTGCAAAGGCGAAGTCCGCCGAGGACAAACCAGATTCTGCGGATGGAGGCGAGCATTTCAAGCTGCGCAACCTGCTGCTTGTCGACGACCAGAAGATGAACTTGATGGTGCTCAAGGCGATGCTGCTGCGCATGGGGACGTTCGAACTTACGATGGCACACAACGGCAAGGAGGCGCTGGACATCCTGACTCGGACGGACGCACCGCAGTTCGACCTTGTTCTTACCGACATGTGGATGCCGGAGATGAGCGGCGAGACGCTAGTGCACAAGATTCGCTCCATTCCGAAACTTGCGGCGTTGCCGGTCTTCGCGCTTACTGCCGATGTCGAGGCTCGCAAGAACTATGCCGCTATAGGCTTTTCTGGAATATTGCTGAAGCCGATTACGGCAGAAGGACTCAAAACAATTCTTTCATGGAAAAAGTGATGACAAAAAAGACAATGCTGCTGGCGGTGTGCCTGACTGCAAGCGCAAGTTTTGCTGAAGTTCGGCTGCCTACGTTCTCTCTGAATGCCTACGCCGATATTGAATCGGCCTATATATGCCGAGGATACGTTTGGGACAAAAGGCCGTATTCCGCGCAGTCCGTAGAGGGGACGATAGGTTTCTGGCAGTTTGGGCGCTTTGATGCATACATTTGGACAATGTCGGCTCTGTCCGGTTCGGGCCACTCCACGCCGATGCGCTATGCGTACAATGAAATCGACTACGGCATGCGCTACTTCTATGATCTTGAGATCGCCGAAGATTGGACGCTCGTCAATGGTGTTGCGCGGCAGTGGGTGACGAACCCCGGTGTGAGGCACGGCGGCCACTCCTTCATCGATTGGTGGGCTATGCAGACGCTGAAGAATCCGTACGTCTGGCCATACTGGCGCCTGCGGTACAGCAGGCGTCCGTATCAGGCCGCATATTGGTGCATTGGGCTCAAGCGTCCTTTCGAGATTCTTGAAGACCTTACGCTGACGGTCGACGTGTTTGGCGACATGGGCGACTCTCGCACGTTGGGCAGGCTTTTCGGCCCGAAGCCAGACGCGCCTGGGTCTAGCTACCGTGGCGGACTGTATGCACTGAACCTCGTGCTGCGGCTCGATTACAGGCTGACAGACTACCTTGGGCTTTTCGCATTCATAGGGCAGTACGATGCTGTCATGGACGATGTGCGTGATGCGCTCAAGGCGTCGTCCGCCCGCGAGGCCACGCGCGATTTCACATACGGCGGCATAGGAGTCGCCGTTAATTTCTAGCCAACGGTGATTCGATGCGCAAGCTTGGCATAACTAAGATTCGGCGGCATTTGCTGCAGTGGGCGTCGTCAGGAGCGCTTGCTCGCAGGCTTGAAATTTATTTACGTGAGGTATATATATGCGTGTGAAAAACAGAGTAGTGCGTTGTCTGGGTTGTGTTGTCGTTGCCGTTCTGGCATGGCTGCCGGTTCAGTCAACTGGCGAACAGGTCGATTGGTCGTCCGCAGAACGCGTGACGGATGGCATTGATATGATTGGCCTTTCGTATGAATCGCCGCGTCTGATGAAGGCAAAGGCGATTCGCGTCGACCTTTTCAACAAGTCGCTTGCGTTTACCGCCAGCGGACGCGCCGATCGCTGGGGGCAGCCAATGCCTGGATATACCAACCTGACGATCAAGACGCGTCGTGAAACGGTAGAGGAGTTCATGATGAACGCACGTGCGCCAATCGAACTGGGTGGGCGTGGGTTGGATATGCTTGTCGCGTTCAACACTTCTCCATGGTCGCCGTGCCCAGAGCCGACCCCTACGCCGTACGGGCAGACGCATGGATACAATGTATCGGACGGGGTTGTTGTTTCGGATGACTACGAGAGTTCGCGCGTCAGGGGGCTTTTTGTGGTATGGAAGAACGGTCGAGTCGATGTGCGGCCTACGCCTTTGCCCAAGAATAGTCGCGACGACGTTTGGATTGCCCATTCTGGCTTCGCAATAATATTGAAAGACGGCCAGCCGCTTTTCAGGCCGAATGAAGGGGCGGTGCACCCTCGGACCGTGGTCGGCGTCTCTCGTGACGGTCGTTGGCTCTATGTGCTGGCATTGGAGGGGCGGCACAAAAACGTGAGCCTTGGCGCCGACTACTACGATCTTGCGCAGATCATGCTGTCGCTGGGTGCCAGTGATGCGCTTAACATGGATGGTGGCGGTTCGACGACGCTGTTGCGCTGGGACGATGCCGAGCAAAGACCAGTCGTCTGCATGCAGCAGGACACGCCGCCGCGTCGCAACGCGCTAAACATGGGCATATACAGGAAACACGTCGCGGGAGACGACGCCTGGAAGCGTACACTTGACGAGGGGCGGCTTTTCGAGGCGGCGATTGACGGCGATGTTGACAGATGCGCAGGCATATATCATCATTACGAATTCACTGACGAACAGGACACTCCGCCACCTGCGGGATACAGGCCGTTCTACATCAGCCACTACGGTCGGCATGGTTCGCGCTACCAGCGCGACAAAGGCCGTATGCGCGTCTACAATGTGCTGCTGGCAGCCGAGAAAGCAGGCATACTCAAGGCTCCGGGCGTGGCGTTGCTGCGGCGCATTCGCGCAATCGTCGAAGCTCACGAGGGTATGTTCGGCTGTCTTGCCGTCCGTGGCGCAAAGGAACATGCGCTTCTTGCGCAGCGTATGCAAAAGAGGTTCTCGGAGGTTTTCGCGTCTGGCGGGAAGGTGCGGTGTCAGTCCAGTGTCAAGCATCGGTGCCTGACTAGCATGGCCAACTTCTCATGCAGCCTCAAGGGTGCAGTCCCGCAACTTGACATTGAGTTCGAGACTGGCGAGCGGTGCATGGAACGGCTGCTGCCTTCAGCACGGGACAAAGACAAAGACAAGCGGCGATCAGCCATCAACAAGTTTACAGGAAAGCTGCTTGTCGAGACCGTCAACGCTGACAGACTCGTCAATCTGCTGTTCCGCGATTTGCCAAATAGGGACGAGATTGTTGGCTCGAGGCATTTGTTTGTTTCGGATCTGTTTGCACTTGCGTCCGCGTATCAGTCGCTTGCCGACGAGTTGGCGGGAGGTGACACGTCCATTTTCGATTATTTCACACGAGACGAGTTGTTGGCCCTCGCCCGCTACAAAAACTGCAAATACTATGCCGGCATGGGCAACTCGGTAGAATTTGGAGAGGGTATAGTGTGGGCGGCAAGGCGGCTGGCGGTTGACTTTGTCGATCGGGCCGAAGACGCGATGAAAAAAGGCGGCGTGTGCGCGGATCTTCGTTTTGGGCACGATTCGGGCATTCTGCCGTTTGCCGGTTTTGTAGGGCTTGAAGGCGCGGGCGACCGTATCCCAGTCGCAGAATCGTGGAGGCACTGCCCGTTGTGGCGATATGTGCCGATGGCTGCAAACATGCAGATTGTGTTTTATCGCCGGGAAAAAGGCGGTGACTTTTTGGTTAAGATCTTGTTCAACGAGCATGAAATGGCCATACGTGGGCTTGCGCCAGTTGTCGGGCCATACTATCGTTGGCAGGATCTCAAGGCGCGTTTGACGCGTAAGACTCTGTAGACTTTCAGCGAAATCCTAACACGATATGGGCGGAATTTGGTATAATTCGTACTGAAAGCTATGAAAGGAGCGGAGTAATGGAAGTCAACTGCGGCGGCGTGAGATACACGTTCGACTCGCGCGAAATCAAGCCGGGCATGGGTTTTGTCGCCCTAAAAGGCGAAAAGACCGACGGCCGCGCGTTCATACCGCAGGCACTGGAGCGTGGGGCAGTCGATGTGATTGAGGGGCTTGAGGCCTTGCAAACGCGTGCGAAAGAGAGGCGCCGCTCGCTAAAAGCCAAGGTTGTCGGGCTTACCGGCTCTGCAGGAAAGACCACGACAAAGGAGCTTTTGAAGACGTTCCTTTCCACAGTCGGCAAGACGTATGCGACGGAGGGGAACTTCAACAACCATATCGGGTTGCCGCTTACGATACTGAATTGCCCTGACGATGCCGATTTCCTAGTGCTTGAGATGGGATCCAACCATCCTGGCGAAATCGCTGCGCTGTGCGATATTGCCGCTCCGGACGCTGGCGTGATAACCAATATAGGCACGGCGCACCTTGAGTTCTTTAAGTCGCAGGATGGCATAGCCGAGGAAAAAGGGGCGCTTTTTGCGGCCGCAAGCGAGTTTTGCGTGGTCTCGGCTGAGAATGTCCGGCTAGATGCTTTGCGTGCGCGATGTGGAGATGCCGAGTGCATAGTTGTGGATCCGCGTCCAGCGTGGCTAGCAGCGGCTTTGGCGCCTGTGCTTCCAGGCGCGCACAATGTTTCGAATGCCGCGCTTGCGTTTGCCGTTGCGGAACGGCTTGGTGCAACGCGAGAAGGAGCGGTTGCTGCGCTGGCGGGCTTTGCACTCCCTGGTGCGCGCTGGCGTCGCGTTGAGAAGTGGGGGGCTCTCTTCATAGACGATACGTACAACGCCAACCCTGACGCTATGATTGCCGCGCTCGATGCGTTCTCGGAAACTCCGTGCGACGGGCGGCGCATAGCCGTGCTTGGCGACATGCTCGAACTTGGGCCAGATGCGCTCGAACTGCACAAGAGGGTGTTCGCTCATGCCATGGGGCTTGGCATTCCGCTTGTGATTGGCGTAGGCGAGCTGTCTTCGCAGTGTCTGTGCCATCTTGTGTACAAGAGCGTGGACGCGTTGAAGAAGCGTTTTCGCGTTGATGTGTCGGCTGGTGACCTTGTGCTTCTAAAGGCATCGCATTCGATGAAGCTCGGGGAACTGATAGCGTAGGGCAGAAGAGGTTCATGTTCGAAATTCGCAATATCGCCTTTTCCTATGGTCGCAGCCAGGTACTGCGAGACGTGTCGTTCATGGTCTCGCCTGGCGAGGCCGTGAGCGTTGTTGGCGCAAACGGCGCAGGGAAGACGACGCTTCTGCGAATTCTGGCCACGCTTGCCGTGCCAGATTCCGGAACTGTTATGAGCGACGGACAGGATGCGCTTGCCCGTCCGCTACGATACCGACGCCAGATAGGCTACATGCCGGAGCGAATCGCGCTGTATGACGACATGACTGTCAAGGAGTTTCTCGTGTATCGTGCGCTTCTGAAAGGCGAGCCGGCGAAGCGTGTCCGCCGCCGCACGAGCGAGGCAGCCGAGATATGTCGCGTTACGGATTGTCTGCGCACGCCGATCCGCCGGCTCTCCGCCGGGATTGTGAAGCGCGTCGCGCTGGCGGACGCTCTTTTGCTGCGTCCGCGAGTTCTTCTGCTTGACGATTTCCTTGCTGGTCTGGACAGCGGGATGAGAACCATCGCCGGAGAGATTCTGTCTAGCGCCGCTGCGTTCTCAAGCGTTATTGTGACAGGGCACGAAGTGGCCGACTTTGCGCGTTGGACTACGCGGATACTTGTCTTGAAAGATGGTGTGATATCGGCCGAGGTGGACACCGCAGGCCACGACGCGACGGTTCTGTGCGAGCGCGTCGGCGCGGCGCTTGAAGGGGGGGGCAGGTGAGTCCTGTTCGCGTTACATTCGTCCGTACGGTGGACAGGCTGCGGTTTCAGTTCTCAACCGCATTCGCGACTGGAGTGTTCCTTGCGGTGTCGGCAGTGCTTTTCGCATTTGGGCTTGAGCGCGCGGAGGGTGGACGCCTTACGCTTCCGGCGATATGGGCAGCGGCAGTTTCTCCTGTGCTTCCGGCACTTGCGGCGTTTCTTGCCATGGATGTATGGAGCGACGAGCGGCAGACGGGACGCATAGATATGCTGCTCACGGCTGCCGTTCGCGAACGTGACTACGTGCTAGGCAAGTTCTTAGGCTCATGGGCGCTCTTGATGGGCGCGGTTGCCTTGTTCCTCGTGACGTCACTTGTGCTTCTGTGGCGCCTCGCTCCTGCGGCCCTTGCGAACGCCACGCTCGGCGACTTCGTGTCGGCTGCTTTGATTCTGGCTTTGCAGGGGGCTCTTTGGTGTGCTGTTTCTGTTGCGGCAAGTGCGGCGTTTTTCCACGCCGCCGCTGCCGCAGTGGCCTCGATCATGGTCACAGTCGTATTGCCGCGAGGACTGTGGGCGGCTATGACGGCCTGGTCTGACGTTGGGCGCACGGCGTTTGGAGAGATGCCGCTTGACGCGCATGCGGTTGACTTTGCGTCAGGGCTTGTGTCTTCAGGAGTGCTTGTTTCGTATCTGGTGCTGACTGCCGCATTCCTGTTCCTTTCCGGCAAGGCCGTCGCATGCTACCGCATGGTCGGTCGCGGGGCGCGGTCGCTTCGCGCGTCAACGGCGTTCGTCGCGTTCCTGACGGTAGTGTTCGTGGCCATGGCCATGCTCCTTGCGTTTCGGCTTGACGTCAAGCTTGACATGCCAATGGCTGGTTCATCGACGGCGTTTTCGCCGCGAACGCGCAATGTGCTTGCCGAAGTCGGCGGGGATCTGGGCGTTACGTGCTTTATGCGTCGGAGCGACCCGCGATTCCGTCCAACTGGGCGTTTCCTCCGCCAGCTCACGCAGGAGGCGGCGTCAACTGGGGCGTCTCGCGTGTCAGTGAGATTCGTTGACCCGCTTTGGGACCTTGGCATGGCTGAGCGGCTTGTGCGTCGAGGAGTGGAGGAGGGGTCGCTAGTCTTTGAGCGAGGCCGTCGCCTTGCCGTGCTGTCACTGCGCGATGGATGCAGCGAGCGTGCCTGCGCCTCGACCATTAGAAGACTCATGACACCGCCTACGCGCCGCAACGTGTACTGGACGACAGGCCACGGCGAAAGTTCATTCGATGTCTACGGCGCGTTTGGCATGAGCGACATTGCCAGAAATCTAGCGCAGGAGGGTTACAGGAACAAGCCAATAGACCTTTCTGCCGACAAGCCCGTACCGGCAGACTGCGCGCTTGTGGTCGTATCCGGCGCGCGGCATGACTTTTCGCGGGCGGAGCTAGGCAGGCTTGAGGCGTATTTGCATTCCGGCGGACGGTTGCTGGTTCTTCTGTCGGTGCCTTTGGAAGGCCTTTCGTCGGTGTTGGCGTCGTGGGGGGTGCGTCTGGGCGATGCGCCTCGCAAGGCCGGCAAGACGTTGACGGGAACAGACGTAGTCGTATCGGACTTCGCTGAGCACGAGATATCGGCCCCGCTCAAAGGCGACAGGATCGTACTTGAGAATCCGCTCTCGTTCTCCCCGTCTGCAGCCGCAGAAAGCGGAGCCGGCGCGGACAGGATAACGTTCACGCCTGTCGCTTCGTCCGGCGGAGTGGCGCTGGCGGCTGCGGCAGAACGCGGCGCAGGTGCTGGCAGCGATCTGGCCGTGCGGCCTACGCGCATTGTGGCTGTTGGCGATGCCAGCTTTGCGATGAACGGCCCGCTGGCTGCACGTGCGAACGCGAACCGCGACTTCTTCCTGAACTGCATAGCGTTCCTGTCCGGCACAGACGCAAGCGGATCGAGCGGAACCGGCGAAGGTGTGCTGACGTCCAAGATGGATCGTGTCGCAAGACGACGCCACCTGCTCTGGTCTGCCGCTATTGTGCCGTCTGCGGCTGCACTTCTGCTGGTGATGCTTGCGATGGTGAGAAGGAGGCGTTCATGAGCAACCGCCGCTCTATATTGATGCTTTTGGCGGGAATCGTCATGCTGGTCGCCGCGCATTTCGCAGTGGACTGTTCACGTGGCGCGGATGCAAATCTGACGCGCCGCGATGTGCTTGTTCCGCATTTCGAAAGCATTTCTCGCATAGAGGTTGTGCGTCGCGGCGAGGCTCCGACCGTGTTGGTGCGCACAAACGACGCATGGCAGATTATGGCTCCGTTCTCTGGCGTCGCCGACGAACATGCCGTGAAACGGCTGCTTGATGCGCTTGCGTTCGTGCCGATTACGGAGTCGATCACCGACGCCGAACTGCTCAAGATGGGTCGTGAGCGCTCCGACTTCTCGCTTGGCGCATCCGTTCTGACAGTTGCAGTGTCCGGAGATGGCGTGAACGAGACGGTGTCGTTCGGAATGCCGACGCCGACAGCAGACGGCATATATGCCTCGGCTGCAGGAGTCGATGCAGTGTTCATCGTGCCGCCGGAAGTGCTTTCCGCTGCCGATATGCCAGCCGACAGCTTCCGCCGTCGTGCGCTCTTTCTCGCTGGACCGACGACCGTGACGGCGTTTGACATCAAGCGTGGAACGGGCAGCGTGACTTCGTTTGAACGCGATGGTGACGGGTGGAAGGCATCTTCAGGAAGCGTGTCGGCTGCAAAGGTAAAATCGTTTCTTGCGGACTTGACTGCTGCGGAGGCCGTTGGGTTTGCCTGGCCGGTTGGCGACACGAACGAGGCGGCAGTCGCCTCTGCATCGCTGCTTGCCGGGTACGGGCTTGATCCCGAAAGCTCCGTAACCGTGACGCTTAAGACGGTAGACGGCGCGAATGTCCAGGCGTCGTTCGGCAAGGATGCCGGCGAAGGCTTGGTCTACGCCCTTGCGCAGAACGGAGGTGCCGTCGTGACTGTTCCGGCGGCGCTTAAGGACATGGCAGCCAAGGAAAAGGCATTGCTTGCCGACTCTAGGCTTTTCCCTGTCGAGGCGCGGACGGTTTCAACGTTTTCCATTGCAGATGGCGATGTTTCTTATGCGCTTACGCGTGATGCCGACGGAGTCTGGCGCATGGAATCGCCGATATCGGCCCCTGCGGACAAGGCGTCTGTAGAGGCTCTGTTGGCTCGTGTTCTGGCGCTTTCTCCATCGGATGTCGACGGCTCTGGTGTGTCGGTTGCGCTTTCGTCGGATGCCAAGCCCGTCTCTGTTTCGCGTCAGAGCGTGCTGGGCGATGGGCAGTTCGAGCAGTTGCGGTCGAAGGAAATAATCAAAATCGATCCAGCCATCGTGAAGCGGCTTGTGCGCACGTTCGGCGGAAGGCCGGTGGCGGTGGCCTATGCGCGCGATCGACGCGTATGGGACGTTGAGACGGAGGGAGTTCTGGGCAAGGTGGACGAAAAGAACGTTGGCGAGGTGTTGGCGGTGCTTAAGCCGCTTTCGGCCGAGCGTGTTGAAAAGCTGAAGGTTTCGGCTTCGAATCTCGCTATGTACGGTCTCGATCGTCCGTTCATCACGATTGCCATCGACCAGGACCGCGAGGATGCGGTTCGCCGCAACATCATACTTGGTGCTCCTGCCCTTGGCGGAGGGCGTTATGCAACCGTCGGTTCGTCGGATGCGGTGTTCGTGATATCGGATGAGACGGTGTCTCGTCTGATCTTGCCGTTGATAACCGAATGAGTTGCCGTGCGCATGGTGAACATCAGCAGATGAGCGAGTCGGAAGAGAAGTGGGCGTTGACACGCGAGACAATCGGGAGCGACAGGCTCTCGATCATCATGCCGTTGTACAGGCTCGCTTCTGAGGCGCGTGCGAACCTGAAGGCTGTCGCAGACCTGTTTGAGCGCCATCGCGTGGAAACCGAGCTAGTCCCGGTGGACGACGGCAGCGGCGACGGAACGGCTGAGATACTGGAGAGCTTTCAGCTTGAGAACTATGAGCACGTGACGCTCAAGCCTGTGGTATGCCGCAGAAACGGCGGGAAGGGTGCGGCGCTCAAGGCCGGCTTTGCGGCTTCCGGCGGCAACTACGTTATGCTGCTCGACGGGGACCTGGACATAAACCCTAAGCAGACGCCGTATTTCTTTGAAGAGATGGTCACGAAGCGCGCCGACGTGGTTATCGGGTCGAAACGCCATCCAAAGTCGGTTGTGCAGTATCCTTGGCACAGGCGCATAGTCAGCGCGTGTTATTTCGCGTTCGTGAGGCTTTTTGTGGGCTTGCCAATAACCGACACGCAGACCGGAATGAAGCTATTCAAGCGAGAGGTGCTTGGTGCTGCGCTCGATCGCATGCTGGTGAAAGCCTATGCTTTCGATCTTGAGCTGCTGGCGATAGCGGCTGGACGCGGAGCGAAGATAGCAGAGGCGCCGGTCGTGATTCGTTTTGGAAACAAGTTCGGGGCATTGCGTCCATCGACTGTGAACAGGATGGCCATGGACACTCTAGCTGTGTTCTACCGGCTTAGGGTGCTTAAGTACTATGCGAAGTGCCTCGTGCCGAAGCCTCTCGACCACGAGCCGCTCGTTTCGATTGTGATAGCGTGCCCGAACCGCAGCTGGATGCTCGACGAATGCCTTGAGGCGATAGCCCAGCAGAGCTACGGAATGTGGGAGTGCATTGTATTGCCCGATGGCGGCGAGAAATGCCCAGACGATCAGCGCATACGGTTCATTCCGACCGGCAAGGTGCGCCCAGCAGAAAAGCGCAACATCGGAATTCGCGCTGCGAGAGGCGAGATCGTCGCGTTCATCGACGACGATGCCTATCCAGAGGCCCACTGGCTTGAGTATGCGATAAAGTATTTCGGCGAACGCGAGATCGGCGCGGTAGGCGGCCCTGGCGTCACGCCGCCCGGCGATGGCTTTCTCGCCCGGATCGGCGGGCGCGTCTACGACAACTGGCTCGTTTCCGGCAATTACCGCTACCGCTATCGTGCAGGCGGCGTAAGAAAGGACGTTGAGGACTATCCGAGCTGCAACCTGTTCGTCCGGAAGAGCGTGCTGGATGCAATAGGCGGCTATCGCACCGATTTCTGGCCTGGCGAAGACACGCTTCTTTGCAAGGACATTCTAGACAACTGGAAGCGAATAGTGTACGATCCGTGGGTTGTAGTGTTTCACCATCGCAGACCGCTCTTCATGCCTCACTTGCGACAGCTGGGCCGATATGCATTCCATCGTGGCTACTTCTGCAAGCGCTTCCCGTCCAATTCGCGGCGTCTTAGCTATTTTGTTCCGTCCATGTTTGTTGCGTACCTCGTGGCATGGGCGGTGCTCGTGGCTCTTCCTCAGCCAGAGACGATGGCGGCGTGGCTTTTCGTCGTCTGGCATGGCTTTGTGTCGGTGCCAATACTTTTATACGTATTGCTGGTTCTGCTTACGACGTTCTCCTTCAGCCCTGTTGCGTGGCTGCTGACGGTCATGGGCGTTGTTGCAAGCCACATCTGGTACGGCGTTCGCTTTGCGCAGGGGCTCTGCGCCGGCAAGGCGCCGTGCGAATATATCGGAAAGGATCATCCAAATGGATAACGCGTCTGTAATGGCTCTCTGGATTGTCGCTGCGTACATTGTCGGATCGGTGCCGTTCGGCTACCTTATCGGTCTCATGCGTGGCGTTGACGTGCGCACTGTCGGATCCAAGAATATCGGTGCCACGAACGTGTATCGCGTGGTCGGGCATGGATGGGGCTTTCTGGCGTTCTTCTGCGACTTCGCCAAGGGTTTTGCGCCCACGATGCTGTCGATCGCGTATGCGTCGCGGCATGCGGACGGCGGTGCGATGATTGCGAATCTTCCGGTATGTGTCGGGCTTGCCTGCGTGGTAGGCCACACGCTCACGGTGTTCATGCGCTTCAGGGGAGGAAAGGGAGTAGCCACGGCGTTTGGAATGTTTCTGGCGTTGGCGCCATGGCCTACGCTTCTTGCATTCGCGGTGTTCGTGGTTGTGGTATGGCTTTCTCACTACATCTCGCTTGGCTCGATACTTGCGGCGATTACGCTTGGCGCGGCGGTCTGGTTCTTTCCGGCGACGCTGCTCCTGCGCGTCGTGGCGGTCGTGATAGCGGCATTCGTGGTGGTCAAGCACCGCACTAACATACAGCGACTTGTAAAGGGCTGCGAAAACCGCATATACTGAAAGAGTCGAATTTAGATTAACACCATGCAAGGAATGCTGCAAATATGCGCTCGTCGGTGGTCAGCTCTGGATGCCAGGCAAACGCCCAGATGTTTCCATGCCGCACGCCTGTGGCTTTACCATCGAATGTCGATAGGACATTGACGTTGTCCGAGACTGATTCGATTGCAGGAGCGCGAATGAATGTCATTGGCACGTCTGCAAGGCTTCCGACCTGTCCCTTTGTTGTGAAGCTGCCCAGTTGCCGTCCGTATGCGTTGCGGCGCACGGTCACAGGAAGCAGTCCGAACCACACTGCTGAATCGTTTGCGATTTGCTTCGCCAGCAAGATGAGTCCAGCGCATGTCGCAAACACAGGCAGACCTTCTGCGATGCGTTGTCTGAGAGGGGCTAGCAGTTTGAGGTCGCGCAGGAGCTTTCCCTGCACCGTTGATTCGCCTCCTGGCAGTACAAGCGCATCGAACGACCGCTCGATGTCTGCCGTCTGACGAATCTCGAACACGTCCGCACCGGCCTTTGCGAAGGCGCGCTCGTGTTCCGCGAACGCGCCCTGCACCGCTAGAACGCCAACACGCCGACTCATTTGCCGCGTTCCTCCATGATGGTCTTTATTTCTTCGGCGTTGATTCCAACCATCGCTTCTCCCAGATTCTCTGAGAGCCGTGCGAGAAGGGCGGAGTCCTGCCAGTTGGTCACGGCCTGCACTATCGCCGCTGCGCGTTTTGCAGGATCGCCGCTCTTGAATATGCCTGAACCCACGAACACGCCCTCTGCGCCCAGTTCCATCATGAGCGCCGCGTCCGCTGGGGTTGCAACGCCGCCCGCCGCGAAGTTGACGACTGGGAGCTTCCTGTTGTCATGCACGTACTTCACGAGGTCGAGCGGTGCGGCAAGCTCCTTTGCGGCTTCGTACACCTCGTCATCCCGGAGTGAGGCGACGCGGCGGATCTCCGCCTGCATCTTGCGCATGTGGCGCACGGCCTGCACTACGTCGCCTGTTCCCGGTTCGCCCTTTGTGCGAATCATCGATGCGCCTTCGCCTATTCGCCGCAGGGCCTCGCCCAGATCGCGCGCGCCGCACACGAACGGCACCTTGAATGAGGTCTTGTCGATGTGCCGTGTGTCGTCGGCCGGCGAAAGTACCTCGCTTTCGTCGATGTAGTCAATTTCGATTGCCTCAAGTATGCGCGCCTCGGCGATGTGTCCGATGCGGCATTTTGCCATCACCGGTATTGAGACGGCGTCCTGTATTCCGCGTATCATCGCCGGGTCGCTCATGCGCGACACTCCGCCTGCTGCGCGGATGTCGGCCGGTATGCGCTCCAGCGCCATCACGGCGCACGCTCCGGCATCCTCCGCTATCCTTGCCTGTTCGGGCGTTGTTACGTCCATTATTACTCCGCCCTTGAGCATCTGCGCAAGATTGCGGTTTACTTCGCTTCTTTCGTTGTCCATGTTCGGCCTCCTTTTCCGCCTTGCCGCACAGTGTACACTTTTTGGTATAATACATACAATAGCAAAATTGTATGGAGGACAATAAATGCCCGTGAACGACTTTACCGGCTACCCGATGAGCTGGCGTCCGCAGCGCATACGGCGCGGCGACGGCCCCGTGTACCTTTCGCTTGCCTCGGCGCTGTCGCGCGACATCTCCGAAGGAAGGCTTCTGCCGGGAACGCGCCTTCCGCCGCAGCGTGAGCTTGCCGACTACCTCGACCTGAACTTCACCACGGTTACCCGAGCATACGATCTCTGCCGCGAGCGCGGGCTTGTGTACGGCGTGACCGGGCGGGGCACTTTCGTCGCGTCGAACACGGGCGCGGACATCGAGCATGCCGCCGAGGCGGTCGACCTTGGCGTTGTGCAGGGCTTTCCGGGCCTTGGCTGCCGTGAGGTCGTCAAGTCTGCGCAGGCAGTCCTTGCCGGAGAGGGCGCGGGGAGGCTCTTCACGTACGGAGCGCGAGAAGGCCGTCTGCGTCCGCGCGAAGCAGGGCGCCTTTGGATTGCGCGACGTGGAATTGCCGCGGCTGCCGACAGAATAGTCGTGTTCCCGGGCGCGCAGGGCGTGCTTTCATCTGCGTTGTTCTCGCTCTTTGGTGTTGGCGACGCGCTGGCGGTGGACGAGTTCACGTACGGCAACCTTATCGCCCTTGCGAAGATGGCGCGGGTGAAGCTTGTGGCGGTACCTGGCGACATGGGTGGAATGTTGCCTGGCAGGCTGGACGATGCGGCTCGCACGGCTGGCGTACGTGGCGTGTTCCTGATGCCAGACTGTGCAAACCCGACGGCAAGGTCAATCCCGGGGCGGAGGCGCGCCGAGCTTGCCGAAGTTGTGCGTCGCCGCGACTTGCTTGTGCTGGAAGACGATGCGCATCTTGGCGCAGGAGGACGCAAGACCATGTGCGAACTTGCGCCGGAGCGCACTGTCTACATCGCAGGGTCTACGCGTCATCTCTCGCCCGGCCTGCGCGTTACGTTCGCATGCTGTCCGGAGACCGTCCGCGCAAGGCTCGTCGCAGGCCTTCACCACACTGCAATCAAGGCCAGTGCGCTTGACGCCGAAATACTGGCTGAGATGATACTTGGCGGCGAGGCGGAGGTTGTCGTTGGACGCAAGCGCAGGGCTGCTGAATGTGCAAACGCGGTGTTTGACCGAGTGTTCGGCGTGGGCAAGAGGTTGGCTGATGCACGTCTATTTCGCACCGTGCCGCTATTTGGTACCGCAGGTCGTGGGCGAGACATTGAGCGCGAGCTCTCCGCCATGGGCGTACTGGCGTTTCATTCCGACAGGTTCCGAGTTGGCGGCGTGGCGACGGATGCGTTTCTGCGTGTCTCAATCTCAAACGCCAGAGGCGTGAATGGTCTGGAACGCGACCTCGGGCGGTTAAAGGCGGCACTGCGGAATCTATGTGCATGAACGCGTCTTGAAGGGTTGTTGCTTGGGCGTGGTTGCGTGGCGGGACGTTTTTTGGTATAATTCACCGAAAATTTGTCGAACTTGGAAGGAGAAACAGTATCATGTCAATGACAAAAGGCTTTTCGAACGTGTTCCGCATCCCGGAGCTGCGCAAGAAGATTTTGATAACACTCGGATTGGTGTTCGTGTGTCGTCTCGTGTCGCAGGTGCCTACGCCTGGCGTTGACTGGCGTGCGCTTCAGGGCGTGATAGAGGCGGCGAGACAGTCGAACGCGGCGGGTGGCCTTCTTGGCTGGCTCGAGGTCTTCACTGGCGGTGCGCTCGGCCAGTGCGCCATTGGCTTCCTGTCCATCTGGCCCTACATCTCGGCGCAGATCGTGATTCAGCTTCTGTCTTCGGTGATTCCCTCTCTTGAGAAGCTGAAGAAAGAGGGTGAGTCTGGTCGTCAGCAGCTTGCGCAGATCACGCGTTACCTCACGATTGTCCTCTGCGTTGTGCAATCCTGGGGCATTGCTACGGCGCTCAGCCATCCGGGCATGCTCGGTCAGGCGTTTGCGGGAACCGAGATTGTCGTCAATCCGGGGCTTGGCTTCAACCTCATGACAGTGGTCGGCATGACCACGGCGTCACTGTTCGTTATGTGGGTAGCGGACCAGATTACCACGTTCGGCATTGGCAACGGCGCGTCGCTGATCATCATGATCAATATCACGTCGCGCCTGCCCGAGGCGCTGATCCAGGCGTGGGAGCGTTATTTCGGTCTTGCGGGCGTCGAGGCGTCGGCTCCGATTGCCGAGCTGCCCGTCGTCATCATATTCTTCCTTCTCGTCGTCATGGGCACGGTTCTCCTCACGCAGGGCGTAAGGAAGGTTGCGATCCATACGACGCGCCGCTCCGTAGGCGGCGGGAACACGTATGGCATGCAGCAGACGTTCATGCCGCTTAGGGTCAACTACACTGGTGTCATGCCGATCATCTTCGCACAGCCGCTCATCCAGATTCCGTCGGCCATTCTCATGAAGTTCACAGATCCGACGGCCGGTGGAATTTCCGGCGCGTTGAACCGCTTCGCGCAGGATCTCTCGAACCCGACCGCGCTGCATCTCGTTGTGTATGCGTTCATGATCATGTTCTTCGCGTTCTTCTGGGTCGCTACGCAGTTCAACGCCGTGGACATATCCGAGAACCTGAAGAAGGACGGCTCGTACATCCCTGGCATCCGTCCTGGCCGCGCCACGGCTGAGTACCTTGACGACATGATGACGAAGATCACGCTCATCGGCGGTACTGGGCTTTTGGTGGTCGCGCTCATTCCGATGATCCTCATGGGTTGGATGTCGATTCCGTGGGCCATTGCGAGCTTCTTCGGCGGCACGTCGCTCCTCATCATCGTGGGTGTTGCGCTTGACACGCTGAGGATCATGGAGTCGCACCTTCTGGTGCGCAAGTACGATGGCTTCCTCTCGCACGGCACTCTGCGCGGGCGTGGAGGCATGTGATCTGGCGCTTGGCCATGTGAAAAGGAAACCGTCCGTGTCGGTTGTGACACGGACGGTTCTTCTTTGCCTTGTTGCGATAGGCGGGGCCTTAGCCGATGGAGATCTTCTTCGGCTGGATTTCGGCGCGCTTCTTCATCGTTACGGTGAGTACGCCGTTTTCGAGCTTGGCTGTTAGCGTCGCCGGGTCGGCCATCTCAGGCAGGTCTGCGCTCATCGCGTAGTTCGTGCGCTCGAACTCGGCGGCGACCTGGCGGAAGCCGGCTGGGTTCTGGTACTTCGCGTTTGTCTTCAGCGTCAGAGTCTTGCCTTCCATGTGCAGCTCGGCATCGCCTTTCCCAATGCCCGGCAGCATGACTTTCAGTTCGTAGTCTTCCGGCCTCTCGGTGAATGTCGCGGACGGAACGGTGAATTTCTCGTTGTTCATTTTAATGCTCCCTTCCTTTGCTTCTTGCTTTTTAATTCTTCCTTAGCCTTGTATGGCTATGCGCTTAACGCCCGTTGCCTCGGCTTTTGGCAGCTCGATGCGCAGTATCCCGTCTGTGAACTTCGCGTTCGCCTTGTCGGCATTGACGCGGAACGGCAAGTCGAGTCTGCGGCTCCATGCGGGCCGTGCGGGTTCCTTGCCCTCTTCTACGGCGGGCTTGTCGGCGATGACGACGGCCTCTGGCTCCAGCGTCAGTTCCACGTCCTTCGCGGTGCGCCCGGGGAGCTCGAGGTCGACGATGACGGCATCGTCATCCAAGAACACGTTCACGGGCGGGAACCGTCCGGCGGCGCGCGCTCTCATTGTCTGGAAGGTGCGGCTCGATGTGTCGAGCAGGTCGTCCAGAAAGCTCCACGGATCAATGTTCATTATCGTATTCATGTCTTGGTTTCCTTTCTTTTGCAACGCCCTCGGTGATGCAGAGGCCGTGCCAATCGTGCGCAGCTCAGAAACAGCGACATACACGCGACATTCTGGCACAGATGAGCGACAAAATGTCCGTGCTTGCCGTGCGAGGGGAGAAATTGGTATAATGCGGACGATGAAAGGCACATACAGATTTCAGATACGAACATACGAGTGCGGCCCGGACGGGCGCGCCACGCTGCCGACCATTTGCAACCTCCTGCAGGAGGCGGCATCTCTCAACGCGGAGTCGCTTGGCTTCTCGCGATCCAACTTCGCCGCGAAGGGCGTGGACATATCGTGGGTGCTTACGCGTATTGTAGTCAAGATGCGTCGTTATCCTGCATGGGAAGATGTCGTCACCGTAGAGACGTTCCCACGTGGGGGGCGCAGGGTGGTGGCATGGCGCGACTTCGAGCTCAAGGGCGAATCAGGCGAGGTGCTCGGTGTCGCATCCAGCGAATGGATGCTCATCAACCTTGCGACGCGCCAGCTCGTGCCTGTTCCCAAGGATGTGTTCGCCGCCGCAGACCCCGCCGACGTGCCTGTGCTGGGCACGGATCCGTTTTCACGATTTAAGTTCCCAGCGTCAAACGCCGCATCCTCCGAGAAGTTTGCCTTGTTCCGTGCGCAGCGCTCTCATATTGACCTCAACGGACATGTCAACAACGCGCATTATGTAGAATGGATGCTGGAACCGTGCAAAAGCGCGTGCCCAAGCGAGATGGAAATAGCGTTCCGATCTGAGACGCTGGCCGGTGACGATGTGCGAGTCGAGACGACCGAGGTGGATGGGTTTGCCTATATGCGCGTATTCTCCGCGGACGGCGAAGATCATGCAACGGCCCGTGCCGTCTTCGGCGCAAGTGGCAACGAGGAGCCGGCATGAAGCCAGTAGTCGTAATACCAACTTACAACGAAAAGGAAAACGTCGCCGCGATGGCCGAAGCGTCGCTCGCGAATCTGCCGCCGGAGGGCGAAGTGCTGTTTGTGGACGACAATTCGCCGGACGGCACGGGCGCGATAGTTGATGGGCTTGCGGCTCAGAATGTGCGCATACACTGCCTCCACAGGTCTGCGAAGGAAGGGCTTGGCCGCGCCTACATCGCAGGTTTCAAGGAAGCGATGCGTCTAGGCGCCGACCGCATAATCGAAATGGACTGCGATTTCTCGCATCCAGTGGAAAAGTTGAAGGATCTTTTGTCGGTGGATGCCGATGTCGTGATCGGCTCGCGCTACGTGAAGGGAGGCAAGTGCGTTGGATGGCCGTTTAGGCGCTGGCTGATTTCCAGATGCGGGGGGATATTCATACGTACGGTGACGGGAATGCCAGTGAAGGATCCGACTGGGGGGTTCAAGTGTTTCAAACGGATGGTGCTTGAGAAGATTGGGCTGGACACTATAGAGTCGAACGGCTATTCATTCCAGCTTGAGATGAACCATAGGATGTGGATGGCTGGTTTTTCAATAGTTGAGTTGCCGATAACTTTCAAGGATCGGCGAGCGGGTTGTTCTAAGATATCCGGCTCGATAGCCGTAGAGAGCGTCAAGATGGTGCTGAAGCTATGGAAGGGGGTTGGCTTCCGCCGCCGTCCCATGTAGGTATTGATATTAGGTCTTCACTACGCGGCTTTTCGCGCCGTCAGTAGGTCGAATTCCGCTGAACTTTTGAAGCGTCACGTTTTGCCCACGCGTTCCTGTCGGGTATGCCTGGTTGACAGTATTCTGCTTATTCTGTATAATACGCGGCATCTCCTTGAAAGCCAAGGTAGGTTTTCGGGGGAGTCAACCAAAAGAAAGAACGCCATGGAAAACTTGTATCGTTCAGTACTTTGCTTTGCGGGAACGACTGCTGTCGCCGCAATGTCGGGCATTGT
>CACYCL010000198.1 GCA_902772905.1 uncultured bacterium | reverse complement strand
CGGTGCGCTTGAGACGGCGGCAGGGACGACGAACACAACAGGCGAGGTCGTGGCGAAGGTGAAGGATGCGCCGCTCAACCTTGGCAATGGCTCAAAACTGACGCTTTCGTCGTTCTCGTTTGACACAGGCGCAAACCTTCTCGTCTCGGACAATCTCGGCAAGGGAGCGACGTTGCGCATCGAAGGGCTTACATCTGAACAGCGCGGACGCATCCGCTGCGGCGCAGACCGTATGCGAGTGCGTGAAGACGCTAACGGCAACCTTGAGCCGTACGTCGCCGGCATGGTTATCTCGGTAAAGTAAGAGGGAAGATATGCGCCAGTTCCGGCGGCGTTCGGGATGTGGTGCCAGATTAAACGCGGGGCGCGGCGGATTCGCCGCGCCCCGTTTGGGCGCGCATTTCGCAATGGCGCAATGGCATTTTCTGCGTAATTGTGGTATAATTATGCCATCAACAACAAAGAAAGGATCATCCGAATGGATTTTGCTTCTACAGTTAAGGGTTCCCTCCTTGAGGGCTTCTATCCCGCTGGCTGGGACATGAAGAAAATTGACAAGTGCTGTTCGAACAAGCCTGAAGACGTCTGCAAGCCGCAGAAGTTCTGGAACAAGGCGTTTGAGCCCGTGCAATGCAACGACCTCGTCGAGTTCGAGGTCAAGATGGGGCACGAGATCGCGAGCGAAATCAGGAAGGCCAAGGAGGCCGGAACGAAGATCGCGTTCATTCTCCCCGTCGGGCCGATGGGCATGTACAAGTGGGCCGTGTACTTCCTCAAGGAATGGAACGTCTCCTGCGAGCATGTCTGGTGCTTCAACATGGACGAGTGGGCCGATGCCAAGGGCAATACGCTCGTGGGCGACGCCAGCTTCCAGTATGCGATGGAACAGGCGTTCTACAATCCTCTTGGCAAGTTGACCGTTCCTGTAGACCACCGCAACTTCGCGACGAAGAAGAACCTGCCCACATATCCGAAGAAGATCGAGGCTCTTAAGAAGGACGGCGCGAAGCTCGTTCTCGTCTACGGAATCGGCCGCATGTGCCACATTGCGTTCTGGGAGCCGATGATTGGCGGCGAGTTCAAGACCGACGCCGAGTGGAAGAAGCAGCCGTATCGCATTGCCGTCCAGCTGCATCCTCTTACCATTGAGCAGAATGCGCAGACCTCGTTCAAGAGCCGCACGACGCTCGTGCCGTGCCGTGCGAACACGATGGGTCCTGGTCTCATGTTCCAGGCCGACTACGCGATTGGCGGCGCCGACGGTACGTTTGGCCGCGGAATGCAGTGGCAGGGCATGTCGCTCTGGATGACGCTCCGCTATGGTCCGACGCGCTGGATCACGTCCAGCTGGATTCCGACTATTCCAGGCCGTCTCTTCTTCCTCAAGGAACTTGCCGGCCCGCTCGTTGCCGAGGCGAACTAAGGCCGTCGTTCTTGCAAAGTATTGTTGAAAGGTCGACGGAATGTTAGTCAATCTGGATCAGGTACTCAAGAAGGCCAAGGCGGAACACTATGCCGTCGGCCTCTTCAACACGCACGACACCGACATGCTCGAGGCGGCTCTTTCGGCCGCCGAAGAGCTGCGGAGTCCAATCATCATCGGCACGGCGGAGGTTCTGCTGCCATACGGCGACCTCCCGCTCATCGCACCCGCGCTCGTCGCGGCGGCGAAGAGGGCCAGTGTGCCGGTGGTGGTCCACTATGACCACGGCCTCACGTTCGAGAAGACGATGGAGGCGCTCAAGGAGGGCTTTTCGTCTGTCATGTACGACGCGTCGGCGAAGCCTTATGCGGACAACATAGCAGAGACCTCCGAGGTCACAAAGATCGCTCATGCGTTCGGCGCGACAATCGAAGGCGAGATAGGCCACGTCGGCAGCGCACAAGACGGTGACGACAAGAACGGCATGTACACTACTGTCGAAGAGGCAGTTGACTTCCAGACGAAGACGGGCGTGGACGCGCTCGCCGTCGCCGTCGGAAATGCCCATGGTGTCTACAAGTCAAAGCCTTGCATTCAGCTTGACCGCATCGCGGAACTGAATGCGGCGGTGAAGTGTCCTCTCGTCATGCATGGAGGCTCTGGGCTTTCCGCTGACGACTTCAAGAATGCGATTGCCCGTGGCGTCGCCAAGATGAACATCCACACCGACATGGTTTGCGCCGGCATGCGTGCGATGTATGAGCAATGCGACGCGCACAACCGCGACAAGATCGTGACGTGGGACTACCTCGACACCCGCAAGGCGAGGGTGGAGGCTATCCGTGCGGTCGTCGCAGAGAAGCTGCGCTTGTTCGGCTCTGTCGGCAAGGCGTAATACTTATCGTCATCGGGGTGTCTGAATTTTGGTATAATACGCTTCACTATGAGCGAATCAGACACCTCGAGACATTTTCTTCGTCAGTGGATTGAAAAGGACGTTGCCGACGGCAAGACCGGCGGCAAGGTCGTGACGCGTTTCCCGCCCGAACCAAACGGTTACATCCACATCGGCCACGCTAAGGCAGTTTGCGTCGACTTCGGCATGGCCAAGCTCTTCGGCGGCGAATGCCATCTACGGCTTGACGACACGAATCCGACCAAGGAGTCGGACGAGTACGCGGAGAACATCAAGAAGGACATCAACTGGCTCGGCTTCCAGTGGTCTGGCGAAGGCGACGCTGGCGAGCCAGGTTTCTACAACGCGTCGAACATGTTCGACAAGATGTACGAAATAGCCGAGGAGCTTGTCCGTCGCGGGCAGGCGTATTGCTGCAATCTTACGCAAGATGAATGGAAGCAGTACCGTGGCGTTCCAGAGAAGCCGGGAACGCCGTCGCCGTCGCGTGACACCAGCCCGGAACGCAACCTCCAGATATTCCACGAGATGCGTGATGGCAAATACGCAGACGGGGAGTGGTGCCTCAGGGCAAAGATCGACATGGCCTCGCCCAACATCCATTTTCGGGATCCTGTAATCTACCGCATCCGCCATGTCGCCCATTATCACCTTGGCGACAAGTGGTGTGTGTATCCGATGTATGATTTTGCGCATCCGATCGAAGATGCGCTTGAGGGCGTCACGCATTCTATGTGTACGCTTGAGTTCGAGGTGCACCGCCCGCTGTACGACTGGGTCGTAGACCGCATGGACGAGCAGGGGCTACTGCCAGTCAGGAATGGCGTGAAGATACGCACTCAGCAGCGCGAGTTCGCTCGCCTCAATTTGACGTACACCGTGATGTCGAAGCGGCTGCTGCTTCAGATGGTGCAGGAAGGGCGCGTTGCTGGCTGGGACGACCCGCGCATGCCGACGGTGTGCGGAATGCGCCGCCGAGGCTACACGCCAGGAGCGATACGCGAGTTCTGCGACCGCATTGGCGTTTCGAAGGTAGAGAGCGAGAGCGACCCTGCGCTGCTTGAATGGTGTGTACGGGAGGAGCTTAACAAGACAGCTACGCGACGCATGGCGGTTCTTGATCCTGTGAAGGTCGTAATAGACAATTGGCAGGGCGGTCCGCGCGATGTCGAACTCGCAAACAACCCGTTGGACGAGTCGGCAGGCATCCGCAATATCCCGTTCGGCGGTGCGGTTTGGATCGATCGCGCGGACTTCATGGAGGTTCCTGAGAAGAAGTTCTTTCGTATGGCTCCAGGCCAGGAGGTGCGCCTAAGAGGAGCTTGCATCTTCAAGTGCACCGGCTGCGTTAAGGATTCGGACGGCAAGGTCGTCGAGATACACGGCACGTGGGACGAGAATTCATGGGGTGGCAACGCGGCAGATGGGCGCAAGGTGAAGGGTACGATCCACTGGGTTGACTGCGCCACTGGCGTTACGGCTGAAGTGCGTCTTTATGATCGTCTATTCACCGAGAAGGATCCGATGAAGGACGGCAGCGAGAACTTCCTCAAGTACCTGAACCCTGATTCGCTGAAGGTTGTCAAGGCGTATGTCGAGCCGGCGCTTGCCGGGGCGAAGGGGCTAGATCGCTTCCAGTTTGAGCGTACAGGCTACTTCGTGGCGGATGAATACGATTCCAAGCCAGGGGCGCCGGTGTTCAACCGCACATGCTCGCTCAAAGACAGCTACAAGCCAGAGCCAACGATTGGCATCAAATAGTATGCGCACGGAGGCGTATTTATCCGTAACATTGCGTTACGAATTAGCAAAGCGGTTTTTGGTACAATACACGCAAATGAACAACAAGGCATACTTCAGCAACTTCTGGTGGTGGCGCTGTGGATTCGGTTCCGCAGTGAGCATCGCGGCGTAGTCTCCAAGGAAGATGCTAGGTGCAAAGCGGGCCGAATCTCAAGTGAGAGTCGGCCCGTCCTGTTTTTACGTCAAGAAAGGAAAAAGACATGCTAAAGGAATTATCAGAAGAAGATTTCAAGCGCCGAGCCGCACGGTCCGGCAGAGTGGCGGTTTTCAAGGAGTTCCTTGCTGATCGCGAGACTCCCGTTGCAGCGCTCACACGCCTCGGCGACGATGAGGAGGCTTTTCTGCTTGAAAGTGTGTCGGGAGGTGAGGTGCGAGGTCGTTATTCGTACCTTGGAATTGATCCGTATGCAAGGTTCGAGGGCGATGGAGCGATCGACAAGGTTCGTGCGGAGCTTGCTGCAGCTAAATACGAGGCGGTTCCGGAATTGCCGTCTTTTCAGGGGGGAGCCGTTGGATACGTCGCCTATGATGCAGTGAAGTCGTTTGAACCAAGTGTAGGATTGCGCACCGAAGCAGGAACGCCCTCTGCGGCTTTTCTCATGTGCGGTACTGTGCTGGTTTTCGACAATGTGCGCGATACAGTCATGGTAGTAGTTGTTGTCGACGTGAAGTCTGCTCCGTCGTTGGGCGAAGTTTTTGCCGCTGCGCGTGAACGGATTGCCTCCGTATATGACAGGCTGCTGAGCGCCGAGTCAATTGCCCGCTTCGCCGCAGAGCGAATCGGGAACGGCGGGTCGTCGCATACTGGCGAGTTCAAGCCCGAAATGACGCGCGAAGAATTCAGGGCAATTGTCAGCAAGTGCAAGGACGCGATTCGCGCAGGCGAGGTTATACAGATCGTGCCTTCGCAAAAGTTCACTGCCGATACGAGTGTTTCGGCGCTTTCGTTGTATCGTGCACTGCGCATGGTAAATCCATCACCATATAATTTCTTTTTGCGATTGGGTTCGAAGACGCTCATTGGGTCGTCGCCGGAGGAACTCGTGAAGCTCTCTGGGCGTATCGCATCCACGGCGCCAATTGCCGGGACGCGTCCACGTGGCGCTTCGTCAGCGGAAGATGCTGCGCTTGAGCGAGAGCTGTTGGCAGACGAGAAGGAGCGTGCCGAGCATGTAATGCTGGTGGATCTTGGACGCAACGACCTTGGCCGAGTTTCGGAAATCGGCAGTGTCAAGGTAGAGCGATATGCGCATGTAGAGCGTTATTCGCATGTAATGCATCTTGTCAGCAATGTACGTGGGACACTTGCCGCTGGGCGCGATGCCGTTGATTTGCTTAAGGCGGCGTTCCCCGCAGGAACGCTCTCTGGGGCGCCTAAGGTGCGAGCTATGCAGCTCATTGCGGAGTTTGAGAAGTCGCCGCGCGGAGTGTACGGCGGAGCGGCGGGCTACTTCTCGTTCACTGGTGACATGGATTTTGCAATCGTGATCAGAACACTCGTGCTTGAGAATGGAACGCTCACTCTCCGTACCGGGGCAGGGATCGTTGCAGACTCTGATCCGGACAGAGAATATGACGAGACGATTAACAAGGCAAAGGCTGCATTTGAGGCGGTTCGTTTCGCCGAGAAACTGTAAAAAAGGGTATTAGCCATGATACTTGTAATAGACAACTATGATTCTTTCACGTACAACCTCGTTCAGGGTCTTGGCGCACTTGGCGCCGACATGAAGGTAGTGCGCAACGACGAAATAGACATTGCTGGAATCGCTGCGCTCGCTCCATCAGCGATACTGTTCTCGCCAGGTCCGGGGAATCCGAATTCGGCAGGAGTGACGCTTGCCGCAATACGCGAATTTGCCGGGAAGGTGCCACTGTTCGGCGTGTGTCTTGGGCATCAGTCGATTGCTCAGGCATTTGGTGCGCGCATTGTTCCAGCCAAACGGTTGATGCATGGCAAGACGAGCAGACTTAGGCATGACGGGAAGGGGCTTTTTGCTGGACTTGATCAAGGTTTTGAGGCAATGCGTTACCATTCGCTGGCTGTTGACCGTGCAACTTTGCCAGGCTGCCTTGAGATTACCGCCGAAAGCGAGGACGGCGAGATAATGGGCCTTCGGCACAAGTCGCTGCCCATAGAGTGCGTGCAGTATCACCCAGAGTCCATCGGGACATCGCAGGGTGCCCGCCAGCTTGCGAATCTGCTTGCGATTGCAACTGGACGCCGTCCGAAGCGTAGCGCACCGCTATCTGTGCGCCGTGCAATACTGCTGCGCGGGCTGGAAGGTGCGTCGCCCAGCGAGGAAGAGGCCGAAGGTTTTTTCTCCGCAGTCATGTCGGGCGAAGTGGGCGAGGCGGAACTTGCGGCGTTCCTGACGGCGTTCGCCAAGAATCCTGTCACGGCGGATGAGCTTGCCGGCGCTGCGAGGGCGATGAGTTCGGCAGGGGTGAAAGTGGACCTTGCCGATGAGGACATAGTTGATATCGTCGGTACAGGAGGCGATGGCGCAGGCACGTTCAACGTGTCCACGACTGCGGCGTTTATCGCTGCTGGCGCTGGCGTTGCCATCGCGAAGCATGGCAATGTAGCATCGACATCTGCATGCGGTTCGGCTGATGTTCTCGCAGAGCTGGGATACAACCTTGGTGCTGATTCTGCAACCGTTTCGCAATGCGTCCGCAAGGCTGGAGTTGGCTTTTTGTTTGCAAAGGAGTTTCATCCGGCAATGCGCTTTGCTGCGTCTGTGCGTCGGACGCTTGGCTTTCGCACACTATTCAACCTGCTCGGGCCGCTTACAAACCCGGCAGGTGCGCGCAGGCAGGTGATTGGAGTTCCGGGCGAGCAGTTGGCCATGACTTTCGCCGAGACCTTTCGGCGGTTGGGTTCCGTGCGCTCGATGATTGTATCGGGCGATGGCGGCCTTGACGAGATAAGTCCCGGCGGCTTTACTTTCGTGTCGTCTCTTGAAGACGGTGTTGTGAAGAATACTTTGCTGGACGCCGGCGCAGCATACGGTTCGCACCATGCGACTGCCGACATAAAGGGCGGCGATGCGAAGGAAAACGCGAAGATTCTTCTTTCGGTGCTGCGCGGCGAGGAGCAGGGAGCCTATCGAGCGGCGGCAGTGGAGAATGCTGCCGCGGCAATACTGGTTGGCGGCAAGTCGCCTGACTACAAGACGGCTATAGCGCTCGCTTGCGAGTCGATTGACTCTGGTCGCGCCATGGAAAAACTCTCAAAGCTCATTGAGACGGCAAAAGCATGAAAAACATACTGCAAGAACTCTCAGAACTTCGCCGTGCCGATGCCGCTGAACGGGAAAAGGCTGTTTCCATGCCGGATATGATGCGTTTGGCGGCGGCGGCTCCATCGCCACGCGACTTCGCTACGGCGTTTCTCAAGGACGGCGTAAACGTGATCGCCGAACTTAAGCGGGCGTCGCCTTCTGAAGGAATGATTCGCGAAGATTTTCGTCCCGTTGCCCTTGCGCGGGAGTTGGAGGCGTCAGGCGCCGCAGCGCTTTCGGTCCTCTGCGAACCGCACCGCTTTCTTGGCGACGAGGCGTATCTATCTGCCGTGCGTGACGCGACATCCTTGCCGCTTCTGTACAAGGACTTCGTAACCACGCGCTATCAGGTCGCTGCGGCTCGTGCAGCCGGTGCCGACGCTGTTTTGCTGATTGCGGCTGTACTTGACGACTCGACTCTTGCCGACCTTCTCGGATTGGCCCGCGAAATGGGCCTCCGCGCATTGGTCGAGACGCATGACAAAGACGAGATACTGCGTGCCGTCGACGCAGGAGCGGGAATGATAGGCGTCAACTGCCGCAACCTAAGGGATTTCTCTACCGATGTAACGCTTCTTGAGCGTCTCATAGGTTGCATCCCGAGGTCGTGCATACGAATTGCGGAATCTGGCATGCATGATGCAGCGGCGATTGCTCGGGCTAAAGACGCAGGTGCCGATGGCTTTCTCGTTGGCACGGCGCTTATGCGTGCAAAGTCGCCTGCCTCCAAGCTCGTAGAACTAATGAACATCTAATAATCAACCAATAACTACCATGAAATCACATTACGGAATATACGGTGGACAATATGTCGCCGAAACGCTTATGGCTCCGCTCAATGAGCTTGAAGCCGCATATGCATCTGCCAAGGCAGATCCTGAGTTCCAGCAGGAGTTCCATGAGATACTGCGCGACTATGTCGGGCGTGAGTCTCCGATTACGGAGGCAAAGCGCCTTTCCGCACGTCTGGGCGGAGCAAGGATAGTTCTTAAGCGCGAAGACCTCAATCATACCGGTGCACACAAAGTGAACAACACCATCGGCCAGGCGCTGCTTGCCAAGAGAATGGGCAAGAAGCGCCTTATCGCAGAGACTGGTGCTGGCATGCATGGAGTTGCGACGGCAACAGTCGCTGCGCTTCTAGGGATGCCGTGCGAAGTTTACATGGGCGCAATAGACGTGGAGCGCCAAGCGCCGAACGTTGAGCGCATGAAGATGCTTGGAGCGAAGGTAAACGCCGTAACGGAAGGCAGCGCCACCCTGAAGGACGCGATGAACGAGGCCTTGCGCGACTGGGTCACTAACTGCGACGACACATTCTACGTAATTGGCACGGTAGCCGGCCCTGCGCCATATCCAGAGATGGTTCGTGACTTCCAGCGCGTCATAGGCGACGAGGCTCGTCGCCAGTGCCTTGAGCGATACGGACGGCTTCCTGATCAGGCGATAGCGTGTGTAGGCGGAGGATCGAATGCGATGGGGCTTTTCGCGGGCTTCATGGACGATCCAGCCGTAAAGCTGGTCGGCGTCGAAGCTGGCGGGAAGGGGCTTTCAACCGGAGAGCATGCCGCATCGATAAACGGTGGACGTCTTGGTGTGCTGCATGGCGCGAAGACAATGCTGCTTCAGACGGACGACGGCAACATAATCGACACATATTCTGTTTCAGCCGGGCTGGACTATCCAGGCGTCGGACCGGAGCACTGCCATTTGCATGACATCGGACGAGCGGAATATTCTGTAATAACCGACAACGAGGCCATTGCCGCATTTGATGCGCTCTGCAGGTTCGAGGGAATCATACCCGCGCTTGAGTCGAGCCATGCCGTAGCTGAAGCGATAAAGCGCGCACCTACACTGCCCAAGGATGCAATACTGCTCGTTAACCTCTCTGGACGAGGCGACAAGGACATGGAAAACGTAATGAGGTGGAAGGCGGCACAGGGAAAGTAAACGCAGAAATCATAAAATAACAGGGGTATAATATGAATAGAATTGCTGAATCTTTTGCAAATGCCAAGAAGCAGGGACGTGGTGCGTTCGTGGCATATCTTACAATAGGCTATCCTACACTTGAGAAGAGCGAGGCAGCGGCGGATGCGCTTGTCGCCGGCGGTGCCGACGTTCTGGAACTGGGTGTGCCGTTTTCTGATCCGTTTGCCGATGGCGGTGTGATTAGAAGCGCGGCGTACGAAGCCCTGCGACAAGGCGTTAGGCTGAGAGATGTGCTTGCACTCGCCGGAAGGTTGCGCGCCAAGCACCCTGATACCGGTATTGTGTTGTTCTCTTACTACAATCCTGTGTTCTCTATGGGACTTGGCACATTCGCGAAGGCAGCGTCAGATGCAGGCATAGATGCCGTGCTTATTGTTGACCTCCCACTTGAAGAACGCGAAGAACTCATTGCCGAGCTGCGTCCGCACGGCATAGGATATGTTCCGCTCATTGCTCCGAATACGCCGATCGACAGAGTTGCCGCGAGTGCCGAGGGCGTCGGCGACAGCTTCCTGTACGTCATAACCGTAAAGGGCACGACTGGTGCGCGTACGGAGCTACCGGCAGACCTCTCGGCGCGGCTTGAGGCGATTCGCAAGGTGTCGCCTATTCCCGTTGCTGCCGGCTTTGGCGTCTCGACACGTGCGCAGGCAGACTCTGTTTCCCGACACGCCGACGGGTACATCGTAGGCTCAGCGCTCGTCAGGCGACTTGGTGAAAAAGGAGTTCTAGAGGGCGAGATACTGCCATGACGCCGAGACTCAAGATATGCGGCATCACTGATGCGACATTTGCGGCGGAAGCGGCGAAGCGGGGCGTAGACTACGTTGGAGTTGTCTTTGCCGCCGCATCGCCGCGACGCGTGTCCGTCGGAACTGCACGTTCAATTGCGGCATCTGCCCGTACAGCCAGTGGGCGCAGGCAACCGCCAAAGGTAGTGGGCGTGTTTGTCGGCGGAACGGTCGACAGCATCTCGAAGGTTGCTAAGTCTGTTCCGCTCGATGTTGTGCAGTTGCATGGCGGACAGTCGCACGGCGCATCTGCAGCGCTGAAAGACGCGGG
The DNA here is from genome assembly GCA_902772905.1 of uncultured bacterium. Taxonomy (GTDB): domain Bacteria; phylum Verrucomicrobiota; class Kiritimatiellia; order RFP12; family UBA1067; genus UBA1067. The sequence continues at coordinate 58,468 of CACYCL010000198.1, read as the reverse complement.
GTTTGAGGTGTGGCAGCTTGCCGATGGCGCAGATATGGATGATGCCGCTGATGCGGTTCTTCTTGACGGACGCGACGGCGGCAGGACAGGCGGCACGGGGCGACTTGCCGACTGGACCTATGTTGAAGAGTTCAAACGCCTCGGTCGACGCGTCGTTCTTGCCGGTGGAATTTCCGCTGATAACGTGCTGGCAGCTGCGTCTACTGGTGCAGACGTGCTTGACGTCAACAGTTCTATCGAAACATCGCCAGGTGTCAAGTCGCTTGAAAAACTGGAAGAGATGCTATTGGCCTTCTCGAGAATTAGAGAGGCGGATGTTCCTGAACTCGACAGCTCCGCCTTCTGACTGCAAGGCAATCGCGCCTTTCCTTGTTGTTACGCCTGTTACGCGGTTCATTTCCGTGCCATTGAGGCGAGAGACGATCTCATCGCCGTTAACATCTATCTCAAGAGTGTTCCATTCGCCGAACGGCCTTTCTGCCGAAGGTGCCTTCGCCGGCACGGCGGCGATTCCCGAAAGAGCATTTGCGGAGTCGTACGGATTTCTCGGCGCGACGCCGTCGAGCACCGAACCGCCCAACGCAAATATAGAGCAGACGCTTTTTGGCTCAAGCTGGTTCTCGTAGCATTTGGGAATGAATGAACCAGTCTCGGACGCAAGGCGTAGGAACACGCCAGAGTTGGAACGGGCCGTTGGTCGCCACCAACGGTATTCGAGCGTCAGTTTGAAGTTTGCGAAGTCAGCACGTTTTGTGCGCAGGTAGCCGAACGGAGTTCCCGTTGTGCGAATGGCGCCGTTTACTACGGCCCACGTAGGTTCTGCTGCGACATATCCGCCGGTCACGTCATGATCTGCGACCGATGTCCATCCAGCGAGGTCTTTTCCGTTGAATAGTTCCGCTGCGGAGCATGCAGCAGCCCCGGCAAAAGTTAGAATTACAAGCACAGTTGTTTTCATGCCGTATATTATATCAAAATCACCTAGTTTTCGACCATCAGTCACGACATTTATTCTCGTGATTGCGGAGACGGGAAATTCGGATGAATAGCGCGAAAAAAGCTCGCCCGCCGATTTGACGGCTGGACGGGGGTTGTGGTATAATTTGCGCGTTTCGTTGATGGGCGGGGTGGCTTGCCCTGATATGGAGCACTAGATTTCCCGCGTGGAAGAGGTGAAAGGTAGTAACCTCAGCCACGTTTGGGACGCGTCAGATGAAAGCTTAGGAACCTTGACTCAAAGGCGCATCGAAGGGTCCTGCCCTCAAAAGCAGGCTTGCCTCCTTCGGTGTTTCTTTGAAGGTTTCCTAAGCACCTCATCTGATGCATCGTAGGAGGCGTCCATTCCCAACGCCGATTCTGAAATCTAGGCGTGATGTTCCCATTGCGCCGCAAAGGGATGAAAGAAAGGAAAAAACGATGAAGACGCAAATGAGGTCGGCTTTGTTGGCATTTGGCACTTGTATGTTGATGTCAGCGTCATGTCTCGCACTCGAACGTCCTGAACCGCCGTCGGTGATCGTGGAAAGCGTGAAGTTCCGGCAGAGGTATCCATGGAACGGACTGGTGGACATTGACGCGAAGATCGCGTGCAGCGACCCGGTGACGAATCTCGCCGTCTATGTCGCGGCGTGGGACAACGTGAAGGATCGTGCGCTTACGGTCAAGACAATCTGGGTGGACGGCGACACGACGAAGAACCCCGATCCCGTTGTGAAGAGCGGCTCGTCGCGCCTTGTCTGGGATGCCCGCGCCGACAATCCCGGCGAGATTTCCGACAACGTGTCGATCAGCGTCCAGGCGTACGTGCGCGACATGCGCTATCTCGTCGTCGATCTCTCCGGCGGCACGAACGCGACGGAGTTCGCGTACTCCTTCCTGCCCGATCCGCCGGAGGGCGGTTGGACGGACGAGTACAAGACGGAGAAACTCGTGCTGCGCTTCATCCCCGCCGGGACGTTCCTCATGGGCAGCCCCGAAGACGAGGTGGGGCACAATTGCGGTTACGAATGCATCGAGACGCAGCACAAGGTCACATTGACAAAGCCCTTTTATATGGGTGTGTTTGAAATAACCGCCGGACAGTACGGATTGATTACTGGAAGTGGTACGGGCGCAAAACCTCGCGGATATATGACCTACAATGAGATTCGCGGTGCGGGAAACGGGGCGAGTTGGCCGGCAAACAGCCTTGTCGACTCGAGCTCATTCATGGGCAGAATCAGAAAGAAAACAGGCCTTTGTTTTGATTTGCCCACCGAGGCCCAGTGGGAGTACGCATGTCGAGCGGGGACTGTCTCCGCGTTGAACAACGGCAAAAATCTCACCGCTGTCGGAACTTGCGACAATCTTGAGGAAATCTGTCGGTATGCCGGAACGAAAAACGATGGTCGGGGTGATGGGACAACGAGCGCGGACGTAGGTTCCTACAGTCCGAACGCCTGGGGATTGTATGATATGGTCGGCAACGTCTCTGAATGGTGCCGCGACTGGCTGGTTAAGGATTTGGGGCGTGAAGATGCCATTGATCCGGCCGGCCCTGCTGCCGGGACGACGTTCAGTTTTCAAACAAGTTCCAGATATAACAAAACGGGCAGTGCCAAACTTCGCGTGATGCGCGGTGGAAACTGGAAGACATCGGCGCAATGGCAACGCTCCTCTTTGAGAACTTGTTGCTCGAACGCGAGCGGGTATGGCGACGAACGAAATTATACCGCCCCACAAGGTGAACCTTATTTTTATCAACAGGGTAGCAACTCCTCCGGTGTGTACGGAGAAATGCGTTTCCGCACTTATTATTCGGCGGAGTGGGGTTTTCGCGTAGTCGTCCTTCCTGATGACGAGATGTCGGCTGCTGCCGGCGGGTTGTGAAGAGTGGGACTGTCTCGAGAATTCAAACGAGGCTGCTATGAGAAAACGACTGTTGATCGCTTGCGCATTCGCGGCGGTTTTCGCGTTCGGCGAAGAGACTGACGAGCCGTCCCAAGCGGGATTGATTCCGGGGGTCAGCTCCAACGTGTGCTGTTCCGGCTGGCTCGACCTGCGCGGAGGTACGCTGCTGGCGAAGGAGAGCGAGGCGGTCGCGTATTCGCCGCGCTGGGGCGGTGCGGCGAGCTGCGAAGTTGCCGTCGACGGCGTTCGACTGCTTTCGAATGCGGTCGAAGAAGGGACGCTCTCCTGGACGCCGCCGGGCGTGGGGTGCCACGTGCTGACGCACACGGCGGGCGGCGAGACGTACACGGCGCGGCTCGTCGTGCTGGGCGTGGGCGTGGTGCTGCACACGGGTGAGATTTCGGCGGACGAGGACTGGTCCGCAGACAAGACGCACCTGATCGACGGAACGCTGTGCGTCGCCTCGAACGCGACGCTGACGGTGGCGCGCGGCGCGGTGGTGAAGTTCATGCCGGGGGCGTCGCTGGAGGTCGCTGCGGGCGGGACGTGCGTCGCGGCGGGCATCATCTTCACGCACGTGAACGACGACTTCGAGAGTTCCGGCGGGGATACGCTGGGCGACGGCAACGCGACCGTGCCCGCGATGGGCGAGTACGCCATCGCGGGGAACGTCGTGGACGATGCGGCGACGCAGTACCGCTACCTCAAGTTCGCGTTCGGCGTGGGTGGCGCGTTCGGCGCGACGGGGACGCTCTGGCTGGAAGACGGGCCGTACGTGGCGCATGAAGTTGAACGCATCGGCTTCTCGCCTCGATGGGGCGGTTCGGCGAGCTGCGAAGTGGCCGTCGATGGCGTTCGACTGCTTTCGAATGCGGTCGAAGAAGGCGAGTTCGAGTGGCATCCGCAGGGAGAGGGGGTGCATACGCTCACGCACCAATCCGGCGGGGAGACCTTGACGGTGCAGTTCATGGTACTGAACAACGCCTTTGTGCACGACGGGACGATCGGAGAGGATGAAACGTGGCGCCAGGGGAAAGTCCATGTCGTTTCGCGCGACGTAACTGTCGCCGACGGCGCGACGTTGACGATCGAGCCGGGATCCGTGGTGAAGTTCCTTGACGGCAAGGTGCTGAAAATCGAGGCGGGCGGGATCGTCATTGCCGAAGGCGTCGTGTTCACCAGCATCCACGACGACACGGCCGGCGGCGACACGCTTTGCGACGGAAGCGCGACGCAACCGGAGGAAAACGCATACATGGTCGCAGGCTTCGTACGGGACGACCTTGCGACGGAATACCGTTACGGCGTGCAGACGTATTCGGGAACGCTCGCTGGCGAGGTGACATGGCGCAAAGAGAAGACTTACGTCATCGACGGGACGCTCGCCGTGGCGACGAACGGCGTGTTGACGATTCCTGCGGGGACGGTGGTGAAGTTCACGGAGGGGAGTTCGCTTGCTGTTGCGTCAGGCGGCGTCTGCATTGCGGAGGGCGTTATCTTCACGCACATCGCGGACGACACGGTCGGCGGCGACACGATGGGCGACGGCGACGAGACGAAGCCGGAATACGGAAAGTACACCGTCGCGGCGAACGTCCTTGACAGCGACGCGACGGAGTACCGTTACTCCGCGCCGATCGCGACGAGCGGCACGCTGACCGGGAACAACGTCTGGCGCGCGCGTCAGGTCTATCATGTGACCGGCAACTTGACTCTCGCCAGCGGTGCGACGCTCGACATCGCGCCGGGGACGGTGATCAAGTTCAATCCGGGCGTCTCGCTCACCGTGAACGCCGGCGCGACATTGAACGCGCAAGGTACGCGTTCTTCTCCTGTCGTGTTCACGTCCATCAAGGACGACACGCACGGCGGCGACACGAACGGCGACGGACAGAAGACGTATGCCCAGGCGGGAGATTGGGAGGAAATCAGGAACAGTGGCGGCACAATCAAATTTGAATACGTGAAGCTTCGCTATGGAGGATATGGCGAATATACGAACCAAGGCGATGCAATTATTCGGACGACAGGCGGCACGACGGCGCTCTACGGCAGCACGCTCGAGCAGTCGCTGTTCAGACTCCTCCATAGATCGGGTGGAACGGTAAAAGCAGAAAACTGTGTGCTTGAAGATGCCCGGACTGGCATTGATGGTGGTGTGAAGCTTGTGAACTGCGTTATCTCCAAGTGTAATACGGTAGCGGCGTCTGGAGAAATCAAGAACTCTATCGTGTGGAAGTGCGATGCTTACGGTTCTGCATCGTGGGCAAATTGCGTCGCTTATGGTGACGCGATATCGGTCCCGAACGGGGTGGTGTTCGCCAATCCTCTCTTCATAGATTCCGAGCACGGGGACTTCCGCATTGCAGCGAATTCGCCGTGCGTGGACGCAGGCGACGGCTCGGTCGCTCCGGCCAAGGACTACTATGGTCAGACGCGGCAGAACATGCTTTCCTCCACAGGTTCAGGCGTTGCTGACGCCGGCGGCAAATATCCGGATGTCGGCATCTGCGAGGTCATGCCGCGCAACATGGTAGCAGATGTCGATCTCGCGGCAGTGTCGGTTGCGGTTTCAGAAACCGCCGTGGCAGGGGAACCCGTTGCGGTGACATGGAAAATCAAGAATTTTGGCACTGCGGATGCTGTTGGTGAGCGATATGACAGAATAGAGTTTGTTTCCGATGCGAATGCGGTTGTTGCCAGCCGCATCGTAAGACGGATGGATCGAATCGTTTCCGGTGGCGAAATCCGGGTTTCGGCCGATGTTGACGCTCCAAATGCGGGAGGTGTGTTTTTTGTCAGAGTTGCAATCAACAGCAATCGTGACATTGTCGAGGGGGCGTCTTACGCTAACAATGTGGCGGTATCCGAGAGCCACATCGACGTAGGGGTCATAGACGTGTCTGACGGGGAGGCTGTGACGGGATCTCTTGCGTCGGGGGCGTCTGTCGTCCGCAGATTCACATCTGGAATCGGTGGAATTCTCCGTGTAGAAGCACCCGCCGGGACTGGTGTGACCATACGGCATGAAGGTTCTTCCGGGGTGTTGTCCACAGCGACGGTTGGTGTCGGTGGAATCGCATTTCTTTCTGTTCCCGATACGGGGAAGCCGGTGGAAATCGTATTGGAAGGCGGAACGGAATCCGGAGATTTCGCGATTTCGATCTTGTCGGAAAAGATGGTTGTTGCGAACGTGTCGCCGTCCGAGATCCCGTGTGACGGCGTTGCTGTTGTTCGGATAGAAGGCGCTGGATTTGACGACAACGTGACGGCAAGTCTGCGCAAAGGGGACGAGACGCTTCCTGTCGATGCGCACCTGTCGGGGCGGACGCTGGTGTTTTTCGTCGACTGTTCGTTGCTTGTTGCCGGGGAATCGTACGATGTCGTATTGCGCCGAGGCGATGAGGCAAAGGAGATCGAGTCCGCGATTTCAGTCGGCAGTGTTCCGGGCGTCGGCAAGCCGTTTGCAAGGCTGGAAACACCCTCCGGCGTGAGAAACGGGAAACGGTATGTATGTGCGGTGGAATACGGGAACGATGGCACGGCGGACGTACCGGCGCCTGTGTTGCAGATAGCGGCCGACACCGGCGCCAGATTGTATTATCCCGACGATTCGACCGGCTATTCCGGGTTGCAGTTCTTCGGGGCGGGATCGCAAGGAAGCGCCGACGTGATCATGCCGGGTGAAAGGCGGCGAGTCGAGTTTGCCGTAGTGTACCAAGGTGCGGCGAGGCTGACATTGAAGACGTCATGGGACAACAAGCCGTGTCCTCCGGCGTGGACGGATGGAGATATGTACTTGAGCGACATGGCCGCGGCGGCCCGGCGCATCTCGACAAGAGGCGGAGATGCGACCTGTTTCCAGGCTGTCCGTGAGTTGGCTGAGAGGCTGAACGCAGGCGAGCAGGTCAGCGTGGTTTATGGATGGTGGCATTTGCCTGACGGCGCGCCCGCCGTCAATGCTTCGCTAGCATTCACGAACGGAGAGGTGCGCGTCGAGACGTTTACGGATGCCTGCGGACGATACGAGGTGGAAGTCCCGGCGGCGGGGACGTGGATTCTGGACGCGCCCGCCGAAACCGAAAGTGTGGATGCTATCGCGGGAGGCGATTCAAAGCTGGATATCCAAACGATGGGAGAGTTGTGCGGGACGATTGTGGTGGACCCTGGTGCGGATGTCGTGTCTGTGACGGCCAGGGATGACGAAACGATGGAGGTTTGCCGCGCAGTGCCGCGATCCGCTACGGAATGGAGCTTTTACGGTCTGCCTGCCGGCATGTATGCCGTGGATGTCCAGGCGGACGGCAACTGGAAAGATGCCATGACGATGCTGGTAGACGAAGACGCTGCGCCGGAGTCGCTTTATGCAACGCCGCTTGCGACAGGAAGCATCGAGGGTACGGTGGCCGGGCGTTCGGCGGAAGACGCCGGTGTTCCCGTATGGATCGTAGGCGTGACGCGTGAGTGGCTTGTATCTCCGGATGAAACGGGCCGGTATTCGGTATCAGGCATGCCGGCCGGGTATTATTCCGTCGAGTTGTTGACGACCAACTTCGCAACCTATACGCAGCATGAAATCGTGGAGGTCGAAGCGGAGGGTACGGTTAGATGCGACATCGCGCCTGTGGACGCCTCGTATGAAGTTTCGGCTGTTCCCGTCCGGAATCTGCGCAAGGCGGGAGTCCTCTTGCGACAGACCGGGACACCGGCGTCAAATGATTTCGACGCATGGCTTGCGTACGCAAATTCCTTGTACACGGCCTATACTGTTGAAGCGCCGGCGGCACCATACAACTGTTCGCATAACATTGCGAAATACCGTGCAGACTTGCGGCAAAGGGAGAACTTCTTTGCATTCCTCGTCAGCATGGAGGAAATCCAGGCGAATGCGAGTCTCAAAGGATTGATGCTTCCGTATATGCAGGGACTTCAATATCTCGGCGAAGTTTCGGCTGAAGAATTGAAGAAGTTGTTCTTCGAGGCAGTTTCAGGAAAAATAAATAAGATGAAATTAAAGGCTGTCGAAAAAGCAATAATTGAGTTCTGTTTGGCCATTGATGAGTTTTTGATCGATAATTCGGCAGGGGACGCAGGCGAATTGCTGACGATTAAAAATACCGCCGATGCCATAGGTGCGACCATTCGCGACATTTCGACAGCGACAAGCATAGCCGACATCCTTGTCAAGGCCGCGATATTGAAGCAATACGCAGACCAACTCGCAAGAAGGTGCAAAAAAGTCCGTATTCACGGCAATGTGGCCAAAGCCGCCAAGTTCATGAACAAGATGGACAACGCCTTTAAAGTCATAGGCTTCCTCGGCGACTTCCAGAAGAATGTCAGCGAGGCGTGGGAGAAAGGCAAAGACATCGCGGACGCCAACCAGCGTTATCTTGCAGCGCAGGAAAGGAAGCGGGACAGTGTCGGCAACATCAAGCGAATGACCGAGGCGTTTCTCGCCAAGGCGCGCAATTTCAATGTCTATCCGCTTTGCTGCGGCGGTTCTTTCAAGCCCACGTACAGCAATGCTTGCGCTGCGGCATCCGTCACGTTGTATCAATCCCGCGATCCTAACGAGATAAGAGGCCCTGATGGAATCGGAGCGGCGCGTTTTGTGAGAAGTGGGGAATGGATGGATTTCACTATATACTTCGAGAACATGACGAATGCCACGGCGGCTGCGCTGGACGTGTACGTGACGCTTCCCAAAGACGACGGTCTGGACTGGAACACGTTCAAGTCGCTGGGCGTATCCTGCGGAGACTGGCTTGATCACACTCTAGACGAGTGCTATGATGGTGTATCAACATGTGAAGTGTCCGGCACCAACTACAGCATAAGGACAGAGATATCGCATTCGGAGGAAGCGGTCGATTGGCATTTGCGCATCATCGATCCGGCCACGGCGGATAATTATCCTGACGATCCTGCGGCGGGCTTCCTGCCGCCGAACGACGAAACACATCGCGGCGAAGGATATGTCCGCTACCGTGTGCGCGCGAGGGAGGATGCAGTGCCCGGAAGTATAATAAAAGCATCCGCGACCATCGTGTTCGACACGAACGCCCCGATCGAGACGAACCCCTCCTGGACGAACACCGTCGCGGAAATCGCGAACGTGACCCTCTCGGCGGGCGGCGTCGAGACCAACCTCGAACTGATCGTTGGCACACCGTACGGCGACGCCCTTCCGGGCGCGCCGCCGAAGGCGAGGAAGGGCTACACGTTCGGCGGGTGGTTCACCGGGCCGAACGGCACGGGGCGGCGCGTGACGGCGCAGAGTCTCGTCCAGTCCGGCGACGGCGGACTCTACGCGCACTGGCTAGCACATGCCTACACGGTGCGTTTCAACGCCAACGGCGGCAGGGGGACGATGCCCAACCAGACGTTTGAGTACGGCGAGGCGAAGGCGCTTGACGGCGTCGCGTTCACGAAGACGGGCCATGCGTTCGCGGGCTGGGCGACTGGTGAGACGGCTGCGGCTGTCTACGCGGATCGCGCGGTCGTGTCCAACCTGACGGCTGCCGCAGGCGGAACCGTCTCGCTTTACGCCCGCTGGACGGCGAACAGATACACGGTGACGTTCGACGCGAACGGAGGCGTCGGCGGCTGGCGCCGTTCCATGGCCTACGGCTCGTCCATCACGCCGCCGACGGTGACGCGCACGGGCTACACGTTCACTGGGTGGAGGCCTGCCGTTGCGGCGACGGTTCCTGCCGGCAACGTGACGTACACGGCGCAATGGCGCGCCAGCATCTGCCAGATTACGTTCAACGCGAACGGCGGCGTCGGCGCGATGGCGGCGCAGGCGTACACCAACGGCGTCGCGCAGGCGCTGGCCCCCAATTCGTTCTCGCGGCCCGGCTACGCGTTCGCCGGCTGGGCGACCAGCGCGGACGGCGACGTGGCCTACGCCGACGGGCAGCGCGTCACGGTGTCCGCCGGGCGGACGCTCTACGCCAAGTGGACGAAAGTCGTCGCCGGAGCATTTGACGTGACGTACGCCAAGGCGCAGGCGGCCATGGGGGTGCTGCACGGCGCGGACGGCGCGATCTTGGGCACGGTGCAGGTGAAGGCCGCGAAGATGGACAAAAAGAAGGGCACGGTCAAGATATCCGCGTCCGCAACGCTGATGAACGGCAAGAAGGCGTCCGCGAAGGCCGTCGCGGTCGACGCCGGAGGCGGAACCGCCACGCTCGCGTTCAAGGCCCCCGTCGGCGGCATGGCGCTTGCGCTTGCCGCTGACGGCACGTTCACAATGGAAGGCGCGGACGGAAGCTACGTCGCCGAGGCGGACATTCCGCAGAAGCTGCCGAACGGGACAATGTCGTTCACCGTCGGCATCGACGCCCTGCCGCGGCTTGACGCGGGGTACGAGCTGCTGGAGGACCTGGTCCCGGACGAGCTGACGCTCGCCGTCACCGGCGGCAAGAAACTGGACGCCGGCAAGGCGGCGTCGCCCAAGTACAAGAAGGTCAAGGACAAGGCCAGCGGCGCGACGTGGTACGAGCTCCAGGGCCTCGACGACCCCAAGAAGCCGAACCTCTCGGGCCTGAAGCTCACATACGCGCCGAAGACGGGCATGTTCAAGGGCTCGTTCAAGCTCTACGCCACGAACGAGGCCGCCACGAAGCCCGGCAAGGCGCCGAAGCTGAAGAAGTACACGGTTAACGTGACCGGCGTCTTCATCGACGAGGGCGACGGGCCGAAGGGAGTGGGCCAGGCGTCCGTGAAGAAGCCCGCCGCCGGCCCGTGGGACGTGACGGTGGAATAGCGGCGGACACCCCCAAAATGTGGCTTTTCGAGTCAATGAATGGATGCGCGAAAGCGCAACCATTGACTGCGCGAAGTGCTACCTTGCACTTTCGCGAGTGCAAGGCTGCACTTTTGCGTTTCAATCCATTGAATATTTTTCGGCCATTCTGGCGTGTTTTTTGGCCCAAAGGGCAAAGTCGACGCCAATATATACGCGCGCGCGGTCATTTATATAGCGAGTCAGCGTCAGGCGGTTTCCTGATGAATGGCTGCGGCAAGCGTGGGCAAGAAATGGTATAATACACACCTTGTAGTCAAGGAATGGTTTTCAATGGCGGATTGCACAAGTATCAGAAAATTCAGCGACGCGGCGGATTACCGCGCCCGCTTTGTAGTACAGGCGGAAATTGACAAGTACCTCCCGAGAGGGCGGCACTTCGTTGATGATGCGCGTATCAACAGCATCATTGCAGGGATTGACGGCAAGTCGGCTGACCCAGTACGCGTTCGGGAGATAATTGCCAAGTCAGAATCTACTTGCGAGACGCTTCAGCCCGAAGATACTGCCGTTCTGATGCAGGTCACAGATCCCGCGCTCTTCGAGGAAATGCGCGCGGCCGCAGACAGGATAAAGCGCAAGGTCTATGACAACCGCATCGTCATGTTTGCGCCGCTCTACATGTCGAATCTTTGCGTGAACGGCTGCCGATACTGCGGCTTCCGTGAGGGGAACTCCGCGCAGAAGCGCCGTGTGCTCACGATGGACGAGCTAAAGGAGGAAATCGACGTTGTCGCAGGGCGCATTGGCCACAAGCGTCTGATCGCCGTGTACGGAGAACATCCGACTACATCTACCGAGTACATTGCAGAGACCATCGAGACGTGCTATGCGAGACAGGTCCCTGCGCCGCGCTCTGGTTGCAAGGTTGGCATTCGCCGCGTGAACGTGAACGCCGCGCCGTTGCCGATTGCTGATCTCAAGGTGCTACGATCCGTGGGCATTGGAACTTTCCAGGTGTTTCAAGAGACGTACAACCGCAAATTGTACGAGCAGATGCATCCGGCGTGGAGCGTGAAGGGCAACTACGACTGGCGAACGACGTGCTTTCACCGCTGCATGGAGGCGGGTGTGGACGATGTTGGGCTTGGAGTGCTCTACGGCCTCTGCGACTGGAGGTACGAGCTTCTTGCGACCGTGATGCACGCGCGTGACCTTGAGCGCTGGTTCAACATTGGTCCGCACACGCTTTCGTTCCCTCGTCTTGAGCCGGCGAGCGGCACACGCGTACCAGAGGAGTCGCCGTGGCTCATTGACGACGATACGTTCGCTCGCATACTCGTGATAGCGAGGTTGTCGGTTCCGTATACTGGAATGATAGTCACTGCCCGCGAAAGCCCAGAAAGCCGAAACCGGGTGCTGAATCACGGCATGACACAGCTCGACTGCTCGTCGAACATAGCGATCAAGGGCTACAGCGATTTCGCCAGCGAGGCGCACCAGGAGAAAGAGCGTCAGCAGTTCATGCTTGGCGACACGCGGTCGATAGATGAAATGGTTCGCTATCTTGCCACGCGCGGCATCATCACGAGTTTCTGCACTGCTGGCTATCGCTGTGGTCGCACTGGCGGCTGCATCATGGACGCACTGAAAACTGGTCGCGAGGGCAAGTTCTGCAAGATAAACGCCGTTCTCACGTTCCGCGAATGGCTTGACGATTTTGCGTCCGACGAAACTAGGAAGATTGGCGAGGCTTTGATAGAAAAGGAGCTTGCCGGGATAAAGGAGTGGCTTCCAAAGTTCTACACGACGGTCATGAAGCAGTATGAGGCGACGTGTCGCGGCGAACGCGATCTATTTTTCTGACGTATTCGACAAAACAGGCGGAATTTTGGTATAATTACGGTCAATGGCGCAGGAGCAACTTTTCGCGGATGAATACAAGGTGAACCTCGACGTGTTCGAAGGTCCGCTTGACCTTTTGCTGTATCTGATTCGCCGTGAAGAACTGGACATTTACGACATACCCATCGAGCATATAACGGCGGAGTACATGAAGTTCATCGAGGATGCCCGTCGCCTCAACCTCGACATCGCCGGCGAGTTCATCGTGATGGCCGCTACGCTCATGGTAATAAAGTCGCGGATGCTGCTTCCAGTAACGCGCCGCGTGGTCGAGGATGGAGACGAGGAATGGGTAGATCCGCGCCTTGACCTTGTGCGTCAGCTCGTTGAGTACAAGAAATTCAAGGATGCGGCGGTTCGCCTTGGCACGATGGAGGCGTTCGCTGCGAACTCGTTCGACTATGGCGGCGGGCGGCCCAAGTTCGAGAAGACGGCAGCAGATGCGAAGGGCGCACTCGCGAACCTCGACCTGTATGATCTGCTGTCGGCGTTTCAGGAGGTGCTTGCGCGTGCGAACGAGATGCCGCACGAAGAGCTGAAGGGTGTTCGCTTCTCGGTGCCGGAGAAGATGGACTACGTTCTTGCGCGCACACGTAGCGAGGGGCAGGTGTCGTTTCTCTCGCTATTCGATCCCGAGCGTGCGCCGAAGGGCGAAATTATAGTGACGTTCCTAGCGCTCCTTGAGTTGCTGCGTCAACACCGCGTGATAATATACCAGAATGCGGCTTTCCACGAGATAACGATTCTCGCCTCTAAGGAAGAGCCGGACGACAAGCCACTGGAGAGGCCAGACGACTATGAGTGACGAAGTGAAGATTCCGCTGCCGAGTTCCCTTCAGGAGATTGTTGGTGCACTCCTGTTCGCTAGCGAGACTCCGCTCACTGCGAACGAACTGCGTGCTGCCGTGCGTGCGGTCGCGCCGGAGGAAGGCGAGAACGCTGAAATCATGGGCGTCTACCAGACGTGCACGGCGAAGGAAATAGACGAGGCCATACGTGGACTCGAGAAGGCGCTTGAAGTCGGTGGAGTGGGTTTCAAGCTCGTGTGCACGGGAGGTGCGTACAGACTGCAGACAACGCCGAGTTGCGGACGGTATGTCCGTGCGCTTCTCAAGATGGATCGTCCGAACCGGCTTGGCCGTGCTTCGCTTGAGACACTCGCGATAGTTGCGTACCGTCAACCGCTTACGAAGAGCGAAATCGAAGACATACGCGGCGTGGATGTGTCCGCGAACATAAAGACGTTGATGGACCTTCAGCTCGTCAGGCTCGTCGGAAAGTCCGAGTTGCCGGGGCATCCGTTTCTCTACGGAACGACGCCGCTCTTTCTGGAGCACTTCGGCCTCGCTTCGCTGCAACAGCTCAACGAGCTTGATCCGACGTTGCAGCGCTCGAATCCGAAGAAGAAGGCGGAAACGTACAGACGCGCTGTCAAGGAAGAGAAGAGCGAGCTTGAAAAGTCTGCAAATGGCGCGGAGAATGGCGATGCATCTGTGCAGGCACCAGCCGAAGAGAGCGGTGTCGAGGATCCCGACAGCACCGATTTGAATGGCAGCGAGACCGAGGCCACAGATGAGACTTCGGAGCAGACGATTGTCTACGAGTCGGATGGTTCGGATGACGATGACGATTTCGTAATCGACGATACTCCGGACGAATTTGACGACGAGGACGACGAAGACGAGGATGACGAAGATGAGGAGAACGAAGATGAGGAGAACGAAGATGACGATGATAAAGACGCTGATGTCGATAGCGATACTGACGATCCTGACGGGATGTGACAGAGCCGCCAGGAAGGACCTTGCAGACGAGAGAGAAAGCCGCAACTACCGTGCGGCGATGGCCGACTACAAGGCAGGCCGCGTTGACGCCGCGATAGCCGGATTCGCCAAGACCATCCGCGAAGAGCCTGCGAACGCCGGGGCGAGGTTCCAGTATGCATGTCTTCTTCAAGATTCCGGAAAGGACTGCCTGGGCGCGTTCTGCGCGTATCATGAGTATCTTTCGCAGCATCCAGAGAGCGACAAGGCGAAGGTCGCCGAGAAGCGCATGGCCTTATGCGAGAAGGAACTGGCGTTGAAGCTGGCGGAGAAACATGGCATCGTAGCAGACTCTGGGCGCATCCACGAAGCTGAGGCTGCCAAGAAGGAGGTTGATGTGCTTCGAAAGCGCCTGGTTGATGCGCAGAAGGGGCTTGAAGAATGTCATAGGCGCATAGCGGCGCTCGTGGCAGAGCGAGGTCGTCTCGTTTCGCTGGTCAAGGGCGTTGGCGAAAATGCCGACCAGGAGGTTGACGCACCGGCCGCGAAGGAGTTGAAAGAGTTGCTTGAGGAAGACGATTCCGTTGACGGAGAACGTGTGCAGGTATCTGCCGACATTGCAAAGATTCGCGCCGAGGAAAGTGAAGAAACGGAGACTGGTCCGTCGCTTCTTCTGAAGCGCAAGCCAGAGGATGTCGCCAAACGTGATGCGGGAAGGGTGACTTCGTGCGGAAGCGAGAATGCCTCCGCAAAGGCGTCGCTGCCAAAGCATCCGTCAACGTACGTCGTGCAGGAAGGCGACACTCTGTACCGCATAGCCGTCAGGTTCTACGGCAGGCTTTCTGCATGGCGGCAAATCCGTGACGCGAACAAGACTGTGATCTCAAACGACGGGCGTGTGCGCGCCGGCGACAAGATAGTGCTGCCTGAACTATGAGCGGAATTCACACAGAGGTTGTATCGGCTGCCCATGCCTACACGCGCTCCGACAGTCCGTGGATCATCGATCGTCACACGACTTCCTATGGCAGGCTTATACACTACATCTCGGGCGGGGGAATGCGCACGTTCGGGCGCACTGTGCGCCAGGAGGAGGTTCGCCGCCGTCAACGGCGCTTTTGCGTCGAGGTGGCGATTATTGCCGCCGTATGGCTGGTTTTTCTATTTGCATAACATCAATGAATGAGGTATACATGAAAAATACGGTAATGATTACGGTTGGTCTTCTTGCGACGGTTGCCTGTGCGCAGGGAAGGGAGATATTCGTGCAACAACAGGCATACGCGGAGATGCAGCGCGTCTCTGGGCAGATCGATGTGCTGCAGAACAACTTCGATGACCTGCAGCAGCGAGTCAACAGGCTTGAGGGCGGAAACCAGACTCAGGACCTGCGCCGCGAAATCGAGGCGTTGAAGGCGTCTGTGGCGGGACTGCGTCGTCAGATGCAGAGTCAGCGCGATGAAATCGTAAAAGATCTCACAAGCCGCATCAAAACGATTCAGGCAGCACAGACTCCGCCACCGCCTAAGCAGACTAAGAAGGTCGTTGTTGAGCCTCACCGCGAGTACGAGGTGAAGGCGGGCGACACGCTTTCGCTGATTGCGGAGGCGTTCGAAACTACGGTTCCGAAGATAAGGGAGATGAACGGGCTCAAGGGCGACATTCTGCGCATCGGGCAGAAGATAATGGTTCCGAAGTGATTCTGAATAAAGGCTGAAACCGAGCATTTGGAAAAGAGGAAATACGAATGAAGATACTTGTCGTTGGCTCTGGAGGACGCGAACATGCGATAGCATGGCGTCTTGCGCAGGATGCGGAAGGGCATGAAATATTCTGTGCGCCTGGCAATGCCGGAACGGTAGGCATAGCGACTAACGTGGACATAAAGGCGGACGATATCGCAGGTATCGTGGCGTGGTCCAATAGGGAGCGTCCCGACATGGTTGTCGTCGGGCCTGAGGCGCCGCTTGTGGCTGGGCTTGTCGATGCACTGGAAAGGGAAGGAATTGTCGCATTCGGCCCTGTTGCCGCAGGCGCGCGCATGGAGGGCTCGAAACGCTTCGCAAAAGAAGTGATGGACGCGGCTGGCGTTCCAACCGGAGCGGCGGAGGTATACACCGATCCGGTCGCCGCCAAGGCTGCGCTGGCGAAGTTCGGGCTGCCGGTAGTGATAAAGGCGGACGGGCTTGCGGCGGGGAAGGGTGTCATTGTCGCCGAAACCACGGCTGATGCCGAGGCGGCGATAGACGACATGCTGGTCGTCAGCAAGTTCGGCGCTGCAGGGGCGGAAGTGCTGATTGAAGAATTTCTGAACGGCGAGGAATGTTCCATCCTTGCCATTGTGGACGGCAACGACGCCATACTTCTGCCAAGCTCGCAGGACCACAAGCGCGTGTTCGATGGCGACAAAGGCCCCAACACCGGCGGCATGGGTGCGTATTCGCCTGCGCCAGTTGTGACGGATGACCTCATCCCGATCATAAAGGACAGAATCATCATGCCCGTCGTCAACGAACTCAAGAAGCGCGGCATTGTCTATCGTGGCATACTCTACGCCGGACTGATGGTCACGCCAGAAGGCGGGAAGATCGCTCGTTCCGGATCGCGTGTCAACGTAGTTGAGTTCAATGCACGCTTTGGCGATCCTGAGACGGAGGCCGTTCTGCCGCGTCTTGGCGGAAGTTTTGCGACAGCGCTCATGCACGCGGCTAAAGGCTGTCTCAAGCCTGATGACGTTGTTGTGAAACCTGGTGCGGCGGCGACGGTGATTATCGCATCCGGAGGTTATCCAGGTTCTTACCAAAAGGGCAAGGTCATAAGCGGTCTTGGCGACGCAGGCAAAGACGAGATTGTGTTTCACTGCGGCACCAAGTTCGATCATGTTGAAGGCGGGAACACAGTGGTTACTGCCGGCGGACGCGTGCTGAGTGTCACAGGGTGCGGCGACACGCTTCGTGAAGCCGTGGATCGCGCGTATGCAGGCGTGTCTGGCATTTCATTCGATGGAATGTTCTATCGCCACGACATAGCCCATAGAGCTTTCGAACGCTGACCGGCTGACGGATAGGTCCTGCATCGATGTCGTCCTTGGTCATTAGAGGGCAGAAGTCTCTGGCGGGCATCCATCGTGTTGCCGGAAACAAAAACGCGGCACTGCCTATGATCGCGGCTTCGTTGCTCACCGCAGAACCGGTGCGGCTCGAAAACGTGCCTGACATAGACGACGTTGCATCGATGCTTGAGGCCGCCAAGCGCCTTGGCGCGACGGTTTCTCGCGATTGTGACGAGGGAACGGTTGTGTTGCACACGCCGCGCATCCGATCGGCTCGCATTGATGCGGAGCTTGCGGCTCGCATTCGTACTTCGTTCCTCTTTGCTGGCCCGCTTCTTGCTCGCACAGGAAGGGCGTCTCTTCCTCCGCCCGGCGGCGACGCCATCGGTGCTAGGCGCTTGGACACGCACTTCGCCGGTTTCCGTGCCCTTGGAGCCAAGTCACGTCCGACTCGCCGTTCGTTGTCGCTGCATGCCGGTAGAGTCTCGCTGAAGGGTGCGCGCATCCTCCTTGACGAGGCTTCTGTCACGGCGACAGAGAACATATTGATGGCTGCGGTGCTGGCAGATGGCCACACGGAAATATACAACGCTGCGTGCGAACCGCATGTCGTCGACCTTGCGGCAATGCTCAACGTCATGGGCGCGAAGGTGGAAGGAGCCGGCACCAATCGCATTTCAGTTGAAGGAGTGAAGTCACTGCATGGCTGCACGGTGCGTGTGGGATGCGATTACATTGAAGCTGGCAGTTACATTGCCGCAGCAGCGGCGACAGGCGGCGATCTTCTTCTCACCGAGATTGATCCCGGGCCGTTCGAGGTGCTGGCTGGGCCGTTTGCTCGTTTTGGGGTTACTTGGACGATAGACCGGGCGTCGCGTACGCTTCGCTACATTTCGCGCCATCGGCGCAAGATGAAGTATGACCTGGGTGATGCGATACCCTCCATCGCCGATGGCCCATGGCCGGCATTCCCGTCTGACCTCATGTCGATATTGATCGTGCTTGCCACACAAACGCGAGGCACTTGCCTGTTTTTCGAGAAGATGTTCGAGTCGAGGTTGTACTTTGTTGATCGACTACGACAGATGGGCGCGAAGATAGTGCAGTGCGATCCTCACCGAGTTGTAGTGACGGGTCCGTCGCATCTGGTAGGAGGGTCGGTTGCGTCCAACGACATACGTGCAGGCATAGCACTTGTCATAGCGGCGCTCTGCGCGCGTGGAGAAAGCGTAATATCCGCAGCCGAGACGATAGACCGTGGCTATGTGGCCGTCGAGGATTCATTCACGGCTCTCGGTGCCGATATGCACCGCATTTGAATAACATAGCGTGTATAGGTACTTGCAATAGACGCGCAGAATATGCTATAATACACACTCAATTTCGAAAGGGAAAGAGAAAAAATGAAGAGCGACATCCATCCGAAGTACGGCGACGCCACCATCACGTGTGCGTGCGGCAATGTCATCCACACGAAGTCTACAAAGAAGGAAATGACCGTTAACACATGCTCTGCGTGCCACCCCTACTTCACTGGTGCCAAGACGATGGTCGACACCGAGGGCCGTGTCGATTCGTTCAGGAAGCGCTACGCGAAGTTCGCGAAGTAAGCTCCTGCATTGGTCGATCAAGTCCAGATTGAAAAGGTCCTGGGTCGTCTTGCGTCCGTTGAAGCGGAGCTTGGCGACCCTGACGTTTTGAAAGATCGCGCGAAGTATCGTGCGGTCTTGGCGGACTATCGCTTTCTCAAAAAGCTTGACTACGCATATGTGGCGTGGCAGCTTGGCGAGGCAACGGAGCGCGAACTCTCCGCTGCTCTTCTGCCGCCTGATCCGCTGGATGGCCGTAACGCGGTGATGGAGATCAGGGCCGGAACGGGTGGCGAGGAGGCGGCGCTTTTCGCAGGCGACCTGTTCAGAATGTATTCACGCTACTGCGAGACGAAGGGCTGGAAGATATCGGTTATGAATTCCAACCAGACTTCGCTTGACGGATACAAGGAAGTGGTGTTCACCGTGTCGGGCGAGGATGCATACGGCACGTTTCGCTTCGAGTCCGGCGCACACCGTGTGCAGCGCGTTCCCGAAACAGAGGCGCAGGGGCGCATCCACACGTCTGCCGCAACCGTGGTGGTGTTTCCTGAGGCTGACGAGACTGACGACATAGACATACCAGAGAAGGACATAAGGATAGACCTCTTCTGCTCAGGCGGCGCTGGTGGCCAGCACGTGAACAAGACGGAGAGCGCGGTGCGCATGACGCATTTGCCGACAGGTCTCGTGGCTGTCTGCCAGGACGAGCGCTCTCAGATACGCAACCGCGAGAAGTGCTTTGCGACATTGAAAGCGCGCATACTGGATTTCCGCCGCCGCGAGGAGGAGGCGAAAGTTGGTGCGTCACGCCTAACGCTGCGCGGCAGCGGCGACAGGTCCGAGAAGATTCGAACCTACAACTTCCCCCAGAACCGCATGACAGACCACAGGATAGGTCTTACCCTTTATTCGCTTGACCGCATAATCGACGGCGACATGCAGGAGCTGCTGGATGCGCTTAGGGGTAACGATACAGATGAACGCATACGACTCGCCCTGCAGCAGCCGTGACACGTCGAGCGAAGCCACAATACAACGCAGGCAGAATATGGAACAGAGCATTAACGAATACCGTGAACAGCGCCTCCGCTCAATGGATGCGCTAAGGGAAATGGGCTACGAGCCCTACGGCCGCAAGTATGACCACGAGGACTTGGCGGCAGTGCGCGAGACATTTGAAGAGGGACGTTCCGTGCGCGTTGCCGGGCGTCTGCTAATGATACGCAGAATGGGCAAGATGAACTTCTGTACGCTCAACGATGGAACGGGTCGGTTCCAGCTCATCTTCAAGCGCGACGAGCTTTCCGAGACCGCCTTCGCTGCGTTCAAGCATCTCAACCTAGGCGACATCATCGGCGCGGAGGGCGCGCTCTTTACTACGCAGAAGGGCGAGAAGAGCGTGGTTGTTAAGGAATGGACGATGCTCTCCAAGGCGCTTGAGCAACCGCCGGAGAAGTTCCACGGCCTCGCCGATCAGGAGGAGTGCTACCGCCGCCGCTATGTGGACCTTATGACGAACGATGAATCGCGCGCGCGCTTTTTCACGCGTTCGCGCATCATCATGGAAGTGCGCAAGTTCCTATGGGAGCGCGGGTTCGTCGAAGTCGAGACGCCGATTCTCCAGGATCAGGCAGGCGGCGCGGCGGCGAAGCCGTTCGTGTCGCACTACAACGCGCTCGACAAAGACTGCGTGATGCGCATCGCACCAGAACTCTATTTGAAGAGACTGCTCGTTGGCGGAATGAACAAGGTGTTCGAGCTTGGCAAAGACTTTAGAAACGAGGGAATCGACCGTACGCACAATCCAGAGTTCACTGTGTGCGAGATATACGAGGCGTATGGCGACCGCACGTCGATGGAGTCAATAATGGAAGGTCTGCTTCCTCACCTCTGCGACAAGGTGATAGGCACTCGCAAGATAGTGTACGGCGAGGGCGGGGACGTGATCGACTTCACTCCGCCCTATCGCCGCGTCACGTATCGCGAACTTGTAACAGGGCTAATGGGCGATGACTGGTTCGGCCTCGACTTTGCAACGCAGATGGCGAGGGCGAAGGCCAAGGGCGTCGAGACCAATACGAACCTTGAGCTGGACGGAGTCACGACGGAGCTGATGCTTACGCACGAGGTCTATGACAAGCTTATCGAGCGTACGCTCATGCAGCCGACGTTCGTAACGCGGCTTCCTCATGAATTCGTGCCGCTCGCCAAGACATGCACAGACGATCCGTCGTTGGTTGACGTGTTTGAATTTGTCGTCGCCGGGCGCGAACTCTGCCCCGGCTACACGGAGCAGAACGACCCGCTTGCCCAGCGCGCAGCGCTGGAGCATCAGGCCGGCGAGGACACCGAGAAGATCGACGAAGACTTCATAAGCGCACTTG
Organism: uncultured bacterium; assembly: GCA_902772905.1. GTDB lineage: Bacteria > Verrucomicrobiota > Kiritimatiellia > RFP12 > UBA1067 > UBA1067. Next base: position 37,130 of record CACYCL010000198.1, on the reverse strand, counting down.
AGTGCGGGATGCCGCCAACCGGCGGACTCGGCTTCGGCGTCGACAGGCTAGTGATGTTCCTGACTGGCTGCGACTCCATACGCGATGTCGTGCTTTTCCCGCAGATGAAGCGCGTCTGACGGCCGTGGAAGAACTACAGAAGGTCATAGGATACGAATTCCGCGATGCCAAGCTGCTCGCAGAGGCTCTTACTGCGCCTGCATACAGGATGGATTTTCCTCACGCGACCGACAACCAGCGTCTGGAATTTCTCGGCGACGCAGTGCTTGGGATGTTGGCGGCGGAGCGGCTGTACAGAAACTTTCCCGACGAACCTGAGGGCAGCCTGACTGTTCGCCGTTCGCGCATGGTGTCGGCTGCCGCGCTTTGCGCGGCAGCAGGCAGGCTTGGCCTTGCGGAGCGGCTCAGGCGCAACAAGGCGGCCATGCCTCTGCCAAGCGGATCGAAGACTCTGGCCGATGCGGTGGAGGCGATATTTGGAGCGGCATACATCGACGGCGGGCTGAATGGGGCGCGTTGCGTATTCGAGGCTCTTGGACTGGAAGCTATTGCGGAAAATGGTGAGTGGACCGCGAATCCCAAGGGTGACCTTCAAGTTCATGCGCAGGCGATGAAGCCACCGCAGCATCCTAGATACGAACTGCTTTCGACAGCGGGGAAGGCGCATGAGCCTGTATTCACGGTGCGTGTTGCGGTGGAAGGTCTAGGCGAGGCGACGGCTTCTGCAAGAACGCGCAAGGAAGCGGAATCGCTGGCCGCCGCGAAACTGCTCAGAAACGTTCGTTGATGAGCATGTTCTCAATAGACGCTGGCGAGCGCTCATCTGGGAGAACGCTGACATCTATTGTAGTTGGCCGCATCAGGAAGCTCATATCCAGCGGTGCGCTGCGAACAGGAGAAAGGCTTCCGTCTCGTGAGGTGCTTGCGTCAAAGTTCGGCGTCAGCGAGTTCGTCGTTCGTCGCGCTCTGGCGGAGCTCTCGGCAGACCGTCTGATTGCGGGGCGTCCGCGCATTGGGCATGTAGTGCTGCGGCGTGGAGTGATGCCGAAAGAGCGTCTGGTCATTGATGTCTCCACCGAGAATTTCGGCTCTTACGCGTCGCGCGTCAGCACGGCGGAGAGCTTTCGCGCCTTGTCGAAGCGAGGATACCGTGTCGTGCCGGTTACGCTTGGCGTGGATGCGCGTGAGACCGCTTATCTTGCGCCACTTGCCGATGCGATGAAAAGCACGCCCGACTTCGTGTTTGTGCGCACGTGCGGCAGCAGGCAGTCGCTTGTATGCCGCATGGTTGCAGATGGCGGAGTGCCATTTGCGACGGTTACCCTTGGCACCGCGCTCCGGAATTCTAGCCGTTGTATTGGCACGATACGTCTTGAAAAAGATGCCGCGATACGCGCGATGGTGCAGGATTGCGTGAAATGCCATGTAAGGTCGGCATTGCAGGTTGACTTCGCGAAGGACACCTATGTTGACGCATCTTCGGATTTACGTGCAAGGGGCATTTTCGTGGAACGCCTCTCGATTCCACTTGTGAAATGCCTCGACTTGGACGACGTGGTGGAAACAGCACGTTTGGCCGTGGAACAGCGCATTGCCTCCGGCACGATGCCGGACATAATCTTCGTCGCGGATGACTACCTTTCCCTTGGCGTCATCGCCGCGCTCAGACGTAGACGAGTCGAGCCGCCGCGCGATGTAAGGCTTGTTGTTTATGCAAATCGCGGCTCCGGGCTTTTTGCGGGTGATGAATATGCGCGAATCGAACTTGATCCGTTCGCCGATGGACGCGAAATAGCGCGTTGCATCGCCGACTACTTTTCCACCGGAACATTCGGGCGCTATGCCAATCCTCTCGCGTACCGCAGAGGCAAGTCGTTTGGCCTCTAGCACTCTGTTTAGTAGCACATGGGAGATTCCTTTCCCATCCCGCTGATTTGACGCTGCCGCTAGACGAGGCGAAAGAAAAAGCGTATAATACACACTCGTCGCCTACTTGATAAATTCTCATGGCGGCAAGGGATAAACTCTAACCAAAGGAAAGGAAAAAAAGAAATGGCTCGTGCATATAACTTTTCTGCAGGCCCGGCGGTGCTTCCGCTCGAGGTCCTGCAGGATGCGCAGAAGGACCTTGTGGACTACAAGGGCTGCGGAATGTCGGTGATGGAGATGTCTCACCGTGGCAAGGACTACGACGCAATACACCAAGAGGCTATTGCGACATTCAAGGAGCTGTGCGGTCTCGGAGACGACTGGTCCGTTTGCTTCATTCAGGGCGGCGCTTCCATGCAGTTCGCCATGATTCCGATGAACTTCCTCGGCAAAGGTGAAGTGGCCGACTACGGCAAGCAGGGAACATGGTCCAACAAGGCGCTCAAGGAAGGCCAAAAGGTCGCCGCGCTTCGCGGTGCGACCGTGAACGTCGCCGCCGACTGCCAGAAGGACATTCCGACGCGCATGCCAATCGAGTGGAAGTGGACCGACGGTGCGCAGTTCTGCCACATCTGCTCCAATGAAACCATTGCAGGCGCAGAGCTTAAGGAGTTCCCGAAGACCACCGGCCCTCTCATCTGCGACATGTCGAGTGACATTCTCAGCTGCGAGCGCGACTATAACAAGTTTGACATGTTCTACGCCGGCGCACAGAAGAACCTTGGTCCATCCGGCATGGCTGTCGTGGCTATCAAGAAGGAACTTGCGGCCAAAGGCGACGACAAGATCCCGACGATGCTCCAGTACCGCACGTACGTTGACGAGAACTCGCTCTTCAACACGCCGCCGACCTGGGGAATCTATATCTTCGGAGAGACGATGAAGTGGGTCAAGAAGATGGGCAAGGAAAAGCTCTTCGCCCTCAACGCCGAGAAGGCCAAGAAGATATACGATGTCATTGACGGCTCGGAGTTCTGGACTGGCACGGCAGTTCCGGAGTTCCGCTCCAACATGAACGTCACGTGGCGCATAAAGGGCGGCGACGAGGAGCTTGAGAAAAGGTTTATCGACGACGCGAAGAAGCTCGGCATGAGTTCGCTCAAGGGGCATCGCTCCGTAGGCGGCCTTCGCGCTTCGATCTACAACGCGTTCCCGATGGAAGGTGTCGACGCGCTCGTCTCCTTCATGAAGGACTTCGAGAAGAAAAACGGCTGACGGAGGGAGCCCAGATGTCTCGCCAGCTTGTAATCATGCCCTGCCTCGACATGATCGCGGGGCGTGTCGTCAAAGGCGTCAAGTTCGTTGACATAAAGGATGCGGGCGATCCTGTCGAGTGCTGCCGCGCATACTGCGCGGCAGGTGCCGACGAACTCGCCATGCTCGACATCACGGCCACGCTTGAGAGCCGCGCGACACTTCTCGATGTCACGCGTCGCGTGGCTGATGCGGTAACGGTGCCATTCACGATGGGCGGCGGAATCAACTCTGTCGCAGCTGCGGAGGCAGTGCTGAACGCGGGCGCGAACAAGTTCTCCACGTCGTCTGCGGCGTTTCGCAATCCGATGATGCTGCGCGAGATGGTCAAGGAGTTCGGCCCGAAGACTGTGACTGTCGCAATTGACGTGCTGCAGAATCCTGCGATGCCCTCGGGCTACGAGGTTTACATTGACGGCGGCAATACGGCAACGGGGCGCGACGCTGTAGAGTGGGCGAAGCAGTCCGACGGGTTCGGCGTCGGGTGCATATTGCCGACTTCGAAGTCGACGGATGGAGTCAGGACAGGGTACGACCTGCCGCTCATCCGCAAGATTCGCGAGGTTGTGAGACCAGAGGTTGACGTTGTTGCCTCCGGTGGCGCTGGGACGCTTGAGCATTTCGCCGAGGCTGCGGAAGCCGGTGCGAATGTTCTGCTGGCGGCCAGCGTCTTCCACTTCCACGTGATTGACATACCCACCCTTAAGAAGTTCCTAAAGGCCAAGGGCTTCAAAGTCGCTTGAAGATTTGGCGCTTTTCAATTAGCGGTGATCGCCCCATTGCATCAATGGGGCGTTTTTGCTATAATACATGCCTATTCGTCTTCGGGGGCTAACCGGAGGCGACAGGTAAACTGCGGACAAAACCCCTGGCAAAGGGCACAAACCCGCACAAAAAAGAAGGAAGAAAAAAAGATGCAGAAGAGCTATCGTGCTCCGAATCCGGGCGACAAGCGCGCTTGGTATCTCATCGACGCGAAGGACCAGCCGCTTGGTCGTCTCGCAGTCGTTGCCGCAAACAAACTCCGTGCAAAGGATCTGCCGACGTTCGATCCGTCGGTCGATGCTGGTGCGTTCGTCGTCGTCACGAACGCCGCGCTAGTGAAGCTCACGGGCAAGAAGGAAGAACAGAAGGAGTACCAGCGTTACTCCGGATACAGGGGCGGATTGAAGCGCATCACGGCCGCCGAGATGCGGGCGAAGCATCCAGACCGCATGATCAAAGAGGCTGTATGGGGCATGCTTCCCAAGAACAACATCGCGCGCAAGATGATGACCCGTCTGAAGGTCTTTGCTGGCGCAGGACACACCCACGCCGCGCAGAAGCCGGTCGAAATCAAGCTTTAAGGGAGGTATATTACGATGGCAATCAAGAAGGCAATTTCCGCCGGAACCGGTCGCCGCAAGACAGCGACCGCACGTGTCAACCTCGTTGAAGGCAATGGCGAGTGGTCTGTAAACGGCGTCAAGCTCGAGGAGTACATCCCATCTGAAGCCCTGCGCGATTATTTGAAGCAGCCCGTTGCGATCTCCGGCTATGACATGGAGAATGTCGATGTGGTGGCTTTCGCCAAGGGCGGTGGCATCGCTGGCCAGGCCGGTGCAATCCGCCATGGTCTTGCCCGTGCGCTTGTCGCGGCAGACGAGACAACGCGCGCCGCGCTGAAGAAGGCTGGCTGCATGACTCGCGACAGCCGCATGAAGGAGCGCAAGAAACCCGGTCAGCCGGGAGCCCGCAAGCGCTTCCAGTTCTCGAAGCGCTAAGCGGCAGACAAGACTGCGGCGGCAATCGCGCCGCCGCAGTTCCGTTTTCAGACAGAGGGAAGAGCATATTACAAATGGCATTCGGTTTTCTCAAGAAGATTGCCGCGGCTATCCTTGGGCGCAAGCCAGAGAAGAAGCAAAGTGGCGGAGGCAAGGGTCGGCGCGTAGGCGGCAAAGGGCGTGGCAGCAAAGTCAGCGGCCAGCAGCAGAAGCCCCAGCAGAAGAGTGGTCAGCAGCAGAAGAAAGGCCAGCAGCGCCAGCAGAGGCCATCGGGCGATCGGGGTGGTGGTCGTGACCGTTCACAGCAGCAAGGTGGGCATAGGGGCGACAGAGGCGGAAGACGTGGAAGGAGAGGTCCCGCGCCCGTCAACACCGCAGCAAACGAGATGCGTCCGGGCGGTGAGGTTAGTGCCACCGAATTGGCAGCACGCAAGGCTGCCCATGCGGCGTGGGATCCGGCATCGTTCGTTGTAGAGCCTGCCGAGGGCAGAAAGCGGTTTCATGATTTTGACCTGCCATCAGAGGTGATGCATGGAATAGCAGACCTTGGCTTCAAGTACTGTACGGAGATTCAGGCGCTCAGCCTTGAACAGGCGCTTGCCGGCAAGAACATCGCTGGCAAGGCCCAGACGGGTTCCGGCAAGACGGCTGCATTTCTTGTCGCGATTATCACGCGTTACCTGCGCAGCCCGGAGGAACGTTCCAGGGAGGGCGGCAATCCTCGCGCGCTCGTCATCGCGCCTACGCGCGAGCTTGTCATACAGATATGCAAGGATGCCGATGCAATAGGAAAGTATTCCGGTCTTCGATCGCTGGCGATCTATGGCGGCATGGACTATGACCGCCAGAAGGAGGAAGTGCTGGCGGCTCCGGTCGATTTGCTTGTGGCGACGCCTGGGCGGCTTCTGGACTTCGTGAAGTCTCGCGTGATCAACCTCTCAAACGTCGATACGCTCGTCATCGACGAGGCCGACAGGATGCTTGACATGGGCTTCATCCCCGACGTCCGCCGCATCGTTGGCTTTCTGCCGCCCAAGCAGAAGCGTACGACGATGCTTTACTCCGCCACGCTCAACGAGACGGTCATGCGGTTGGCCATGAACTGGATGGAGGAACCGTACAAGGCGGAGGTGGAGTCGGAGACCAACGCGACGGACACGGTGAAGCAGGTGGTGTACGTGATACAGGCGAAGGACAAGTTCACGGTGCTCTTCAACCACATCGCACTCCATCCGGACGCAAGGACGATTGTGTTCTGCAACCGCAAAACGACGACCGAGGACGTATACGAGTCGCTGAAGATACGCGGAGTGTCAGTAGAGATGCTTTCTGGCGACGTGAACCAGAGTAAGCGCTTGAAGGTGCTTGACGCATTTCGCGACAACGAGATCAAGGTGGTTGTCGCGACGGACGTCGCAGGCCGTGGCATCGACATAAAAGGACTGGAGTACGTGGTCAACTTTGACTTCCCCTACGAAGCCGAGGACTATGTACACCGCATTGGCCGCACGGGACGCGCCGGGTCGATAGGGATTGCGATTTCGTTTGCGGACGAATTTGAAAGCTGTCAGATTCCGGACATTGAGGCGTACATAAACGAGACCCTCAAATGCACGGTGATTGGCCCCGACGATCCGTTGCTGAAGCCGATTCCCGCCCGGCACACGAAACTTGGCGCAGTTGACGCCGAGGCCAGGGCAGCGGTCGATGCGCGCGAGGCAGCTGGCGACGACGAGAAGGCTGCCGCTGCCGCGATGGTCGGCGCTAACGCAGTCACAGGCTCCGGCGCGCCTGCATTTCTCAAGACGGACGCTCCTCAGCGCAAGCTACCCAAGTTCGCGCATGCGCTCGAGCCCAAGGCTCCGCCAGTTGACGAATCAGATGTCTATTCAAAGCCCGTGGCGCAGCAGAAGAAGCTTGAAGAGTGGATCTGCGCGCCGGACGAAGGAGGCAAACAAAATGGCTAAACTCACATTCCGCGAGGATCTGTGCAAGGGTTGCGGCCTATGCGTGACAGCATGCCCGAAGAAGATACTCGCAATCTCAAAAACGAAACTCAACCACAAGGGACATGCCCCAGTTGAATGCGTGAAGCCGGATGAGTGCGTCGGGTGCGCAAGCTGCGCAATGATGTGCCCTGACTGCGTAATCACAGTGGAGCGGTAATTGAATCATTGAAGGAAAACATGATCTATGAGCTCTAAAGTGCTGATGAAGGGCAACGAGGCCATCGCAGAGGCTGCGATACGCTGCGGTTGCCGACATTATTTTGGTTATCCGATTACGCCTCAGACGGAAATTGCGGCCTATATGTCCAAGCGCATGCCGAAGATCGGCGGCACGTTCCTGCAGGCGGAAAGCGAAATCGCCGCGATAAACATGGTTTACGGTGCGGCTGCATCTGGTCGGCGTGCTATGACGAGTTCAAGCTCGCCAGGCGTGTCGCTCAAGGCAGAGGGAATCTCGTATCTTGCAGGCGCGGACCTTCCGGCGCTTATTGTCAATGTACAGCGCGGCGGACCTGGACTTGGCGGCATCCAGCCGTCCCAGTCGGACTACTTTTTCATGACGCGCGGCCCAGGGCATGGCGACTTCCATATAATCGTTCTCGCACCGGCAACAGTGCAGGAGATGGCTGACATGACCCGACTCGCCTTTGAGTTGGGCGAGAAGTACCGCATGCCTGCAATGCTGCTTGCCGATGGCACCATGGGTCAGATGATGGAGCCGGTCGTCCTTCCAGAGGACACGGTCGATCCTGAGTCCATTCCCGCCACGAAGCCATGGGCCACGACTGGCACGGATATGAAGCGGCCTCACAATATCGTGAATTCGCTTTACCTCAAGCCGGAAGAGCTGGAGAAGACGAACCTAGAGCGCTTTGGACGGTATGCGAAGCTTGAGCGCGAAGAGTGCCGCTGGGAGGAGTACATGATGGATGACGCAGAGGTATGCGTCGTTTCCGTCGGCATCACCGCTCGCGTTTCCAAGAACGCCATCGTTGCTGCTCGCAAAGAGGGGATCAAGGTCGGCATGATACGCCCGATCACGCTGTATCCGTTTCCGAAGAAGCCGTTTGCGAAGGCGGCGGAGAACGTAAGGTCGTTCATTACCGTCGAGTTGAACATGGGTCAGATGAACGAAGATGTAAGGCTTGCCACAAACTGCTCGCGGCCTGTCGCGATGTGCAACCGCGTCGGCGGAATGATTCCGTCGGTTGATGAGGTTCTCGCGTCAATTCGAAAGGAGGCGAAATAACATGGCAATCGTTTTTCAGAAGCCGAAATCACTCACTGACGCGGTTCTTCACTACTGCCCTGGCTGTACGCATGGCATTGTGCACAGACTTGTCGCTGAGGCTATAGACGAGTTGGGGATCGAGGGGCGCACCATAGGCATCGCTCCTGTAGGGTGCTCCGTCATGGCCTACGACTATTTTGCGTGCGACATGATTGAGGCGTCCCATGGACGCGCCCCGGCTGTTGCGACGGGCGTCAAGCGCTCGCTGCCAGATCATGTCGTATTCACCTACCAGGGCGACGGAGACCTGGCGTCCATCGGGCTTTGCGAAACCGTATCCTGCGCGTGCCGCGGTGAGAATGTTACGATAATATTCATCAACAACGCGATATACGGCATGACCGGTGGGCAGATGGCGCCAACATCTCTGATTGGCCAAGTCACGCAGACATCGCCGTACGGACGTGATGCGAAGACACAGGGAATGCCGATTCGCATTTGCGAACTTCTGTCGTCGCTTGATGCTCCGGCATATTTGGAGCGCGTTGCGGTAAATACGGTTGCGCATGTGCGACAGGCCAAGAAGGCGATACTGAAGGCGTTCCGCAACCAGGTTGAAGGACGTGGTTTCTCGCTTGTGGAAGTAGTGTCTACGTGCCCGACGAACTGGGGCCTCACGCCTGACAAGGCGTGTCAATGGGTCGAAGAGAAGATGATTCCCTTCTATCCACTTGGTTGCTACAAGGACCGCACACAGGTCGCATAACGGAAAAAGCGATTGGAGCTTCTAGAAAGAGGGACTTGAAATGACATTTGAAACGATAATGGCAGGATTCGGCGGACAAGGGCTGCTGTTCTCCGGCAAGGTTCTCGCACATGCGGCGCTTATAGAGGGGAAGGAACTTTCGTGGCTTCCATCATACGGTCCAGAGATGCGCGGCGGAACGTGCAATTGCTCTGTCATCGTGTCGGACGATCCTGTAGGATCACCCATCATAGCGCACCCGAACATCCTCATGGTGATGAACGAGCCGTCGCTTGACAAGTTCGAGGATACCGTTGCTACTGGCGGCATCATATTTGTCGATTCTTCGCTCATTGAGCGAAAGGTCGGGCGCGACGATGTGGCTGCTGTGTATATTCCAGCCACAAAGATGGCTAAGGACATGGAGGCTACGTCACTCGCCAACATGATAATCCTGGGCGCTATTGTGGCGAAGACTGGCTGCGTGAAGTGCGAGACCGTGTCGAATGCGTTACGCGAAACCATTAGCGCACGCAAAGCGAATCTTTTGGACCTCAACTTGAAGGCGGTTGAGGCAGGCATCAAATTCATAAAAGGATAGATGAGCCATGAGCGAAGAGGTAAGCGGCGGTGTAGACCTGAGTTCCCTCGGATCATTCGACTTCACGCCTGCGTGGGCTAAGAAGGAGGCGAAGATCTCGGTTGGTAACATACGTCCAGAAATACGGATGAAGGACGACGAACCCACTGGCCGCGGTCAGTCGGGGCGCAGATCCTTTGAAGACCGCAAGCCTTTCGGCGACCGCAAGCCCTTCGGCGAAAAGAAGCAGTTTGGCGACAGAAAGCAATTCGACGACCGTAGGCAGAAGGGTGGGCGCAAGCCATTTGACGGACGTGGTCAACGCCAGACGCCAGTGGAGCGTCCGTGTCCTTTGGCAGTCGAAGTGAAGGTGCTACCTGAGACCAAGGCGCTCGGCACCATCATACGAAAGCTGCAGAATGATATCCATGCCTACAAGCTCAAGGATCTTGCCTATTTCTTCCTCGACAACCCCGAGTCCGTCCTGCTCAAGATCATGCCGCGTGACACCATGCAGGGCTCGGCTGCGCAGACGTTTTTCCAGTGCAAGGCATGCGGCTTTGCGTCCACTTGCGAGGATGACGTAGTTGAGCATGCCGTCGCCGCTCACCTCGGCGACTATTACGATGCCAAGGAAATTGACACAGAGCCGCCCAAGGGCAATTTCAACTGCGTCGCACGGTGTGGTCTGTCGGGTGTGCTGCTTGGGCCTCCGAACATACACGAATTCAATTCCGTTGTGCGCGAGGTCGTTCGCACGAAGTTCCCGCAGATGACCGAGGAGCAGTATCGCTCGCACATTGAGATGGTGCGCGATCCTGAAGTAATCGAGGAGTGGCGCAAGGGTGCCGTGAAGAAGACGGTCTATTTTGCAAAGGGCCAGGCTGATGTCGAAGGTGCGGCTCAGCTTATACGCGATCAGGCAGAGAGTGAGTTCCGAAGGACATTCCTGCCGTCGATAATGACGCGACCGAAGCATCTCATGCTGACGGCCGATGTTGCCCTAAAATCGCCTGTCAAGCCTCTCGTGTGGGCCGTTAACGATGCTCTTGCAGCTGAGTGCCGTGCGCCGTACGGCATGTGCTTTGCGCTGCGGGGGGCATTTCACCACAGAAAGCTGAAGTTCTTCCGCGTCAACGATGCGCACGGTTCGGAGTTTGTGACGAATGTGGAATACAAGGAATTCGACTCTGCGCACGCGATTCCGGAACTTGCTGCGGCCGCTACGTATCTCGTCGCGCATCCGTGCCTCGATAAGAGCGAGTTTCCGGATTGTCCTGATTTCGAAAAACACCTCAACTGGCTGGTTTCGACTGGCCATGCTGTAGCATTCACAAACGGTGTGTTCTCGATCGTGGAGAAATTTCCGAAGTACGGGCCTCAGTGGAAGAAGCGCACGAAGAAACAGGACAAACCGGCAGAGCCAGAAGCTCAGGTCGCCCATGATGCTCAAGAAGTTCCAATGGCTCCTGAAGCGCAGGCGAATTCGACTCTCAATGAAACGCAGGTAGCACAAGAAAACCAGAACACCGATGAAACTTCCACTCAGTTGGCTTAACGATTACGTAAAAGTAGACGACATAGACCCCAAGGAACTCGCAGAAAAGCTTACGCGTGCGGGTTTACAGGTTGAGGCAGTTGAATCTGTCGGAGAAACAGAACTCTCGGAACTCATAGTCGTCGCTGAGGTTCTGGAGTGTGAGGCACATCCGAACTCTGATCACCTTCACATCTGCAAAGTGACTGATGGCAAAGAGGAGTTCCAGGTTGTGTGCGGCGCACCCAACATGCGAAAGGGGATCAAGACGGCATTTGCGAAAATAGGCGCTCCTATACCTGCGTTCCTCGACAAGAACGGCATCCCTGAGAAAATAAAGAAGGGCAGGCTGCGTGGAGTCGATTCTTTCGGCATGTGCTGCAGCGAAAAAGAGCTTTGCATCGGAGCAGGAGAAGCTGGTGTCATAGAGTATCCATCCGAGACACCAACGGGTGCGCTGGTGAGAGACGTTGCCAAACTTGAAAAGCCAGAGGTCGTATTCGACGTTGAAGTCACGTGGAATCGGCCTGATGCGCTAAGCATCTTGGGACTCGCTCGCGAGTTTGGCGCAATATTGAACCGTCCGGTTGCGATGCCGCCTGTTGACTTTGTTGAGTGTGATGTCGATGTAGGCGACGAAGTAAAGGTTGTCGTCGAGGACACGGAGAAGTGCCTGCGATACACCGCGCGTGTTGTGACCGAGATGAAGCCGGATGTGCCGTCGCCAGATTTCATGGCCAAGCGTCTTGAACTTTGCGGCGTGCGCTCGCTTGGCCTTGCAGTGGATGTCACAAACTATGTGATGTTTGAGCTTGGGCAGCCCATGCACGCTTTCGACCATACGAAGCTCAAGGATCGCACGATTGTTGTCCGCGACGCTCGCCATGATGAGACGATGAGAACGCTCGATGGCGTTGAACGCCGTCTCGATCCGTCAATGCTTGTTATCTGTGATTCCGAAAGGCCAAACGCGATTGCCGGCATTATGGGCGGCGAAGACTCTGGAGTAGCCCCTGGAACTACGACGGTTCTTCTTGAGAGCGCACTCTTCGAGCCGGCCTCGATAAAGCGCACAGCGACGGCACTTGCCCTCTCAAGCGAATCGAGTTACCGTTACATTCGCGGCGTTGACAAGTCGGTTGCCGACTTCGCGTCGCGCCGCGCCGCGCACCTCTTGCAGCGATATGGCAACGCAAAGGTAGCTAAGGGTATCGTGGACATTGACAGCCGGAAATTGTGCGGACCTGCAGATGTGCCATGGGCCGTGCATGGTGTGGACTACTCGCACAATACTCCGGTAGTGCTCGATTTCGAGCGCGCGCGCAAGCTCATCGGCATAAACATCGGCAACGATGCGATGGTCTTCATACTGAAGTCCATAGGTCTTGTTCCGAATTCGCAGCTTGACCATTTTGCGGCAGAGGAGTCTGTTGAATTTGCGATCCCGTCTTGGCGCTGGGATTTATCTATGGAGGCGGATATTATCGAAGAGATAGCGCGTCTGTATGGACTCGACAACATCCCAGACAATATGCCGTCGGCGCCGTCTGTCTCATCGCTCTCGGATATACCATTCCGAGCGAAGTGCCGGGTTCGCGGGCTTTGCATTGCCTTGGGCTTCAGTGAAGCAATGCATTATTCGTTCCTTTCTGCCAAAGAATTGAACGACTTCGACTCTCGCGAAGAGACTAACAGGTGTCGGCTAGCGATTCCAGATCCGGTTTCGGCGGAATATGGCTATATGCGCGATTCGCTTCTGCCTCAGCTTTATGGTTCTCTTGGCCGCAATGCATCGCATCAGGTCGATGCTGCGCTTCTCTTTGAGATCGGCAAGGTGTTTACGTCGATTGCCCCAACAACGCCTGCTGGCGCGGCGCCGATTCCGTGTGAGCGAGAGATGCTGTCGCTTGGCTTTGTCGGTCCCGTCGGACGAGAGACTCTTCGTCGGCGTCTGCCGCTCGGCGAAGAAGAGACTGTGCTTTGGTTGAAAGGGGCGGTTGAGGAACTGATTGCGAAGCTTCATGCGGGTCGCGTGGAGTTTTCGCCGGGCGAGCATCCGGCGTTTGCCTGTGGTGCTACGCTGGCTGTGCGTCTTAACGGACGCCAGATCGGCATATTGGGAGCCGTTTCCGCGCGCCTTCGCCATCCGTTCAGGCTTACTACCCAAATGGGACTATGCGAGCTTGAGCTAAAGCCCCTCCTGAAGAAGTTTGCCTATTCGGGCAAGGTTTCGCCAGTGCCGCAATTCCCGTCCGTTAGACGTGATGTCGCGCTAAACGTTAAGGAATGGGTGACCAACTCAGACATTGTGGATGTCATTCGGAAAAACGGGGGGCGTGAGTTGACACGCATCGAGCTTTTTGATATATTCAAAACATCACGCGCATATTCGCTTGAGTTCCGCTCTGGCGAGAAGACGCTGACAGACGACGAGGTCGGTCAGACCTTCCAGCGAATCGTCGAAGCCCTCAAGGCGACCGCTGGCATCGAGGTGAGGGAAGGTTGACTTGGACGTGGGTCCTATGTTGCACGCGGATTCAGCAGATATTTCTTCGACCGACATTTGAATATGGGGCGTCAAGCTCTGCATTGGAACGACGGGTTCCGGGGGTTCTGTGCTACGGCAATGTGGGATCTTTTTGAAGCAGTGACAGTTAGAGCTATATTGCTGGCGGGGTTCGTCACGCTGACAAGGGCGGCGATGGCGTTTGAGGATGTTCCTTGGGAGGGCGCGAAGTCTATTGGCGTCACGCGCGGCAAGCAGTTCTCAGCTGGTCTTGTGTTCATAAACGGGAAGTACATCGATCCACCGTATGTCGTTGAGCGTTGGGGTACAGGCATACGGATAAACTCCATGCCTGTTACTGGGCAGATAATCGACTGGGTCGATTTTCTCAAGACTCAAGATCCGGCGAATGTGACGAAGATTATGCCTGAGCCGAATGCTTCAGCAACGGCGCAGACGTGCACTTTGCCGGTCGTTGTCGATGCCGTTTCCGATGTAGATGCGCTAGATGATCTGTTCGACGACGACCCGGCGCCAAAAAAGTCTGCCTGGAATTCTTCGTATCCACAGCGTCAGACTGTGCCTGCAAGGCCAAAACCCGCCACGCCAAAGTATGTGCTGACGGGAAAGTTTGTCAAGAACGAGGCGTCAAAGTCTCTGGTTAAACGCATAAACGATCAGCGTACGGAGATAGACGGGATACTTCGCCGCGGTGGTTTCATTTTTTTCGGCGATGGTTACTCTCGGGTTGCCGGCGATGCGCGGACCGCTGATGCGATGCTTGGTTCGCTTCCAGAGTTGATGCAGCATTCGCCAGATGTGAACGCATTTCGTTCTGGAATACGTTCAGCGCACATGGTCTACATAAATGAGATACTTGCTGCGCAGATATTTGCCAACAGAATCGACTATCGTCGGTTGCAGGACCGACGCCAGAAGATCAAGAAGGAGCGGGAGTGGTCCAACCTTCTCAACGATGTCAGCAAACCATTGCTTTAGTGCCCGCCGCTCCAATGCGGCAGATATGTGAGGAAACAGCAGAATGGAACTAAGCGAAATAGTTAAACATGCTTTTGAGGATGCATTCCCGGGGGAAGACTTCTCGTTTGTTCGTGTTGTACCGGCGACAGACCATAAGTTTGGCGACTACCAGTGCAATGATGCGCTGAAACTTGCGAAACGACTTGGGCGTAATCCTAGAGAAGTTGGTGGTGCGGTTGCGGAGCGGTTAGTGAAATGTGCCGTGTTTGAAAAGGCGGAGGTTGCTGGTCCAGGTTTTCTAAATCTGACCGTCGCGTCTGACTGGCTCGATTCCTGCTTGATCGGACTGGCGTCTAAGCCTTCGTGTGGAATTCCACAAGTCGGCATCGGAAAGCGCATTGTTATTGACTATTCGTCGCCAAATGCGGCGAAGCAAATGCACATAGGGCATATCCGTTCCACGGTGATCGGCTGCGCGATTGATCGCATTTTCCGCTCGCTTGGCTACGAGGTTATAGCGGACAATCATCTTGGCGATTGGGGCACGCAGTTTGGAATCCTCATAAAAGGCTACCGTGAATGCCTTACGGATGAAGAGCGCAAGAATCTTACAGTCGCGAATCTTGAGAAGTGCTATGTTCTCTCGGCTGCAAAGGCTAAGGATGAAGACGGATTGTGGAAGGACGCATGCCGCGTCGAGTTGGTGAAGCTACAGCAGGGTGACAGCGAGAACCTTGCGCTGTGGAGGCGTTTTATCGACATCTCAATCGGTGAATTTGAGCGCATGTATCGCAGACTCGGAGTCAAGTTTGACACGTATCGTGGTGAGTCGTACTATAATAAGATGATGCCTGGTGTCGTGGATAAGCTTGTGACGGCTGGACTTGCTGTCGAGTCAGAGGGTGCGCTTGTAGTGAATTTGGAAGAAGAAAAGCTTGGAGTCGCGATTGTTCGCAAATCTGATGGCGGTTACAACTACACAACTAGTGATCTGGCTTGCGTTGCTTCTCGCGTAGCCGAGTATGCTCCTGATCGGATTATCTACGTAACCGATGATCGTCAGCAGCTTCATTTCAAGCAGTTCTTCTACATCGCGGCAAAGATGGGCTGCACTACGAAACTTGTTCATGTTCCATTTGGTCTCATGTCATACCAAGGCAGGGCAATTTCAACGCGCGAGGGCAATCTCATACGGCTCGAAGACCTTCTTAATGAGGCAGTGCGGCGTGCTGGCGAGATTGTGAAGATGAGGGCGGACATGGACGATGCCCTTGTTGAGCGATTAGCTGAGCAGATTGGAATAGGTGCGGTCAAATATGCTGATCTGTCGCACGATCCAGCAACTGCCATAGATTTCAATTGGGATAAAGCGCTTGCATTGGAGGGCAATTCTGGCCCCTATCTGCAGTATGCGTATGCCCGTGTCCGTTCGCTCCTTTCAAAGGCAGGGTGGCAACAGGGCAACGTTACTGTCGCCGACGGCTTTGCGGCGGCGCTTGCCGAACCTGCCGAGAAGAGTCTGGCACTGCAGCTTCTTAAGTTTCCAGGCACGGTGGTTCGTTCTGCAGAGTTGTACAAGCCGTCGATTCTTGCGGATTATCTGTTTCAGACTGCGCAGTACTACTCAAGCTTTTACCAGAACTTGCCGATCCTCCGCAGTGACGAGCCAGTGCGAGGTGCGCGCATTCGTCTCTGCTCGCTTTTTGGCGAGGTTCTAAAAACAGGCCTAGCTCTTCTTGGCATTGAAACTCCAGAGCACATTTGATTAAAATTGTGGTCTGGGGCACTGTGTCTACGCTCCTGTTCGAGTAATGATGTTGTACGATATGTTGAAGTCAATTGTCACTTGTGCATTTTCGCTTGTTGTCGCGTCTGCTGCATGTGCTGTCGATGTAGTGTTGCGCCCGGATGGCAGCATCCAGTTCGGTGACAAAGAGTTCAAACCTATCGTATTTCTCAAGGGATGGATTAGTGCCCACCAAGCTGGCGGATACGAAATCGCCACGCCGGGCGTGGCGAAGTTTCGATTTGTGCATGGCGGTCGTAGGCTCGCAGATGCGACTGCGGAACTTTTGCAAAGGGAGAATGGCGTTGTTGGCATCAGATACACATTTGTTGCAGTTGACGACTTTGACGGAGTGACGATAGGCGGAGCAATGACCCTTGACGCAAAGTCGGCCAGTGGGCAACCATGGCGGACCGAGGATAAAAATGGAACATTTCTGCATTTTGACAGTAACGCAATTCGCATATCCTCAGGGAAGTGCAGGTCGTTTGGCATGGTTCCTGGAGTTGGAGGCTCGCCGTTGCGGTTTTCGTTTGCGAACGCAACTGACTATCTTGTGCAGGACAATCGGAAATGGTCTGATACGTATGTTGTGAGATTTGGCGACTTTCGCAGCCGCAGAATCGCGAAGGGAGATGTGCTTAGACTTGATTTTGACGTAAAGTCCTCAATCCCGTTTGAAGCAAGGGATGCGAAGCACTGTGTCATACGTGCGGGGACTGACTGGATTCCGCTCAGTTACCATCGCGACATAATCGCTGGAAGCGCCCTTGATTTTTCGCAGATGGGCTTTACCGACGCGCCGGCAGGAAAGCACGGTTGGATTAGAAATGTGGGCGGGCATTTTGAGTTCGAGCGTCTTCCTGGCAGGGCGCAGAGGTTCTATGGAGTGAATCTCTGTGGAACGGCGAATTTCCCGGACCATGCGCTTGCGGATATTCTGATTACGCGTTTCAAGCGACTAGGCTACAATACGCTTCGCATGCACCACCACGATGGCGGAATGACCCAAGGCAGTGCAGACGGAGTTTCGCTCAATGCTGAGAACATGGAGCGGTTCGACTACTTTGTTGATGCTGCCATCAGGGCTGGTCTGTACATAACTACCGATCTATATGTTTCACGTGCCCGCAATATAAAATGGCGTCATATAGGCGTAGACGCTGACGGCATGGTCGATACGCAATTATTCAAAGCACTTTGCGCAGTGCATGAACCGGCTTTTGAGAACTGGGCACAGTTCGCGCGGAATTTCTTGACGCATGTAAACCCATACACAGGCCGTCGATATGCAGACGAATCGGCTTTGCCTCTGGTTTCGCTTGTCAACGAGGGTGGGTTCTTCATGGGCTGGAACCGCGGTGTGCGTAACGATCCGCGCATTCTCGCGTCATGGTCTACATGGCTTTCTGCAAAACGCGAGGTCGATCCGCTGTTTGCGCCTGGTATGAGTGGGGATAGTCTCCCGGAAAGTTTCTGGAAAGATGGTGTGCATCCGGCGATTGCTCAGTGGACTGGATGCCTTGAGGCAAAGATGGTTGCAAAAATGAGGGCTTTTCTGCGCACTTTGGGGTGCAAGGCCCTGATTACGAATGACAACTGTGGGCCGCACTATGCTGCTCTTCAGATCGCAACAGCCGAATATGACTACATCGATGATCACTTCTATGTCGATCATCCGACGTTCCTAGAAAAGCCATGGTCACTACCGAGCACATGTCCGAATTTGAATCCGCTATTAGGCGAGAGGTCTCTTTCTCCATGCAAGCAGGCTTTTGTGCGTATGCTGGACAAGCCGTTTACGATAAGTGAATGGAATTTCTCTGGTCCAGGGCGCTATAGAGGGGTAGGTGGAATATTGACTGGTGCAATGGCGGCATTGCAGGATTGGGACGGGCTTTGGCGCTTCGCGTATGCGCATAGCAGTGACAAGTTGCGTGATGCCGACGTGCGTAGCCCTGGATATTTCGACCTCGCATCCGATCCGTTGGCTCAGGCTAGCGAGCGGGCTTGTCTTTGTCTTTTCATGCGCGGTGACTTGTTGCCGTTCAAAAAGGGGATTGCGATTTGGAATACGCCGGAAAGCGCTGTTTCGCATACAAGTTCCCATGCCGCCGCTCCTGATTGGAGTGATGTGGCATGGAGAATGCGCGTTGGGTCGTGTCTTTCTCCGCTTATTGCGAGCGAGCTTAAAGTGATAAGGCGCGAAGAGGCTGACGGTGAGTCTCCGGCTGGCGAAGAGCACCAGTCGCTCGTATTGGACCGTGTGCGAGGTGCCGTCGTTATAGACACGCCTCGTACCTGTGGTGGCTTTGCGCCTGCTGGCAGAATCGACGCGGGATTGTTGTGTGCGAAAATCGAAGACGCACCTGCCACTGTTTGGGTGAATTCGCTCGATGGCGCCAGCATCGCAAGGTCTAAGCGGTTGCTTTTGACGCATATAACTGACGTTCAAGGGGAAGGTACTAAGTTCACCGACGATCAAATGCGGACTACGCTAAAGTGGGGCCACCGTCCGCTTGTAAAGAACGGGAAAGCCAAAATAACACTAGCCTTAGACGATCCTGATGCATTTGCCGTCTATGGTATTGCTACAAACGGAAAGCGTACAGGTAAGGTTGAGTCTTTTTCACGGGATGGCAGATTGTGTTTTATAGCAGATGTCGCGACGCCCGAAGGTGCACGAATTCTGTATGAAATTCTGCGTGAGTCAAAATCAGCTCTGGATAGCTGATATTGTGATTTCTCAAATGTCTTCATGTAGTTTCAATTGATCTAGCGGACTTCTCATGCGATATGTGGTAAAATAACTTCAACCTGAAAGGAGCATCATGAATCTCAAAATTGCATTGAATCCCAAGGAAGGATATAACAAGATATTCGATGTCGGCGAATATGGAATGAAACTGACCAAATTTGGCCTTCTCAAACTGACAAGGGGAGCATCATACGACGATTACACGGGCGAAAGCGAAGTGGCGCTCGTCCTGATAGGCGGCAATTTCGCGGTGAAGGGAGATGGCTGGGCTTTTGAGGTTGCAAACGGGCGCACGTCGCCTTTCACCGGCAAGCCGCATTGTCTGTATCTCCCGCGGCGCACCAAGTACACTATAATGGCGATTACCGATGTTGAGCTTGCCTATAACGGTTCGCCCGTTACGCGTGATACGGCAAATCCCACACTCATAAAGCCAGAGGACACGCTCCATATCGCGCTTGGCAAGGACAATTGGGCTCGCACGAGCGAGATAATACTTGACGAGAAGTTTGACTCGGAGCATTTCTATATCGGAGAGGGCATGATACCGAGTGGAAACTGGAGTGGATATCCGAGCCACCGCCACGACATAAACAATCCTCCAGCTGAACTGGACATGGAAGAGACGTATTTCTACCTTTTCGACCCGCCGAGTGGATTCGGTTTCCAGAGCGTCTACAAGCCAGATGGCTCGCTTAATGAGGCATACCGTGTGCAGAACTATGATACTGTTGCGATTGCCGAGGGCTACCATCCTCTCGTTGGTGCGCCTGGATACCAGATGTATTATCTCTGGACGATGGCGGGAGCCCAGGGGCGTGGACTCGTCTCGTCCATGGATCCGGCACACGCATGGGTTAAGAACAAGTATGTCTAGGGAGAGAAGCCAATGATGTGGAAGTTTGCAACAGTTGCAATCTTTGCGTTGAGTACTGTCGCTTCGTTCGGGGCGACGGAGAAGTTGCCGCTCAAGTTCGGATGGAAGTTCATGAAGGGTGACGATTCCTCTGTGGGCACTAACTTGACGCTTCAGGCCATGAGCGTCATACTTGACCGGGCCGAGCGAGGTGAATTGGCAGGAGCGCCAGCTTTTACCTGGGCGAAGCCTGAGTTCGATGACTCATCGTGGTGCAATGTCAGTGTGCCGCATGATTGGGGTATCGAAAAGCCGTTCGACTCCAGTCTTCCTTATGGTGATGCATTCCTTGATGTTACTGGTATCGGCTGGTACAGACTCAAATTTAAAATTGAGAATGGCAAGTTGAAAATTGGAGGCGAGGAAACAACCATTCCTCTTGGCGGAAAAGTGTTCTTTGAATGTGATGGCGCGATGAGCTATGCGATGCTGAGCCTGAACGGGAAGTTCCTTGGCGGCTGGCCGTATGGCTACACGCGCTGGCGCATTGACCTAACGGACATGCTAGACATGAATGGCGAGAACATCGTCGCGATTCGCTGTCACAACATACCGCACTCGTCGCGTTGGTACACTGGCGGAGGGCTTTTCCGCGAATGTCGGCTTCTTGTATGCCCTGAAGATTATGTCATACCTGGTTCCGTCTTCATCACAACGCCCGAGGTTACTGTGAAGCGTGCCAAGGTGCGTGTCCGCTATGAAATGGCGAAGAGTGGCAAGAGGGACTATTCATTCCACATAGACAATCCGCGTCTTTGGGATATAGACGACCCTTACACCTATGCAATCGACATCGAGGGCAATATATACCGCTACGGCATACGAACTGTTTCGTTCAACTCTGACGAACGGCGTTTCCAGCTGAATGGGCGCACGGTGCCGCTGAACGGCGTGTCGATGCACCATGATTTCGGTGTTCTTGGCGCTGCGTGGAATCGTGCTGCTCAGAGGCGTAGACTGTTGTTGTTCAAGGAGGCTGGCGTTAACGCCATACGCTCTTCCCACAATCCGCCTGACGAAGGGCTTCTGGAACTGTGCGATGAATTGGGTCTGCTCGTTAAGGACGAAGTATTCGATGAGTGGCGAAAGATTGGCAGTGCCGGGAAGAGGAAAAACGGATACTCGAACATCTTTGACACCTGGCATGAACGCGATTTGCGTGCCTGGGTGCGTGCCGACCGAAATCACCCGTGCGTCATAATGTATTCGATCGGCAATGAGATTCCAGAGGGTAGTCCCAAAATCGCCCCCTATGCTGAATATGCCAAACTGGCGCGTCGGCTTGCGTGCATGGTGGCTGAAGAGGACCCGACGCGTCCGACGACGAATGCCAACAACCATCCTAACAACTATACAAACGACTTTCCTACGGTCTTGACCTTGATGGGCTGCAACTATTATCCATGGATGTATCCGGCACTTGCGAAGAAGTATCCAGACATTCCTTTTTTTGGCACGGAAACGATATGCATGAGTTCGACGCGAGGCGAATATCATTTTCCTGTCGGCCAGACATGGAAGGACAGCCGTGTGCCGTTTCCTGATTTCTATAACTCTTCCTATTGTTGGGACGCTGTCGGTTGGTCGAAGCTAAACGGCAATTGGGCATGTTCGCCTGACGCGCAGTGGTATTGGATGGACAAGGTGGAGACGAGCATGGGAGAATTCATTTGGACGGGTATCGATTATCTTGGTGGCCCGTTCTGGTGTGACCAATGGCGCAAGAGGCCGAGATTCACCGATGCCGAGAAGCAGGCTAGGTCGATCGCGGAAGTGGAAGAGCGTGGCATGACGCGCGCTGCGATTCACACGTGCAACACTGGCTTCCTTGATCAGGCAGGATTTAAGAAAGATGCTTTTTGGCTTTTTCAGTCGCGTTGGCGTCCAGATTTTCCCATGGCCCATATCCTGCCGCATTGGAACTGGAAGGGGCGCGAGGGAGAAATTACTCCTGTGTACGTGTTCACGTCGGGTGACGAAGGAGAGTTGTTCATCAATGGGCGTTCCCTTGGCCGTCAGCGCAAGCAACCTGGCATATGGGATCGCGCGTACCGTCTTCGCTGGGATGACGTGCACTATGAGCCTGGAATGTTGGAAGTCGTTGTATTCAAGAACGGACAGGAGTGGGCACGAGACAGCATCAAGACGACTGGCGAAGCGGCGCGGCTTGTAGCTATGGCTGAAACTGATACTGTCGTTGCAGACGGTAATGACATCTGCTATGTCAACGTATGCGTTCAGGACTCCGGCGGGCTGACTGTGCCTGACGCGAAAGTCCAAGTCAGATTCTCGGTAGATGGGCCGGGTGTCATCGTCGCGACTGACAATGGCGATGAGACGGATTTCGACGACTTCAGGAATAGTGTGCGCAGATCATTCAACGGCTGGGTGCAGGCGATTGTGCGTCCGTTTCCTGGTGTATGCGGTGATATTCGCGTTACGGCTATGTCTCCAGGCTTGTCGCCGGCAAACGTGGTTTTCAAATCCATCCGCTGATTCAAAATTGACATCTGGCAATGAGTGCTGAAGCTAAAGTAGTTGTGATGTTGGTGCTCACGTCATGTGTGAGTGTCTGCAGGTCCGCGGTCGTCGATGCCGTTCCCACCGAGCAAGCTTCGCTGGAGTCTGTGGTTTCGGCTAGAGTTTTGCCATTTGGCGAGTCGCAGGTGTCTAGCGCTGTATTCTCTTTAAACGAGATCGACCGCATGGATGTTGCGGCGGACGAGGCTTGGTGTGCTCTTGGCTCAAGGGCGGAATATGATGCATATCGCCTCGACATGCGAGCCAAAATGCTTGCGGCCATGGGCGAGATGCCGCCTAGAACGCCTCTCAATGCGCGCACTGTCGCATCGTACAGGCGAAATGGGTACATAATTGAGAAGGTTATATTCGAGTCGATGCCAGGTGTTTTTGTAACGGCGAATCTGTTTCTCCCGTGTAATGGTGGTAAACACCCTGCTGTCGTGATGAGCTGTGGGCATAGCGCCACCGGAAAGGACTGCGACATCTATCTTCGTGCGTGCGTGATTGCGGCGAAGAATGGCTTTGTCGCGCTGATGTTCGATCCATATGAGCAGGGTGAACGTCGCTGTTACTCAATAGGCTCTACGCGTGGGCATGTCCAGATCGCCCTGCGCGCCGAGATGATTGGTTGGTCGATGTCGCTTCTGCGCGTCTGGGATGGCATGCGCGCCATTGATTACATTGAGTCGCGACCAGAGGTGGATGCAAGGCGGATCGGCTACATGGGGCAGTCTGGCGGCGGCACAATGACAGCGTTGATGGAGACGGTCGAACCTCGCATTCGCGTCGCGGCGCCAAGTTGCTATCTCACAAGTCTTTCGGCCCTTTGCCATGTCATGGGGCCACAAGACGGCGAGCAGAATATCTATGGTCAGCTCTCGTTTGGATTGAACCACACTGGCTATGTATTGATTCCTGACATACCGGTTGCCGTGACGTGCAAGTTTTCCGACATGTTTCCCTACTATGGAACTCGTGCCTTATTCCGCACGGTTGAGACTGTGGAGCGGAAAATCGGATGTTCTGGTCGATGCTGGCTGAACGACGTTCCAGGACCGCACGGGTGGACTGAGGCAACGGAGACATCATCCATCGCGTTCCTTGCGCGAACGCTTATTCCAGACTCTCCTGATCCGCGTCTAGCAAAAAATGAGACTAGAATTCTTGATGTCGGCTTCGACTTGGCAAAGGAGGACTTGGGACTCGCGGCGGACGAACGTGGCTGTACATCTGATGGTGCCACTAAGAACCTGCCTGGGTTCAGGGATATTTATGAAATAATAGCCGAGCGTGGTGCTGCTGCAAAGGCAATTCGCAAACGCCTTTCGGCTAATGAAAAAGCTGCTGTGGCGCGAAGACTCGCCGTCATTCCAACGCTTGCTGACGCAGCGGCGAAGACGAAAGACTGGAGAGTCGGAATCATTGATGGCATCGAGGTGACGCGGGTTGTGGTGCAGTATCCGGATGGTGCCATGTTGCCAGCTGTATATCTGTCTCGTTCGGGTGTGTCAGGATTGCCTGTGCTCGTCGCGTCGGCAAAAGGTCGTGCTGATGGGCTGCGGATCGCGCGTAGCTATGTTGATTCTGGTCGTCCAGTTCTGGTTGCGGATGTAACTGGCATTGGAGAAATAGGACGCGAGAAGTTCATATTCTACTTTGCCAAGGAACGTCCTGACGAAGGGCTTGGGGCCATGCAGTACCTGATCGGCAAACCGCTTGTCGGTCGTCGAGCGCGCGATCTTCTTGTGTTGGGCGATTGGCTTAAACGTCGTGCTGGAGTGGCTCCTGAACTTGTGGCGACTGATTTTCTCGCAATCCCGGCCGTTCATGCGTTTGCGGCAGACCGTTCCGCATGGTTCGCTGTTAGGATCGTAAACCAGCCGCCTTCGTGGGAGGAAGTGCTCGCGTCGCGTCCACCGGACATGACGTACTACGCCGACCTCGTCCCGCGTGCCTACATGGTTTACGACTGGCCCGAACTTCTTGACAATGCGCATTGAACCAACGAAAATACTATTCACATGCCACGGGAACATCTGCAGATCTCCGATGGCGGAGTTCGTAATGAAAAAGCTTCTTGCGGACTCGGGGATGGACGATGTCGTTGTGGAATCTGCTGCGTTGCACAGCGCTTCTTTTGGCGCTCAAAGAAGGAAAGGGGACGAGTTCTGGCTTATGAAAAAGAAAGCAGCGTTTTCTCTTGTGGCGGGCATGTTGTTCGCAGCGTTCGCGTCTGGTGTCTCGCCTGAGAAATTTCGGGATCCTCCGCCGGAGGCGCGTCCGCATACCTGGTGGCACTGGATGAACGGTAATGTCACGAAGTCCGGAATCACGGCGGACCTTGAGTCTATGGCGGCGGTGGGCATTGGCGGTGCTCAGATATTCGATGCCGGGCTTGCGCTTCCAAGAGGGACAGTTGAATTCGCGTCCGACGAATGGTTCGACTGCCTTGTGCATGCCGATCGCGAGGCAAAGCGACTGGGAATAGAACTGTGCGTGGCCAATTGCAGTGGCTGGACTAGTTCTGGCGGACCTTGGGTTACTCCAGAGCTTTCAATGAAGTACGTTGCCTGCTCTGAAGTGCATGTAAGGGGTGGCGAGTTGTTTGACGGAACGCTTCCACTGCCTGAAAATGCAAAAGGCTTCTACGGTGACATCGCCGTTCTGGCCATTCCGGCCAATAGCAAACCCGTGCTGAAATCCATGCCTGATTTCGACATGCAGGTGTTTCGCGGCCGCGGCAGCTTCAAGCTGGGCATACACGAGGGTGGTCCGCAAATGCCCGTCGCAATAACAGAAGAGGCAGCGCCGCAGTCGATGTGCGTTGCTCAAAGTGACGTCATGGACCTCACAAATTTAATGCGCGGCAACGGGCGGTTAGTGTGGACGGCTCCGAGCTCTGATGTCGGCTGGACAGTTTTGCGAATCGGCTACAAGGCTAACGGGCGAACCAACCGCAGTGCCTCCGAAAAGGGAATTGGTCTTGAATGTGACAAGCTTGATCCTCATGCGTTGGATGTGCATTTTGACGCGTATGTAGGACGGCTGATCGGGATGCTCCCAAATGATCGTGCGCTTAGCGGTGTCCTGCTTGACAGCTATGAGGTGTTCGGTCAGAACTGGACGCGTGGATTCGACGATCGCTTTGCTGAGATTGCTGGGTATTCCATCACGAACTATCTGCCAGTCATTGCGGGCTATCCGATAGGCTGTGCCGCAGACACCGAAAAGTTCCTCAGGGACTTCCGGCGCGTAATTTCGCGCCTTTTCGTCAAGAACTATGCAGGACGCCTGCGCGAACGATGCCACGAGAATGGTCTGCGGTTTTACTGCGAGCCGTATGGAAACGGACCGTTCAATGATCTTGAGTTCGCGCGCGAATGTGATGTACCAATGGCAGAGTTCTGGCGTCCGCGCAACTACGACTGCGACCTCGCTGCCCTGGATCGGGCGGGTGGCGGCAACTACATGATGTGCCGCTGGGGATCAAAGCCAATCGGCAACGCAAAGATCGTCGCATCCACTGCCCATGCATGGGGACGATGCATCGTCGGCGCGGAGGCGTTCACATCATATCCCGATGAGGCGTCTGGACGTTGGCTTGCCTCGCCGCGATCGATGAAGCTTCAGTGTGACCGCGTGTTCACAGACGGCGTTAACCTCATGGTCTTTCATCGCTTTGTGCACCAGCCATGGACAGCTCCAACTCGCTATCCTGGAATGACAATGGCGGCCTATGGCTCCCACATCGATCGCACGCAGACTTGGTGGAACCACGGTGCTAAGGAGTTTTTCGCGTACATGGCGCGCGCGCAGCACCTTCTGCGCCAAGGAGTGCATGTTGCGGACGTCGTAATATGCACTTCTGGTGAGGCTCCAGACTACGGCATGGCCGAGATCATCCCAGCTGGGTACAGTGGCGACCGTTACCACCCTGATGCGTTTGCGCTATGCAGGAATGAAGGTGGCTTCGTGGTGTCGCCAGGTGGAGCAATCTACCGCGCCGCCGTTGGACGCGGCGAGAATGCTGCTGACGTCTTGAGGCGTAATGGCATAACGCCAGACTTCATCTGCAATGACAAAGACGTCACGTGTATACACCGTCGAGTTGATGGCGATGACATATATTTCGTGGCCGTTCCCAACAAGTATCGGAAGAACGTGAAATGCTCATTTCGCGATGGATGCGGACGTGTGCCGGAGCTGTGGAACCCTGTAACGGGAGAGATTTTGTCCGTATGTGGAGACGAGTACTCCGTTGATTCTTGCGGACGTGCAGAGGTTTCACTGGACTGTGAGCCGCTTCATTCCGTGTTCGTGGTGTTCCGCAAGCCAGCAGACAGGAACTGCGTCGTTCGCCGTGTGCGCAAGGAAGGTTCTCCGGTGGAGAGCGTTTCAGTGGAAGGACCGTGGAGCGTTTCGTTCCGCGAGCCTGGAGCAGATGTCGACATTGCCACTGCGACATTCTCGAAGCTTGTTTCGTGGACCGAGAGCTCTAATGCGAATATACGCTACTTCTCTGGCACGGCGACGTACAGCAAAGACATTGTGCTGAACTCTGCATGGAGGAACATTGAATCATCAAGGCGCGTCTACCTTGATCTCGGTGACGTGCATGAAATAGCCGAAGTCACCGTGAACGGACATAACTATGCAGCGTCGTGGAAGCCGCCCTATCGTGTTGACGTCACGGATGTAATTGCAAATATCGAAGGTGGCGAAAATGTGCTTCATATTGAGGTCAAGGTTACGAACCTCTGGCCTAACAGGCTTATTGGTGACGCTCGTCTGCCTGACGACAGTGTCTGGGATGATGGATCTGACAGCAAGGGCTATCCTCTTGTTAAGCAATGGCCTGAGTGGTTGCAGCGAGGCTTGCCGTCACCGACCGGACGCCATACTTTCACTACATGCCGACTCTGGGCTTCCGACGACAAGCTTCTTGAGTCCGGTTTGATTGGACCAGTGCGCCTGGAAGCCGTCAATTTGCTATAATACGCGCATGAAGAACATGAGGACATTCGCCTTTGCTGCGCTGGCGCTGGCACTTGCCGGCTGCCAGTCGTACGAGGTTGTGCAGCGCAACGTCTTTTCGGACGAAGACGGCAATCTCGTCGCAGTCGACTACGGACGCAGTGAGAAAGACCACGTGAATACGTTCGTGGCTCCGCTTACCGGCAAGGAAATGGAATTCAAGTCTAAACTGGTCGTGCGCGCGGAATTGCCCGACGGCGAAACCTTCACTGCATGGCAGTGCATGAACTTCCTTCGACGCGGAACCATGTACAAGACGGACAACGAACGGTGGATGTTGCTTGCGAATGGCTTTTCGTGCGTCATATACAGGCAGGTCGAGGACGATATGGAGAACTACCGCGAAGTGTACAGGGGCGTTCTTTGCGACACGCCCGACATAGGCAAGAAGAAGGACAAGGACGACCGTTGGAAGATAATGCCGAGCGGCGGACGCGAATACAAGCCGCGAGAGACAAAACCAAAGCAATGAATCCACTCGACAACATACACGTAGTGCTCGTGGGAACGTTGTACACTGGCAACGTTGGCTCAAGTTGCAGGGCGATGGCGAATATGGGCATACGACATCTTCGCCTTGCTTCGCCGAACCTTCAGAACGACTGGGAGGAGGGGCGCAGAATGGCAGTTCACGCGACTGACATAATGGACGCTCGCATTGAGTTCCCGACCTTGGAGGATGCGGTTGCGGACTGCGTTGCAGTAGTTGGCACCACCGCGCGCGAAGGACTGTACCGGCAGCACGTCAAGACGCCGCGAGACTGCGCGGCCGATATTCTCTCAATAGCCGAAACAGGACCGGTTGCGCTCGTGTTTGGCAGGGAAGACAAGGGGCTGCTCAACGAAGAGATTGTCCAATGTACGCATCTTGTGCGCATACCCGTGGACGAAGGCTACACTTCAATAAATCTCTCGCAGGCCGTGCTTGTTACGTGCTACGAGCTCTTCACGGCTTTGGGGCGCTACCAGCCGCCACGTGAAAAGGCCCCTCCAGTTCCGCAGGCGCAGAAAATGCAGCTCATGAAGAACTGGTCGCGGATGCTTCAGGAAATTGGCTTCATGAAGAGCGAACAGTCCGACCATTTCATGCAGGGCTTTCACCGCGTTTTCTCTCGCGGCGTGGTCACGAAGGATGACGCGGCTCTCATGCTGGGCGTGGCCCGGCAGGCAATCTGGGCGAAGAACCACTAATTTATGGTATAATACAGCCATGAAACGCAAAATCGTCTTGATGGTTGCGCTGCTGGCGGGTGTCGTGGCAGCTGTGCTTACGCGGTTCTACATCGTAGCGAAAGATGCTGAGATTGCCGCGCTGAAGGATGCAATCGCCAGCCGTTACGGCGAGGTGCGCGTCGTCGTGTTCAATCGCGATCTGCCAGCAGGGGCGATACTTGAACAGGGAGATGTTGGATCTCTTAAGGTTCCTGCGCTTGGCCTGCGAGGCCAAGCCGTGCCGGAGGATGAATGGCGCACGGTGCTAGGCCGTAAGATACTGCTTGGGCACAAGAAGCGCGATGTTCTGTTCTGGGCTGATATCGAGGGTGGTAATCCAGCCGAGACTGGGCTTTCGGCAGACGTGAAGAAGACGATGCGTGCGGTGTCGATCAACTGCTCTGGTGCGGCGTCGGTGTCTTCAATGGTCAAGCCGAACGACCACGTCGATGTGATTGGTACCTTCGACCTTGGCGGCGCAACTGGCTACAGTGCGCGCGAACGCAATCTTGTCACCTGCACGATGCTGCAGAACGTACTTGTGCTTGCGACTGGCACACAGACGGCGAAGTCGCGTGCCAAGGCAAACCTTTCGTCCGGTTATGCAACTGTGACGCTTGAGGTCACTCCGCGCGAAGCCGAGATGCTAGCTTTCGCCGAACAGATAAAGGGGCGTCTCGTGCTTACGCTGAGAAATCGCAACGACGCGTCGTACGAAAAGGAACTTCCGAAGGTGGACTTTGAGAAGATACGGGGCGAGATTGAGGAACTTAACCTCAAGCGCCAGCAACAGAAGCTCGTCAACAGGTAACGCGCCATGACGCTTACAACGCTTGCTGACGGCGTCCGTGAGACGCGCGAGATTACAGAGGGCACGTATGTCATCGGTCGCGGCGCGTCGTGCCGCATATGTTTTGATTCTCAGGACGTGAGCGATCGCCACGCGATATTATCGGTGCGCGGCGACCATGCAATACTTGAGGACCTAAACAGCGCCAACGGCACGTTCGTCAACGGCGAGCAGATTGACCGGCCGGTTGTGCTGGATTCTGGTATGGTGGTTCAGATAGGCAGCTGCATGCTCCGCGTTAGTGACGGTACTGACGAAGCCTCGGTTCGCGATGAGACGCCAGAGCCGCTATGCGAAGAAACTGAACTGGCGGCAGAAGACGCGCCTCCGCTGGATCCTATGCGCACCGTGCGCCGCAGTGTGCAGACGCAGATACAGCATGAGCTTCTGAACCGAATGGACATGAAGAAGCTGACCTTGCAGGGCGTCGACCGCGATGGACTTGAGGACAGTGCCCGCGACAACATTCGTGCAATCATAGACGAGGTTGTAAAGAAGGGCAGGCTGCCGTCTGGAATCGACCCTGACAGACTGGAAGAAGACGTGTTCAACGAGGCGATGCGCCTCGGTCCGCTGGAAGAACTCCTCGCCGATGACTCCGTAACCGAAATTATGGTGAACGGACCGGATAACGTGTACGTCGAGCGCAACGGAAGGCTGGAGCTTTCCGACTGCCAGTTCTCGGATGACGAAAGCGTAATGGCGGTAATCGAGCGAATTATCGCACCTCTCGGTAGAAGATGCGACGAGTCGCAGCCTTACGTTGACGCCCGTTTGGCGGATGGATCGCGCGTTAACGCGATTATTGCGCCTCTTGCGCTTTCCGGGCCTACGATAACCATACGGAAATTCTCGAAAAGGGCTCTGACGCCGCAGGACTTCATCCGCATCGGAACGTGGACTCAGGACGCGGCGGATTTCATGAAGCTCTGCGTGATGCTGCGCAAGAACATAATCGTGGCAGGTGGCACCGGTTCAGGAAAGACGACACTGTTGAATCTGCTCTCAGGGTTTATCCCGCGCAACGAGCGCATTGTGACCATCGAGGATGCGGCGGAGCTTCGTCTCCAGCAACCGCATGTCGTCAGGCTTGAGGCGCGCCCCCCGAACATCGAGGGAAAGGGCGCCGTTCCGATTCGCGACCTTGTAAAGAACTGCCTGCGAATGAGGCCTGACCGAATCATAGTCGGCGAATGTCGTGGCGGAGAGGCGCTAGACATGCTCCAGGCCATGAATACAGGTCACGACGGATCGCTTACGACAGTGCACGCAAACTCGCCTAGAGACGTAATATCGAGACTCGAGACAATGGTGCTCATGAGCGGAATGGATCTTCCGTCCAGGGCGATACGCGAGCAGATAGCAAGTGCAGTAGACATAATCATCCACGAGTCTCGCATGAGCGACGGGTCGCGCAAGGTGACGGCGATTACTGAAGTGACTGGGTTGGAGGGAAGTCAGGTAGTCATGCAAGACATCTTCGTCTTCGAGCAGACTGGTGTTGATCTTCACGGACGAATCATAGGCTCTATGAGGCCAACCGGCGCTGTGCCGACCTGGATCGATCAGGTCAAGAGCAGGGGCATTGACGTGGACATGAGGATTTTCCAGGGCAATTGAAGGGAAGTTCACTCGTGCTTGGCTGGACAATAGTTTTGCTATTTGCTCTTTGCTTCGGCGGAATTGCGTGGTTTCTTGTTTCCGGCGTGAAGATCAAGGCAGGCTGGCAAAACGGACAGTCTCCGCTTGCCCGTTACTTAGACGCTCGTCGCAGAGCCAAGTTCGATGCGCAATTGCCGGAGGCGCTTGCGACGATGTCGAATGCCCTGCGGGCTGGTTTTTCCATATCTCAGGCGTTTGACTCCGTGGTTGAGCAGGGTGAGGCGCCAATGAGCGAGGAGTTCGCTATACTTCAGCAACAGATGAAGGTTGGAATGAGTTTTGAGACTGCTCTTGATTCACTGTCGCGGCGTGTAGGATCTGACGACCTCACGCTCATAACGACGGCAATACTTGTCTCTCGCAAGACGGGAGGCAATGTCACGGAGATATTCGACAGGATATCTGAGACGATTCGTGGTCGTATGCGCATCGAGCGGAAGGTCAAGTCACTTACGGCGCAGGGACGACTTCAGGGCGTGATTGTCTCGCTCATGCCGCTTTTCCTTGGTGTTGTTATGACGATCATAAGACCAGGGCTGATGTTGCCGTTTTTGACCAGCGCGACAGGTGTGCTGTGCATTGTCGGCGCAGTCGCCCTAGTCGTGACAGGTTGGCTGATAATCAGGAAGATAATCAAGATAGACGTCTGACGCGGCTTTGATGCCGCCGTGTCCGGAACTAAACGCAAGTTCTGGAAGTAAACGCAAGTTTATCCGATAACTTCTGGCAAATCCCTTTATGTTATAGGGATGTTCTATGTTCGCTGCACTTGTGCCTCATGTTCCTTTATGATACAATACGCTAAATGAAAACCGATGGAGCTTGTATACTCGCGGCTTTTGGCGCGCTGGCGGTTGCCGTAATGCTGGCGACGGCGTTATGGCATGTAGTGTTGCGTCCGTGCGTCACTGGCATGCGCATGCGAGCTTGCGGACTCTGCCGTTCATCAGCCATGACCTGGCTGCTGCCTGTTTTGCTTTCCGGCGCGCTGATCCACTATGCCGGGGCTAAGAGCGGCGCCGTGAACGGGGTCGGCAATGCGCCCCAGTCGGCTTCGCGGCGCAGCGGCGAGCAGACCTCGCTTGAGGGCGGGAACATTGGCTCGGACATTGCCCTGCATGTCGATTCCCTGACGTTCACGAGCGATTCGGTGGTCTTGCCAGTGTCGTGGACGCCCGGTCTTCTGGCCTCTGGGTCCGTCCTGTCTGTCTGGGGCACGGACGCCTCGCTGACCAACGAGTTCAGGGAGATGCGCTCGTTTGCCGTCCAGGCAGACGGGCAGACCAACGCCGTCCTCTCCGCTCCGTTCACGAACGCGCTGCACTCCCAGGCGTTCTTCTCCGTGCGTTCCAACGCCGACGCCGACTGCGACGGCCTTTGCGACTACGTGGAGTCGGTGGTCTTCCATTCCGACCCTCATTCGCCGGACACCAACGGGGACGGCTTCACCGACCTTGCCAAGTACCGCCTCGGGCTCGACCCGGCCAATTCCCCATCGGCAGTCTTGGAGCATTCCCCGTCGCTTTTCTCGATTGCGGTATGCGGCGCGTTTGACCTCTGCTCCACCAACGGTCTCTCCGGCGCGTTCTACTCTCGCACGTTCCAAGTCGGGCGCGACACTCCGTACCGTCAGTTCTTCCTTTCTTCGTCGCCGACAGGGGCGGGGCATG
This sequence comes from uncultured bacterium, assembly GCA_902772905.1. Lineage (GTDB taxonomy): Bacteria > Verrucomicrobiota > Kiritimatiellia > RFP12 > UBA1067 > UBA1067. The sequence continues at coordinate 4,184 of CACYCL010000198.1, read as the reverse complement.
TCGCCTTCGGCGGCCTTCGCATAGACTACCGCGACTCGTCAGGATTCCGCGGCTCGGTAGGTTCGGCCTCGTCCGACGGCATACGGCTCCAGCTTTCGACGAACGCCATAGAGTCAATCACGGTAGAGATGCACGCGACAGGCCCATGGCCGTGGATGGGCGCGCCGCTCCACCTGGTTGGCTACGAGCCGGATGTTGTCCTTTCCGGTCTGTCGGGGACGTGTGACGTAGGGGAGGGGGAGCGCGCCGATCTCCTGGTCGGGAAGCAGGCAGTTGGCGTTGCCACAGACTGGGCGGGGCGCCCGTCTCACTCCGAGCTGTCTCAGGAGGAAGTTGACATACTGGACTTCTTCCCCGGAGAGGACGGGGTCAGGATAGTAGACATGAACGCCAACACCCGCTCAGGAGGCGCAAGCCCCGGAATTGCCTTTCCCGGCCCGGGACTATACGGCCTGCCAGGCGGGCATCGGGTCTTCGTGCTGCTTCCGTCGGTGTCGTATGGCTCCGGCCACTGCTACGCGGGCAGCGTGCTTGAATGGACTGAAGGCTCTGTCGAGGAGAAAAGCTCGTATCCGCTGGACTCCAAATGCCTGTGGGACGGCTGGATCCGAGGGGATGAAACCGCCTACGGCTGTTCGTGCGAGCCGGCACTGTACGCAGGCGCCGACACCGACTTGTATTCGTTCGTGACCACCAGCCAGGCGACGAGCGGCGAATCCATCACCGGGCACGTCTATGTGAACGGAGTGGAAGTGTGGCATGGCACCGCCGTCCACGACGTCCGCGCAAGGGGCACGGACTCCGACGCGCTTGAGGATGGATGCTGCGTCGGTGGCTGCGAGGACGGCGGCTGCGACGATTTCGAGGGCGACGGCATTGGCTCTGTCAGGTTCCGCATTCCGCTCGGGCTGACGGCCAGGGACCGCATCGCAGGCTTCCTCTACTTTGACCGCGACGAGCCGTTCCCGGTCTCGCGCGAGTCGTTTTCCCTTCTTTCGCGCCCGGACGCCGCCGTGTCGGACTCGACCGCCTGCGGCATCCGCAGCGTCGTGTGCTCCGACAGCCGCGGGCGCACGCTCTGCGTCTCGAACATTGCCTCCGGCGTGGGCATCGCGATAGCCGACACGCAAACCGGCGAGCCGGTGCACTCCTGGGAAATCACAAATCCGTCGTCCGCGTCGATGCGTTTCCGCAAGATCAGCAAGCGCGGCAACGTGATGAGCGACAGGACGTATGCCTGCGCAGACGGAGTCTGGACCAGGTCGGACGCGATCTCCGGCGAAGAGACGACGGTGTTGAAGACTGGAGACCTGTACACTGGGGAGAAGAGGCAAGAACGCGTGGTTCGATGCGGAGGAACGGTGTCAGAGCACGTCGTCACGGAACACTCCCTGATAGGCTGGGAGGAGAACGCGGTTCTGCGCGAGACATACCGTGCGGAACTTGGCGCAGACGGAACGTGGAAGGAGTCGTTCGCCAACTACTGGGACGACTGGGAGAGCCCGGCGAGGCACGGGCAGCTCCGCTTTGCGTGGGGCGACGACCGTCAGTGGCGCTACGCTGACTACGACGAGACAGGGCGTGAGACGCTGCGGATCGAACAACGCGACGGATCGGGCGCGCCGAGCGAGTGGGAATTCTGGACGGCTGACCACCTGCCAGACGAAGCGGCGTTCGTCACGACCAGCGGCTATGCGGCTCTTCCCGGGGATTCCGACGATCCGCGTGACCGCGAGAGGCTGCGCGTCGAATCCCGGTACGTTTCGGAGAACGGCGAGAAGACGCTTGTCGGCCGGACATGGAGACGCTACGTGCGTGGCATGGCTGGCGGATATCCCACCGTGTCCGTCACGACGATCCGCGCGTGCTCGCCGTCGGCGGCGCCGGACGACGCAGGCAACGCGGTCTCGTCGGAGACGCGCTTCGCCGAGGATTCGGGGTCGGTGCCGCTCGTCATGCGCGGCGCCATCGTCGAATCGCTCGGAGACGACGGCGTGGCGACCGCGAACTCGTATTCCCTTGCCGACGGCGTCCTGTCATCTGTTTCCCAGAAGTCGTACCAGTCCCGTCCGTTTCCAACTTACGATACCGCAGACGTGGACGCGACGTACGGCACGGTGCTTCGCAGAACGACAAGACTCGCCCGGGACGGAACTGTCATAGCGGACCAAAGCATGGCATACGACGACCAGAACCGGCTGCGCTCGACCACGTACCTGGACGGCACGTGGGAGACGAACGCGTACTCGTGTTGCCGTCTTCTCTGGAGCCGCGACAGAACCGGCGCGCGGACGCTGCGCAGCGCCGTGACGGGCACGGACCGCCTGTACTACGCGGAGGAGCGCGTCGGCGTGCTGGACCTGCCTCGGACGCCCGTGAACAGAGACTACCACTATGATTCGCAGTGGACCGCGAACCAGTTCGAGCGGACATACCCGGTCGTGCAGCACTTCTTCGACTCCCTTGGACGCGAGACCAACACGGTCCACAGAAGCGCAAGCACGGAGGGCGAGGCCGAATCCCCGTCGTTTCCCCACAGGGGCGGCTACGTCACCTCGGAGACGCGGAGATACCCCCAGGGCGTGTCGGATGTCGAAGAGCGCATTGACGGGCGAGGGCTGCGCACCGTGCGCTTCGTCCGCCACACGCAGGCGGGCGAGGAGACGGTAGAGGAGGAGTGGGAGCCGGGAGAGCCCTCGCCGTCCGTGGTCGCCACAAACCTGCAGGTGCGAGGGGGAGGCTCGGTGTCGTGGCGCACGGCGATGGGGCGCACTGGCTCTGGCGCGCCCAAATGGACATGTTCCAGCCGCTTCTCCGCCTACGCCCCCGACGGACGCCGCATCGACTACGATATCTCCGAATCGTCCGACTGCGGGGTCGTCACGAACTCGGTGACCGTCTACGACTTCCTCGGACGCGTCGCGCGGCGCACCACGCCCACGTCGTCGGTAGAGTTCGAGTACGACGGTGCGACGCCACGCGTCGCTTCCTCGTTCGACGCGGTCTCCGGCGTGGCCGCGACGAACGTCTACGACGAATGTGGCGAGTTCGTCGGGACACTCTCCGGCGGAGAGACGAGCGAGCGGCGCGTTTCCTACGAGTTCCTGTCCAACGCATGGTGGCGCGTCGAGACGGCGAGACGGACGGGATGCGGCGCGACGAACTCCGTCGCCGAGACCCGCACGCGCCTGACCGGGCTCTCGGACAGCCTCCGCACGGAGGTCGTGGAGCTTGCGGAAGGCGCGGAGGTCTCTCGCACTACAACGGCATGGGACGCGAACGCAGGCGCGGTCACGCAGTGCGTATGGAGCGCGGCGTCCGGCCTGTCGTGGGCGAAGTTCGTCCACGGTAGCGAGGTCGAGTCCGTGTCTCCGCGGGGGCGGATCGAAACGTACTACAGCCCGCTCGGGCTGCCGTACTTCTGGATGCGATCAGCGCTCGACGGCGGCTCGATGAGACGCTGGAGGCTTGAACTTGCCGATGGATGCGGCGACGTGGTGCTGAGCGGAGCATACCACACGAACAAGCTGTCGTCGCTGCAGACGGCGTACAGCGGCCGCGACTGCCGCGGCAACGTCGTCGAAAGGGAGGACGAGGCCGGGAACGTCGTCACGAACGCGGTTGACGCTGAAGGGAACATAGTCGCGTCCGGCGGAGCGACTTATCCAATGGAAGCCAGCTACGACTCGCAGGGGCGCCGCGTCTCGCTGGCAACGTTCCGCGCCGGCGAGAGCGGCGACGTCACGCAGTGGGCATACGACGCGGCGACCGGCGCGTGCACAAACAAGACGTACGCCGACTGCTCGATGGTCTCATACACCCACACGCCCGACGGCCTGCCGCTCCGCACGACATGCGCAAGCGGGAGATGGAAGGAGAGCGCATACGACTCGCGTCGCCACCTTGTCGGCGTCTCGCACTCAGATTCCTCCCTGGACTTCTCGATCCGCCGCGACGTGTTCGGCAGGGCGACGAACGTGACAGACGCGGCGGGCGGCGAGTGGCGGTATGGATACGGCTTCGGCGACACGGTTTTGCGCGAAGTCATGCGCGCCGGCCACGGCGCAACGCAGACGGCCATCGTCCGGACGTTCGATTCCGTCGCCCGCCAGACGGGCTATGCCCTCTCCGCGGGCGGCTCTGCAAAGGGCGGAGCAGGCTACGCCTACGGCGGCGACGGCCTG
>CACYCL010000197.1 GCA_902772905.1 uncultured bacterium | reverse complement strand
TTCCAGAATGGTGCTTGGTCCGCGCCTGTCAGGGTTGACACGGCATACCCGGGCCCGGTCGATACCGGATTGCCGCTGTACCTGTTCATGGTCAATTATGATGGAGTGCCGAGATTCCCCGGCAAAGTGCGCGTGTACAGGCTGAAGTTCTGGGAGAAGCAGCAGAACGGGGAGTATGAGCTGACGCGCGACTTCGTGCCGTGCAGGAAGGACGGCAAGGCGATGCTGTTCGACAAGGTCAGCGGGCGCTTCTTCCGCAACAAGGGGCGCTATCTCGCGACCGGCGGCGGCCACGAGCGTGACTGGCAGACCGGCACCTCCATAATTTTACGGTAGACGTTCGCGGACGCCATCCATCATTCCAGGGGGTTTCTATGCTGAGCCTGGGGGCTTCCTAGACCAACGCTCTGCCTATATATAGGCGCGCACCTACCGCCCCACACTTGACTTTGGCGCGCTCACTATGGTAACATACACGTAACTTTGAAGTTACGGTGACTTTCTGGTTGTGCAATGAAGCGAGTAATAAACAAGACCATATCCAGCTTCCTTGCGTCACTGCGCGGCGAAATGGAGGCCGGGGCAGTGACGCAAACCGCCTTGGCCAAGCGCCTCGGCGTGTCGCGCCCGTATGTTACAAAGGTGCTTTCGGGCGATGTGAACATCTCGTTCGAGACGGCGGCGCGTTTTGCCGAGGCCCTTGGCATGGACTTTGCTCCAGACCTGTCAGAGCATGGTGCATTGTCGCCCGTTCGTCGGCGCGCAAGGAAAAGACATGAGGTTGCGATACTCATGGCCGCTGGGCTTGGTTCGCGCATGAGGCCGCTTACGGACAAAGTCGCCAAGCCGCTTGTGCCTGTTCTCGGCCGTCCGCTCATCGAAACCGTCATAGCGGCGCTCATGAAGCGTGGAGTGGACGACATATACGTTGTAGTCGGTTACAGGAAGGAGCAGTTCAAATCGCTCGCAAAGAAGTATTCGGGCATAAGGCTAATCGAGAACCGCGACTACCGTGCGAAGAACAACATCGGCTCAATTGCCGTGGCGGCAGCTCAGATGGCGAGTGCGGATTGCTTCGTATGCGAGGCGGATCTCTTCGTTCCGTCCGAGAACCTTCTATGCCGTCCGCTTGAACATTCAGGCTACTTTGGAAAGTTCCTTCCCGGGCACTCCGACGACTGGGTGTTCGAGACTTCCGCCGGGCGCATAACGCGCATCGGGAAGTGCGGCGACGACTGCTTCAACATGGTTGGCATATCTTACTTCCGCCAGCCTGACGCGGCGAGGATCGCCCTTGCGGTGCAGGCGGCGGCGCAGCAGCCGGAGAATGCCCAGCTGTTCTGGGACGACATCGTAGACAGACTGGTCAAGGATGGCCTTGATCTCACCATACACGAGGTTAATCCAGGGGAGATAGTCGAGTGCGACACGGTGCAAGACCTTAGGAACCTTGAATCGAGCTTGAAGATATGAGAAGAAGGATTGTGACACAATGAACATAAAGCGCAACGTACTGCTGAATCCTGGTCCAGCAACCACTACTGACACCGTCAAGCTTGCTCAAGTAGTGCCAGACATCTGCCCACGCGAACGCGAGTTCGCAGGTCTCATGAAGAACCTTCGCCGCGACTTGGTGCGCATTGTGCATGGCGACGAACGGTACACCAGCGTCCTTTTCTGCGGATCGGGCACAATGAACATAGACGTATGCCTCAATTCGTTGCTTCCCGCCGGAAAGAGAATTCTTGTGGCAAACAACGGCGCGTATTCCGCGCGCGCCGTGGAGATATGCGAAGCGTACGGCATGCCGCACGTAAATCTGAAGCAGCCCATAGAGGCGCCAATAGACGTCGCCGCAGTGGAGGCCGCCCTGGCGGCCGATCCTGACATTGCCGTTGTGTACACGACGCATCATGAGACCGGCTCAGGCGTGCTGAACCCGATACGCGAGATTGGGGCGTCCGCCCATGCGCATGGCTGCACATTTGTCGTCGACACGACGTCCACGTACGCAATGCGCCCCATAGACATCATCGACGACAACGTTGACTTCCTGATGGCAAGCGCGCAGAAAGGGCTTCAGTCAATGACCGGGCTTTCGTTCGTAGTCGGGCGCGAAGACAAGATCAGGGAGTCCGCCAGTTTCCCGAAGCGTTCGTACTACTGCAATCTGTTCCTTCAGTACGATTATTTCGAGAAGACAGGCGAGATGCACTTCACCCCGCCAGTCCAGACGATATATGCCACGATTCAGGCGCTGAAGGAGTACTTCGCGGAGGGCGAGGCGGGAAAGTGGGCGCGCCATACGCGCGTGTTCGAGGCGCTGCACAAGGGGCTGGCCGAGCTTGGCTTCCGCAATCTCATAAAGCGCGAATACCAGAGCGGACTCGTTGTCTCCGTGTGCTATCCCGACGACCCGAACTGGTCTTTCGAGAAAGTGCACGACTATTGCTACGAGCGCGGATTCACCATCTATCCCGGCAAGGTAGGCTCGGCGAAGACGTTCCGCCTCTGTGCACTGGGGCAGATCGACGCGCCGGACATCGTGGAGTTCTTCAAGGTTCTGAAATCCGCCTTGGAAGAGTACAAGATCGAGGTTAGATATGCCTAAGAAAGTCTACACCTGTTTCTGCACGGCAGTGATCCACAAGGGCCACTTGAACATAATCAACGAGGCCCGCAAGCTTGGCGAGGTCACAGTCGGCGTGCTCTCCGACGAGGCGATGATCCGCTACAACCGCTTTCCGACATGCACGTTTGATGAGCGGCTGGCCGCAGCCAAGGCGCTGGAGGGCGTGGCGAGGGTAGTTGTGCAGAAGGACATGATGTACGACGACGTAATCGCCCTGGAACGCCCCGACTATGTCATACACGGCGACAACTGGTGCAATCCCGATGCTCCTGAATACTTCATACGGCAGAACGTTGAGGCGTGCCTGAAGAAGTACGGCGGCAAAATCGTTGACGTGCCATACACCTTCGATCTGGAGGTCAAGAAGATAGACGACCTCGACAAGGAGCGGCTCGCGATGCCGGAGTACCGTCGCAAGCGCCTTCGCCAGCTGATCAGGCTATGCCCGATAGTAAAGACGATAGAGGCCCATTCGGGGCTGACGGGTCTTATTGCCGAGAAGACGGTTGTCAGGCAAAAGGACGGGCGACTGGATCAGTTCGACGCGATGTGGGTGTCGTCGCTGTGCGACTCGACTGCCAAGGGCAAGCCGGACATCGAGCTTGTGGACATGTCTTCGCGCCTCAGGACGATCGACGACATAATGGAGGTTACGACCAAGCCGATAATCCTCGACGGCGACACGGGCGGGCTTACGGAGCATTTCGTTTACAATGTGCGCACACTTGAGCGAATCGGAGTGTCGGCTGTCATCATCGAGGACAAGACGGGGCTCAAGAAGAATTCGCTTTTCGGAACGGAAGTCAGCCAGACGCAGGATACCGTCGAGAACTTCTGCGCTAAGATTTCCGCCGGCAAGGACGCTCTTCGCACCAAGGATTTCATGATCATAGCGCGTTGCGAATCGCTGATCCTTGAGCAGGGCATGGAGGACGCGCTTGCGCGGTGTCAAGCGTACGTCAAGGCGGGGGCGGACGGCATCATGATACACAGTCGCAAGAAAGACCCTGCCGAGATACTGGAGTTCTGCGACAAGTTCAGGGCGGCTGACCCTGCCACGCCGATAGTCGTCGTGCCAACTTCGTTCAATTCCATAACTGAAGCCGAGCTTGCCGCGCACGGCGTAAACATCTGCATCTACGCGAACCAGCTGACGCGCGCCGCGTTCCCCGCGATGCAGGCGGTTGCGGAGGATCTTCTGCGCCATCATCGCGCACTTGAGGTAGATTCAAGGCTTCTTCCATTCAAGAAAATAATAACCCTCATCGATTCCTGACTACATGGACTATCTAGTTCAGTTTTTTGCATGGTTGATGGAGTGGTGCCACTCCTGGTGCCCGAACTACTGGGCGGACATCGTAATCTTCACATTCTTCACGAAGGTCCTGCAGTTCCCCGTGTCGCTTTGGTGCCAGGTGAACAGCCTGAAGATGGTCTCGCTCATGCCGGCGACGAACCGCATCAAGATGGAGCATTACGGCGACAGCGACGCCATCGGCGAAGAGACGGCGGCGTTGTTCAAGCGCGAGAAGTACCATCCTCTCCTCTCGCTCGTGCCGCTTGCCATCCAGATCGTGATCCTCATGGCGTTCGTGAAGGTGATCTACGGCATAGGCGACAAGCTGACCGTGCCCAATGCGGCGAAGCCTCTCATAGCGTGCGTGCCGTGGACCGACGGAGGCGTCGCCTGGCTGATGCCGCTTTTCGCTGGAGCGGCGGCGTGGCTCCTTGGCTACACGCAGAACATATTCAATCCGCTCCAGCATGAGCAGACGCGGACGCAGCAGCTCGTCACTAACGGCATCTCCATCTGCATCTCGCTCTTCCTTGGCTGCTTTGTCGCCGCGGGCGTAGGTCTTTACTGGGCCACGAGCAACATATTCTCGATACTAGTGCAGCTTTGCGAGAACATCGTGATTCCGCCAGGGAAGCACGTGGACTACCCGGCGCTCCGCCGTTCGCAGGCGGAGCTGAAGAAGTTTGAAGACGAACTGAGGAAGAAGGCCGTAGTCTCTCCCGATGACAAGAAGCGGGAGAAGGCCGACTACAAGCGGTTCTTCCATGTCGCCAACAAGCATCTGGTGTTCTACGCCGAAGGCGGCGGATACTACAAATACTTCAGAAGCGTTGTTGAATGGCTGCTTGAACATTCGAACGTAACGATACACTACGTGACGAACGATCCGAAGGACGGAGTGTTCAGGATCGCGGAGGCGAATCCGCATGTCCGAGCGTACTACATCGGCCCTGTGAAGATCATCCCTCTCATGATGAAGATGGATGCCGACATGGTGGTGATGACCACTCCCGACCTGAACACGTATCAGATCAAGCGTTCGTACGTCAAGAAGGACGTTGAATACGTCTACCTAGACCACGGCCCGACAAGCGTGCACATGTGCTACCGAAAGGGCGCTTTCGACCACTTCGACACAATAATGGCGAACGGGCCGTTTCAGGTGGCCGAGCACCATGCCACCGAAAAGCTGTACGGGCTGAAGGCGAAGACGATTGTCGAGTCCGGCTATCCAATATTGGATACGCTCCTTGCAGAGCCGGCGAGGGCGCGCGAGGCTGGCGGCGGTCGCCGCGTGATGATTGCGCCGTCGTACCAGAAGGACTGCATTCCTGATTCTTGCATTGACGAACTGATTGATGCCGTCGCGGATGCCAATCCGGGCTGCACGGTCGTGTTCCGTCCACACCCGCAGTGGGTGCGCCGCTTCCCTGCGAAGATGCAGGCAATTGCCGATCGCTATGCCAACCGCAAGGACGTTGTCATGGAATCCGACTTCTCCAAGCCTTCAACGATGGAGCAAGCGGATGTGCTCATCACCGACTGGTCTGGCATAGCGTATGAATATGCTTTCAAGACAAAGCGGCCCGTCGTATTTGTCGATACGCCGATGAAGGTGATCAATCCTGAATGGAAGAAGATAGGCATTGAGCCGACGGACATCTCGTTCCGCAACGAGGTTGGCGTGTCTGTTCCGCTGACGGACATCCCTGCGGCCGGCAAGGCGGTGGCCGACATGCTCGCCCATCCAGACAGGTTCGCGGCGAAGATAGAAAACCTTCTCAATGCGCAGTTCTTCAATCCCGGCCATGCCGGTGAAGTAGTCGGGAAATACATCCTCGACACGCTCATCGCGAAGAAGGGCGGGGCGAAGGAGAAGTCAAGAACCGCAAAATAGAAACAAGCTTTGACTATCGTTGACATAGAAGAGAGACCGATGGGGCGTAGCTGGTATGTGCTTCACGTCAAGCCTCGCACCGAGAAGAAGGTGATGCTGTATCTTGCCAGGTACGGCTGCTTCAGGTATCTGCCGCTTCTCGTTAAGATACGGAAGGTTCAACGGCGCAAGGTGCGCAGCGAGGTGCCGGTGTTTCCGGGCTACGTGTTCACGCGGCTGTCGCCCGAGGAGCGCGTCGAGATGCTGAAGACCAACCTCCTTGTCGGCACGATATTCGTTACGCGTCCGCGCGAGATGATCCACCAGCTGAGGCAGATCGAACACGCGACCAAGGTGGCGCCAAACATGCGCAGGGTGAATCCATTCAAGGCGGGAGACTACGTCCGCGTGACGCTTGGCCCGATGCGCGGGATGCAGGGATACGTAAAGCGCGACGGCCCAAACGCCACCATCTGCCTCAACGTCGAGATCCTCGGCGCGGCAGTGGAACTGAGCATTTCCCCGGACGAAGTGGAGAAGATTGACTGACGAACTGTTGTTTGAAAGTAAAACAGGATGGACGTACATGATTGACCCAAAGAAATTTGTTGAAAGACTGGCTGCATCAGGCGTGGACTTCTTCACCGGAGTGCCAGATTCGCTGTTGAAGAACTTTTGCGCATACGTAACTGACCACTGCGGCGCGAACCATGTTATCGCAGCGAACGAGGGCGGCGCGGTAGGCCTAGCATCAGGGCATTACCTCGCCACGGGCAAACCAGCGCTCGTGTACATGCAGAACTCGGGGCAGGGCAACGCGGTCAACCCTCTTGCGTCGCTCGCCGATCCCGACGTATACTCAATCCCGATGGTCCTTCTTGTCGGCTGGCGCGGCGAGCCGGGGATAAAGGACGAGCCACAGCACGTCAAGCAAGGCAAGGTCACGATCTCGCTGTTCGAGACTCTTGGAATTCCCACCGATGTTCTGCCAGACGACGAATACGCAGGTTTGGAGCTTGTGCGCAAGGCTGTGGAGCGCGCCAAGGCCGAGTCGCGCCCAGTTGCGCTCGTGGTGAGGAAAGGACTCTTTGCCGAATACAAGCTCCAGGACAGGAAACCGGACATTGCGTCACTTCCGCGAGAGCAGGCGATCGAGGACGTGCTTGAGTCCATTCCCGAAGGTGCGGTCGTCGTTTCGACTACCGGCATGATTTCCCGCGAAGTCTACGAAACGCGAGTGCGGCTTGGACAGGACCATTCCCGCGATTTCCTTACCGTCGGCTCAATGGGCCATGCGATAATGATTGCTCTCGGCATAGCCAAGGCGCAGCCATGCCGACGCGTGTTTTGCCTGGATGGCGACGGCGCGAGCATAATGCAGATGGGCAACATGGCGATTGCGGGTCAGAGCGGATGCGGAAACTTGACTCACATCGTATTCAACAACGCCGCGCACGACTCTGTCGGCGGACAGCCGACTGTTGGCGGAGCTATTGATCTCACTGCGATTGCGGCGGCATGCGGATACAACCGCGATGGTTCTCCGACATTCAGGGAAGTCAGGGTCGCGAAGGGCGCACGTAAGGATCTTGGGCGGCCAAAGGAGCCGCCACAAGTCAACAAGGCACTGTACATGGCGACACTGGGAGTCGTTGCCGGACGGTGAATCCAGGCACAGAGATAGGAAGCTACCGCATCGTCAGGCGCATCGGCGTCGGCGGCATGGGCGAGGTGTACGAAGTCGAGCACACGACGCTCGGCGTGCGCTACGCAATGAAGACGTTCGCGCTTGACCACGGAGAGGTCGATTTCCTGCGCGGGCGTTTCATGGCCGAAGGCCGCGCACTTGCGCGCATCGACCACCCGAACGTGGCGCGCGTTTTCGATCTCGGCACCCTGCCGGACGGCACGGTGTACTTTGTCATGGACCTTGTACTCGATCCTGACGGCGAGCCGCGTACGCTGGCAGATGTAGCGCCCGGCGATTTCGATGTTGACGACTGCTGGCGCTGGCTGGAGTCAATGGCGGCGGCACTTGACGGAATACACGCAGAGGGAATAGTCCATCGCGACGTAAAGGCGTCCAACATGCTCATCAACGCCAAGAAGGATGCCGTACTCGTCGACTTCGGCATCTCGCGCTACGAGCGCGGACGCATCAAGCGCGAAATCGGAGTGGAGCGCACCGTCGTCGCCGGAGATGGCGAATCGGCGCGGCGGCTTGTAATGGGGACCGGCGGATATCTCGCGCCGGAGCTGAAGAACGGCGGTGAAGCAAGCGCGGCATCCGACGTCTATGCCCTTGGCGTCGCGTTCTTCCGCCTGCTCACGGGGATATGGTACGAACCTGGCACAAACGCCTTGCGGCTTCTTGAGCCGCTGGAAGGCGGGTGGAGCAAGGTGCTCCCGCCGATGCTTGCAGAAGACCCGGCGAAAAGGCCTGTCAGACTCGTAGAGTTCCTGAAGGTGGCGCGGACGAACACAGTTCGTCCGCACAGGACTGTTCTTTCGCGTCTCGCGCTCATTGGTGCCGTCTGCGCCGCCGTTGTCGGCTTTGCCATTTTGGGGACGGCACTCCATCGCCGTTCGCGGCTGGCGATGGAACGCCAGACCTGCCTTTTCGATTTGGGCGATGACGTTCGCATCGAGATGGTTGCATGCCGAGACGCCGACGGCAAGCCATTCTGGATCGGCGCGAACCACGTCACTAACGCAGAGTGGCGGCGTGTCACGGGGAACAGTCTTGACGGATCGAATGACGAGCCGGCGGTCGGCATGTCCATGCGCGAGGTGGAGAACTTCATCGATGAACTGAACAGACGCTTTGCAGCGCGGCTGCCAGACGGCGCAATCTTCAGGCTGCCCTCTACGAACGAACTTGTTGCGGCCTCGACGGCGGGAGGGGCGAACGCGGCGGACGCATCGGCGCTCGGCGTGATGGGGCCGTCCGTCGCGGACAAAAAGGCACTCGCGGCCGAACGCGGAGGCAAGTGGGACAGCGGCATGATCAAGCGGTCGTGCCGCGTGCGAACAAAAAAGCCCAACGCCTGGGGCGTATACGACATCGTCGGACAGGGACGGACAATCTGCCGCGAGACGGACGGCGTCGACGGCAAGGGGCGGCCAATGCACGTCCAGCTTGGCCCGGACGATGTGGCCGAACGCTCGACAGTTGGCGAGTGGGGCTGGAACAGCACGTTGCGGCTTGCGATTGGCGCGAGGTAATGGCGAAGTTCCCCGACACTCCCGTTTCGCTCCTTGTCCGCCTGGCGACGGACAAGACAGGCATCGCCGACGAAGCCGGCTGGACACGTCTCTTCGAACTGTACGCGCCGGTGATACACGCATTCGCAGAGGAACGCGGCTGTGAGGGCGAGAGTGAAGACGTCGTTCAGGATATATTCCTGCGCCTCGTGTCAGTCCTGCGCGAGGGACGAGTGGCAGTGGGCGGCGATGCTGGGAAGTTTCGAAGGTATCTCGCCACGCTCATCAGGAACGAACTCGTCAGCCGGTGGAGAAAGCGCCAGGCGAGGGGTGCCGGGGCAAATGTATCTCTTGATGATCCCGAGGCTGGCGTTGAGGCGTATGTCGATTCCGACACTGCGGCAGTGGTCGATGCAAAGTGGCGGCTTGCGCGACGAAAGGTGGCGGTTGACTGGGCTCTTACGAAGACGGCGCTTTCCGCGCAGTCGAAGGCGGTTTATCGTGCTTATGTCATTGAAGGCCGCCCGATCGGCGAGGTGGCGGCCGCGTTCGGTATCCCTCGCAATTCCGTCTCGCAGATCAAGACCCGTGTCGAGCGTCTGATTGCCGCAATCGAGATGGAATACGGCGACTAAAGTTTTTCTGCTGTCATTCTTCCTCCTCCCATGCGTGTAACATTACGGTGACTGGTTGCCCGAACGGGGCGGCTGGCGGCATGAGGCGAAGTTTCTCCGCCTAGAACATGGAGAAATTTGCTATAATACCGCTAGTTGCCGACCCGCAGGAAGACTGGTACTCATCTTGAAAGGAAGGCACAACGCCAAGACAAGATTGTCTATGTGCGTCCGCTTGGGCGCACTATGTCGGTTTCGTCCCCGCGTCGCGTTCCTTTCGGGCATACCAGTCGCCTCTGCGGTACGCGCGCGGGGGCGTCTTCATTCGTTCGGACGCCGCCGCAGGTAAATGAGCGAATGGAGGATGTCGATGTACAATGTGCCGGTAGCAAGAAAAGTCTGCGCCACGTGCAAGTGGTGGCGCGCGAGGCGCGAGCTCGAATTTGCGGGCGCGCGCGAGCCTCGCTATGTCGTCGTCGACAACATCGCCCCCGCCGGCCACCGCTGCGCCGCCTGGAAAGTCGAACGCTCCGCCACCCACGCCTGCAACAGGTGGGTGAAGTGGGAGAGGATGTGAATGGAGGAATATTTTCTGAAAGGAGAATCATGAAAAGGGATAAGCGAGAACAAGAAAAAAGTTATGCTATCATTCAAGTGGCTATGATGATAGCGGG
>CACYCL010000196.1 GCA_902772905.1 uncultured bacterium | reverse complement strand
TGAAAAGTCGAGACTGCCTCGTGGTGTAATGGTAGCACCGCAGATTCTGATTCTGCTTGTTGGGGTTCGAGTCCCTGCGAGGCAACCATCAAGTAGTTCCCGGTTTGATGGCAGTGGTCTTGATGCAATCTCTTCGCATGTTGAAGAGGAAATTTGGTATAATACCACCTCATGAGTTCAGACTTATCGAAAGTACGCAACATCGGCATCGTCGCCCACATTGACGCGGGCAAGACGACGACGACCGAGCGCATCCTTTTCTATTCAGGAAAGATACACAAGCTTGGCGACGTCCACGACGGCAACACGACGACAGACTTCATGGTGCAGGAACGTGAGCGCGGCATCACCATACAATCCGCCGCGATATCCTGCGAATGGAATGGATGCGCCATAAACATAATTGACACCCCCGGCCACGTCGACTTCACAATGGAAGTCGAACGTTCGCTGCGCGTGCTTGACGGCGCGGTGTGCGTCTTCTGCGCCGTCGGCGGCGTGCAGCCGCAGAGCGAGACTGTCTGGCGTCAGGCTGACCGCTACAACGTTCCGCGTGTTGCGTTCGTCAACAAGATGGACCGCATGGGCGCGAATTTCGACCGCGTCGTCGGTGAGCTCCGCGACAAGCTCAAGGCTCCGGCATGTCCTATCGAGCTGCCAATCGGCTGCGCAGAGACGTTCACTGGCGTCGTGGACCTCGTGCGCATGAAGGGCATTGTGTACGACGAAGCGAGCGAGGGTGTGAAATTCTCCGAAATCGACATTCCCGAAGAGATTAAGGATGCTGCGGAATTGGCCCGTGCCGAGCTTGTGGAGAAGATAGCCGACCTTGACGAGGGCGTTATGGAGGCGTTTCTCGAGAAGGGCGATCTCGCCAACGACGAGCTGATTCCGGCGATTCGCCGCCAGACTGTTGCCGGGAAGTTTGTTCCGGTGCTGTGCGGCACGGCATTCCGCGACAAGGGCGTGCAGCCGCTTCTCGATGCGGTGTGCGCATACCTCCCTTCGCCGCTGGATCGTCCGCCGGTCGTTGGCACCGATCTTAAGACCGATGCGAAGGTCGAGCGCAGGACCGACGACCCGCTGCTCACGTCGCTTATTTTCAAGATCACCACAGACCCGTTCGGCAAGCTCTACTTCGTGCGCGTTTACTCCGGTTTGCTCAAGAAGGGCATGAACGTTTACAATCCGCGCACGAAGAAGCGCGAGCGTGTAATGAAGATGGTGCGCCTCTTTGCCGACGACAGGCAGGAGGTCGATGAACTGGCTGCCGGCGACATCGGGGCGCTTGTCAACATGAAGGACTGCACGACTGGCGACACTCTCTGCTCCGAGATAAAGCCGTGCTACTTGGAACGCATCGTTGCGCCGCAGCCGGTCATGTTCATGGCGATAGAACCTAAAAGTTCCGCAGACAAGGACAAACTCGTTGAGTCGATGAAGGCTCTCGCGTCCGAGGATCCGACGTGCCAGTTCCGCGAGGACGAAGAGACCGGGCAGACAATTCTCTCCGGCATGGGCGAGCTGCATCTAGAGATTCTCGTGGACAGGCTGAAGCGCGAGTTCAAGTGCGCCGCGAACGTAGGAAAGCCGATGGTCAGCTACTGCGAGACGGTGACGGTGCCTGCGCTCAGGGAATTCGCCTTCGACCGTGAGCTTGGCGGCAAGCGCCATGCGGTGACGCTTTCCATAGAGGTGAAGCCGCTGGAGCGCGGCAAGGGGCGTAAAGTTGCGCTTTCGCGCGACGTTCAGAACCTCGTGCCCGACAAGCACCTGCAGGAATGCATCGTGCAGGGGCTCGAGGACGGCATATCTACTGGCGTGCTTGCGCGCTATCCAATGACCGACCTCGAGGTGACATGCGTCTCGGTGACGCTCGTCGATCCCGAGATATCCGACGAGGTGGCGTTCCGTTCCGCCGCGATGATGGGCTTCCGCGAGGCGGCCGAGGCGGCGGAGCCGGCGTTCCTCGAGCCAATCATGCGACTTGAGATAACGACGCCGCCAGAGTGCGTTGGCGAGGTGCTGGGCGATTTAAATGGACGTCGCGGAACTGTGCTCGACATGACGGTCAGGGGAGACTTCCAAGTCGTTCACGCACGTGTGCCGCTCGCGCAGATGTTCGGCTACTCGACGGCGATTCGCTCGCTCACCAAGGGGCGCGCGTCATATTCCATGGAAACTGACCAATTCGAGCTCGCGCCCAAAAACGTGCGTGACGCGATTCTCGCAATGTAGGGGAAACGGGCATGAAGATACTCGTGTGCATAAAGCAGGTTCCTGGAACCACGCAGGTCGAGATCGACGAGACCACTGGAACGCTCAAGCGCGATGGCGTGCCCGCCAAGATGAACCCGTTCGATCTCTATGCGCTGGAGACGGCTCTCAGGATAAAGGCCGAGGCCGGTGATGGTGCCGTGGTTACGGTCCTGACGATGGGGCCGCCGCAGTGCGAGCGAGTTGTGCGCGAGGCGTTCATGATGGGCGTTGACCGTGGTGTCATAATGTCAGACCGAGCCTTTGGAGGCGCTGATGTTCTCATGACGAGTTTCACGTTGGCGCAGGGCGCTAAGAAGACTGGGCCGTATGACCTTGTCGTGTGCGGCAAGCAGACTACCGACGGAGACACTGCTCAGGTTGGTGCAGAGATGGCGGAATGGCTTGGCATCCCGCATGTAGCAAACGTCAAGTCTGTCGATGCTGTCTTGCCGGATTCGATATCCGTAACGGTGGACATGCCGGACTGCACGCTTGCAGAGCGTATCCCGTATCCATGCCTAATGACAGTCGAGAAGGGCATATTCGAGCCTCGTCTGCCGTCTTACAAGCTGATGAAGGCAACTGCCGACCGAGAGATATCGTGGCTAGCTCTCAAGGACCTCGCCGACACCGACCCGAAGCACTATGGACTCAACGGCTCGCCAACGCAGGTGAAGCGCATATTCCCCCCAGAGTCGCATGTGGAGCATGTCATGCTTGCCGGAAGCGATGTGGAAAAGGCAGATCAGCTTGCCGATATCTTGTACGAACGCAAGTTTCTGCAATAGGGACAGGGGATACACGTATTCAAAGCAAATGTCTCGCGGGCGCAAATTGACAGTAGCGCGTTCGCGTGGGATTTGCTATAATTCGCACCACGTAAACGAAAAAGAAAAAAGAAACACAAAACAAGAAGAGAAAAACAATGAGTGAACAGAAGAAATACGTGTACTTCTTCGGTGCAGGACAGACCGAAGGCAACGCGAATATGCGCGAGCTCCTTGGCGGCAAGGGCGCGAACCTCGCTGAGATGGCGGGTCTAGGCCTTCCCGTTCCGCAGGGCTTTACGATCTCCACGGAGGCGTGCACGCGCTACTACGACGACGGCAAGGTGATCGCCGACGACATAATGAAGCAAGTCATCGAATACGTCGGCAAGCTCGAGAAGTCCGCCGGCAAGAAGTTCGGCGACGCGAAGAATCCGCTTCTTGTCTCCGTGCGCTCCGGCGCTCGTGCATCGATGCCGGGCATGATGGATACGATTCTCAACCTTGGCCTCAACGAGACTGTCGTCAACTCGCTCGCGAAGCAGACCAAGAATCCGCGCTGGGCGTGGGACTGCTATCGCCGCTTCATCCAGATGTTCTCCGATGTCGTCATGGAGGTTGGCAAGAAGCATTTTGAGAAGCTCATCGACGAGATGAAGGAGAAGAAGGGCGTCAAGCAGGATCTCGAGCTCACGGCTGCAGACCTGAAGACGCTCGCCGGCAAGTTCAAGGCGGAGTACAAGAGCGCGATCGGCAAGGAATTCCCCGACGACCCGCGCGAGCAGCTCGTCGAGGCGATCAAGGCCGTGTTCCGCAGCTGGGACAATCCTCGCGCCAATGTATACCGCCGCGACAACGACATTCCGTATAGCTGGGGCACGGCCGTGAATGTCCAGATGATGGCGTTCGGCAACCTCAACAACCAGTCTGGCACTGGCGTCGCCTTCACGCGTGACCCGGCGAGCGGCGAGAAGAAGCTGATGGGCGAGTTCCTCATGAACGCGCAGGGCGAGGACGTAGTGGCCGGCGTCAGGACGCCGATGCCCATCGCCAAGATGGCCGAGGTCATGCCCGAGGCGTTCAAGCAGTTCCAGAAGATCTGCACGACGCTTGAGAAGCACTACCGCGACATGCAGGACATGGAGTTCACGATCGAGAACAAGAAGCTCTACATGCTCCAGACGCGCAACGGCAAGCG
>CACYCL010000195.1 GCA_902772905.1 uncultured bacterium | reverse complement strand
CGACGCGAGCATCGCGAAGCCGGTCTGGCGGCAGGCCATCACGTCGCCCTGGTCGCCGAAGATGCAGAGCGAGTTCGACGCGAGCGAACGCGCCGAGACGTGGAACACGGTCGGGGCTAGCTCGCCCGCGATCTTGTACATGTTCGGGATCATCAGGAGGAGGCCCTGAGACGCCGTGAACGTCGTTGTCAGCGAGCCGGTCGTCAGCGAGCCGTGCACAGCACCGGCCGCACCGCCTTCAGACTCCATCTCGACAATCGACGGTATTGATCCCCAGATGTTCGTCTTGCACATCGATGCAAGTTCGTCACACGTCTCCGCCATTGGCGACGACGGGGTAATCGGGTAAATCGCGGCCACTTCGGAGCACGCGAACGCTATCTGAGCCGCGGCTGTGTTGCCGTCGACCATGATCTTCTTTGCCATTTTCCTGTCTTTCCTGTTGTTGTTGACCGATAAAGTGAAATGTGGTGTGTATTATACCCTCTTTTTCGCCGCGATTCAAGCGGTTAGACTTGGCTAATCTGCGCCTGTCCCTCCGCCATCATCCCCTTCACGAAATCCACACCATCTTCTGTAGTCGCAAAACAACCGTCGAGCTGTGCCTCGTACGCAGCCTTCAATATCGCGCCAAAATGAGGCCCAGGCTCCATGCCAAGCGCAATTAGGTCACGTCCTCGGACAAGCGGCTTCGGAGCCGCCGCCTCGATCTCCAATCGCCGCGTCTGCTCCGCAAGCCATTCAAGAGGCGCAGGTTCACTGGGATATGGGCAACGGCCCTCGTCGTCTGCCGCAGCGACCCTGATGAGCCTGTCGATCCTCACGACGTGCGCCGCGAGCCTGCGTATCGCACCGTCGCTCGCCTTGTCGCGCCACATCGCGAACGGACGCATGTGAAGCCGCACAAGCGGCGGGACCTCCTTCAGAAGACGATCCTCGCTAGTGAGTCTCCGCAAGAAGGAAAGCGTCGGTTCAACGCCCGCCTCGTCGTGCCCAAGCGAGCGAATGCGTCTAGTGACCGGATCGTAAGTGGTGCAGGCTGGCTTTCCGAAGTCATGGCAAAGAACAGCCAGGCCAACGACAATGTCTTCGTCGGCGTTGCGCCCGATGTCGTCTCTCCGCCGCGCAAACGCATCAAGGCAGCATAGCGTGTGATCCCACACGTCGCCCTCTGGATGCCAATCCGGGTCCTGGCGGCAGCCAATCAACGCGGCAACTTCGGGATAGTACTGAGTCCAGCCTGTGTCGCGCAGAAATGCAAGACCACGCGATATCTCGACGCCAAGCGTAAGAAGCTTTGTCCATTCGCCCATCAACCGTTCCTGTGCCAAGTTCTCCGGCGTCATCCCCCGGCAGACTTCCAGCGTCTCCGGCGTTGCAGAAAGGCGGAAGCGCGCAGCGAACTGCATTCCGCGCAGAACACGCAGAGGGTCTTCGCGAAAATGTTCGCTCACGTGCCTCAGTGCCCGGCGCTTCAGATCGGCGCAGCCGTTCCACGGGTCGAGCAGCTCTCCGGTCAAAGGGTCGCGGTAGATTGCGTTCACAGTGAAGTCGCGACGCGCACTCGCCTCCTCGATGGAAAGAGATGGATCGCAGTCGGTCTCGAACGCGCGGTGTCCAAGCCCAAGCTTCGTCTCGCGGCGCGGCATTGCAACATCAATGTCGAGATGGCTGAGCTTGATTATGCCGAAGGATGCGCCAACAAGGTCAAGCTCAAAACGCTCCGCAAGAGCCGAGCGCAGATCATCCGCCGCAATGCCAAAGCATTCAATGTCAAAGTCCTTCGGATCGCCGCCGAGAAGTTCGTCGCGAACGCAGCCGCCCACGAGAAGCGCACGACCGCCGGCCCTGCGCACCACCTCCGCAACTGTCCGAACCGCATCATTCATCTGATCACTGAAGCCGCAAAGACGAGGCGGCGCGTTCACTGGTTCAGCGCCTTTACGGGATCCTTGAGCGACGCGCATAGCGCTGGCAGGAAAGAAGCCAGAAGCCCGAACACGAAGACAAGCCCAACTACCCAGAATATGTCCGACACGATCAGCCTGTGCGGAATCGCCGCAAGCCCGTACACGGATGCCGGGAAAACCTCAAGTCCCATTCGTGCAAGCCACTCGACGATGTTCTGCAAGTTGGAAAGCACTGCCCACGACACGAGAAGCCCAAGAAGTATCCCAGCACCGCACTGGATCATGCCATGCACCATGAATACCTTCATTATCTGCGCACGGCTGAAGCCAAGCGCCTTGAGAAGACCAATCTCCGGCGTCTTCTGCACCGTAAGCACCAAAAGCGTGTTCATTACACAGAACACCGCCACAAGCGAAATGAGCGAAAGCAGAAGCGCCGTCATGTTCTTCTCTACAGCCAACGCACTGAATATCTCGCGATCAGCCTCGCGCCAGCTTATCTGCCTGAGACCGGGAGCAACGGCGGATATCTGCGCCGCAAGCGCGTCGAATCGTACGGGATCGGTCGGGCAATCCGTCTTGACGTGTATGGCGAACACCCCATGCTCCATACCCATTATGTCGCGGACGTTGGGCAACGACGCAACGACGTAGCCGGAGTCGTATTCGTGCTGTCCGCACGAGAACACACCCGCAACCTTCCACTTCACGGGAAGAAACACCTCGTCCTGCGCAACAAGCGTCTTTGGCGAATAGACCGTTATCTCATCGCCTACCCACACGCCCAACGACCGCGCGGCGGACGCGCCAATCACCAGCGAGTCGCCGGATAGGTCGTACGTTCCTGCACGGGGCGCTCCAACGCGATACGCCCTGACAAAGTCGTCACCGTCCACGCCGAGCATCACAGGCGCCAGCACTCGACCTCTGTGCGACAGGAGAACGCGAGTGTCTATCTCAGGCGTGACGCATGTGACACCCGGAACCCGTCGGATGGCCTCGGCTATTGCGTCCTCTCCCGGAATGACGTTGCCCGAGCGCGGCACAAGCGAAATGTGCGGCTTGAAGTCAAGTATCTTCTCTTCCCAGATATCGCCAAAACCAGTCATCACGCTGCGCACGATTATGACCGCCGCAACGCCAAGCATCACTCCAAGCACCGAGACAAGCGTTATCACCGACGCGACAGAGCGCTTCGGCTTCAGGTATTTAAGTGCCAGGAACAGAGGGAAGTTCATTGTAAGGCCTGAACCTCAAGCCAACTATCCAAGCTGTTCAAGGAAGCGAACGTCGTTCTCGTAGAACCAGCGGATGTCGGGGATGCCGTACTTGATCATCGCGATTCGCTCAACGCCAAAGCCGAACGCATAGCCAGAGACCTTCTCAGGGTCGTAGCCGACATGGCGGAACACGCGCGGGTCAACCATGCCGGCGCCGGCAACCTCTATCCAGCCCGATTGCTTGCAGACCGCACATCCCTTGCCCTTGCAGACATGGCAGGAGAAGTCAACTTCGACCGACGGCTCGGTGAACGGGAAGAAGTGCGGACGGAACCTCACCGTGACGCCGTCGCCCATCATTTCCCTTGCGAAATACGCCAACACCGACTTGAGATCGGCCAGCGACACGGGCTTTTGAGGCAGCACGTCCACATAGAGGCCCTCAATCTGGTGGAAGTTGGCAGAGTGCGTCGCGTCTGTCGTGTCGCGGCGGAACGTGCGACCAGGGCATATAACGCGCACCGGGGGCTTGTTAGCCATCATCGTACGAATCTGAACTGGCGAAGTCTGAGTTCTGAGCAGGCAGTCGTCGTTGAACCAGAACGTGTCCGAACGATCCTGCGAAGGATGATGCGGCGGGGTGTTCAGCGCCGTGAAGTTGTTGAAGCGATTTTCCAACTCAGGCCCGTCGGCCACTGTGAAGCCAAGCCTGCCGAACACCGCAGCCGTCTCCTCGATAACGCGAGAAAGCGGATGCTTCACGCCAATCCCGAACCAGCGCCCGGGCAACGTAAGGTCGGCACTCACAGCTTTCGCATCGGCGGATTGCGTACCCTTCGCCGCAAGCGCAGCCTCCACCTCGGCTTTCCAGGCCTGAACGGCCTTGCCAAAGGCGGGGCGATCCTCCTTGGGCACATCCTTCATCGCCTTTATAAGCGCTGGAATCGATCCATTGCGACCAACGTACTTTACACGAAGAGCCTCAACCGCGCCTGCATCAGACGCCGCCGTGATTTCGCGAAGACTTTCTGCCTTCGCATTATCGAGTTCTGCCAGAGTCATGTCTTGTTCCTCATAAAACCCGTGGATTATACCAAAACAGGCATAGAAAATGCAAACGATCCGATCGAAACGGCAAAGTCACCTCACCCAGACGGAAATGCGACGCGCTTTGTACTTGCCCGCATTTGCGGCAAAAGTCCAGTCTGGATTGCCGCGTACATCTGGGTTCGTACCGATGCCGACGTCACACAGCTTGTTCGCTGCGTTGAAGTGATTGAATGCCAATACCGTCCGCTTCTCCGCAAGATCATGTATCTGAAGACATCCGTACCCAAGGGTCTTCTGCGGCTGGGGCGTGTCGTTGAAGTCGTACTTTTCCGCAGCCCCGCCTGACGGCGTTGCCATGGTGCGCGGTGAATAACGGCAAGTGTAGAACTCGATGAATCCAGACGATGCGCCCGAAACAGCCCTGACATTCTGCGAATTGCTGCGCACTGTAAGGTTTGCGACTCGCTGACGGTACGTCCTGGACTCAGGTTCGCCGGTGAGAACTAGGTCGGCGCTCTTTGACGCGAAGGCGTCCATCGCCGCCATCGCGAACGTAACGTCTCCAGAGGCGCCCTGAAGCTCAAGAAGATACGCAACCCGCGTAACGCCATCACGCGAAGCGAGCGTTTTCGGAGGGCGACGGGTGAAGTCCACCGCCTCTGGTATGTCGTAACGCTGCACACATGTCATACCCTTCAGCTCTGGAAGAGTCTCCGCATCGCCCAGCTTCATCTTCATGCCGCAACGAAACGGCCCGACGGGGAGCCCGGCTCCGTTGACAAGATTGGGCGTGGAGCCGTTGTGCGCGGCGAAGCGCATTGCGAACGGACGCTCCATTCCGACTGCCTTGAGCACAATATCGGAACCCTCTATCCTTGCATCGGCCTGCGCCCACATGCCGGCGGCATCACACATCTCGAAGCAAGTAGGCGGCAGTCCGTCGCGTGTCGTGAGGCCGTCCGCATCCGCCAGCGTCAGGCGAAACACACTCCCTTCCACCTTATATGACTTCAGCGTCGGAGTGCGCCACGGACGCACGAACTTGCCATAGACACGGTCAAGCACTTGGTCGGCTATGCGCATTCCGACCGTACGCTTGTCTGTCGGGTGGATGTCGTTCACGTCGCCAACATCGTTTATTACGGTGTAGCCGCAGTTCTGGACTCTCTCCGGAATGCGAGCCTGAGCCTCCTGAAAGATTGGCAAAACCGTGTCCTTGGCATTGTCGTACTTGTAAGGAGCGAGCTGCACGAGAAAATACGGAAAGTCGCCCTGCCCCCACTCGCGCCGCCAACCGCGCACAAGGGACACCGTCTTGTCAATGTACTTCGCGCCGTCGTTCCTGTTCGCACAGCCCTGATACCAGATCGAGCCTTTTATCGCATACGGAACCAGCCCGGCAACCATGCCATTCCAAAGCACCGTAGGAGTGTCGAACGCACGGTTGTAGGTCTGCGTATTCTGAAGGAGCCAAAGATCATCGGAATGGCCCGCTGGTGTCCACGGCTCGATGCGCGATCCGCCCCATGAGCAGTTTATGAGGCCAACTGGAACATTCAGTTCCTTGTGAAGCGTCTCGCCGAAGAAAAATGCAACTGCGCTTTGCGGAGGGATTGTCTCTGGCGTGGTCTCTACCCACGAGGCCTCCAAGTCATCCATAGGCTCGTATGCGACCCTGTGCGGCGGATGAAAGTGGCGTATGAGAGGCCACTTCGCCGCCGCGACTTCCTGCTCCCAGTTGGATACCTTGCGACGCGCGCTCATCGTGAACTCCATGTTGCTCTGTCCGGAGCAGAACCACACCTCGCCCACAACCACATTTCTGAACACAAGTTCATTGCTGCCCTTCACCTTGAACTCAGCACCGTCTGCGCACGCCTTCAGTGGCGCAAGGTCCACGCGCCAGCGTCCATCGGCTCCAGCAACCGCCAAGACCGTCTGCCCGGCAAAAACGACCGCAACCCGCTCGCCTGGCGCCGCCTTGCCCCAAACAGGAACTCGTTGCCCGCTCTGCAGAACCATGTTATCACCAAACACGTGAGGCAGCGATACCGCCGCCTGAACATTCCACGCCGCGACAGTGGCGAGCATGAAAACAACCAACCTCAAACTCATGACTTATCCTTTCCATTGGTTTTTCGGACGTGTACACGCCCGAACCATCCTTGGCTGCGTATTATACCAAATCTTCACCACGCGCAGTTAACGAACCGGCGGACGAAACTAGAGCGGATAGGAACCCTAACGATGAATCATTCCGGGGCGACTTTACGGCGCAGCGCCTTGACGGCTGAATGCGCGTGCTTGTCGTCCAGCATCTTCTGCTTTTGTCGGCGCGAACGGCGACGTTTCTGCCGACGCACCTTCTCGCGACGCTGCTGCTCTGCGCTCTTGCGCTTGTGCTCGCGCTCAAGAATCGTCTCGGCCAGGAGCCGCCGCGCCAGCCAGCGGTTCGTCTCGCGGCTGCGCGTCTCGCCACAGCGCACGGAAATGCCGCTCGGCTCGTGCGAGAGCCGCACGACGCTTGAAGTCTTGTTCGTCTTCTGTCCGCCAGGACCGCCGCCGAGTATGAAACTCTCCTCGATGTCCTCTTCGAATATTAACGCTTCCTCCATGAGCGACTTGATGCGCGTGATAGTCTCAGGCGATATCATCCCACGCCCTCCCTCAACTCAAAAGAGCACGGCCCGTCGTTGATAAGCCTCACCTTCATGTCCGCGCCGAAGCGTCCTGTGCCAACCTTGTCTGCGCCAAGCCGCTCCCTGAGCCCAGCCACAACCCGCTCGTACAAGGGCTCGGCCAGTTCTGGCCGTGCCGCACCAGAAAAGCCCGGCCTGCGTCCGTGCGCCGTGTCGGCGTACAGCGTGAACTGGGAAACGACTATGACGGAACCTCCTGCGTCCACAATCGACTTGTTCATCTTGCCTGCGTCGTCCTCGAACACGCGAAGGTTGACTATGCGCTCCGCCATCGCGTCGGCGTCGCGCTCCGTGTCGGTGTGGGTGACTCCCAGAAGCACCAGATACCCAACGCCGATCTCCGCCACCCTCTCGCCGCCAATGTCGACAGACGCCTCAGTAACGCGCTGAAGCCACGCCTTCATGCCACCGCTCCCGCCGTAAGCATTCCAAGCGCGTGCAGGACCGCCTGTTCGCGGACGCGCTCTCTGTCGCCAACGAATATCGCCTTCTCGGTGCGCGTTCCATCTTTTGCGGCAATGCCGAACCACACAAGACCTACCGGCTTCTCCGCCGAGCCGCCGCCTGGCCCGGCTATGCCCGTTACAGACACTGCAATGTCGGCCCCGACGAGGCTCCGAACGCCATCCGCCATGCTCGCGGCAGTCTCAGGCGAAACTGCGCCAACGCTTTCGAGGGTCTCCTCGGGAACACCTAGGACGTCGCGCTTGACCGAGTTGGCGTAGCTGACGACTCCTCCAAGGTACACATCGCTCGATCCCGGCACCGCCGTTATCGCGCTTCCGATTCCGCCGCCGGTGCAGCTCTCTGCCGTCGCGCATTTCAATCCACGCGATCGCAGAAGCTCAACTAGCCTTTCAGCAACAGTCATGTCGTTTCTCCAGTCGTAAAGTCACTTCGCAGACGCGACGAATGATCCTGCCTTGGCGAGGCGCTCGTTCTGGTCTGCTATCCAGTCTTCGTCCACTGACGCCTCCGGCGTAGGATACAGCCAGTCGGCGTAGTCGTACTGCCACTCCTGCGTCGCAGCCGGCGGCCAGAATATACCCTGTTCAAGCCTTCCGATCAGCTTTCGCACAATCGTCTCCGCCTCAGGCACGTATGCTCCGCCGAACGGAGGCGTGAACACAACGTCGTCCGCCGTCTTGCCAAGCACGCAGTAGCACGACGATATCCTGTCGAGCTTCGCTGACGCAAACGCCTCCTCCGAATCCGCGTCGAGCATCGCGCAGTAGAGTGGCAATTGAAAACTCTTCCAGACGCGCGTGCCGTCTCTCTTCGTCTCAAAGCTCTGCGCGTTCTTTGGCGAATCCCAAGTCTTGTAGTCGATTACGCACCATTCGCCGGAAGCCTCGTTTATGTCGATGCGGTCGCACTTGCCGTGGAACCGTGTGTGACCGTACTGAAGCTCAAGCTTGCGTTCCACTGCTGCAATGCGCCATCCCTCGGTGCGGCGCTTGACCTGTATCGCCGCAAAGTTGGCGAGTCTGCGCTTGACCGACTCGCCCTGCAGAGAGACTATCGCCGGCACTGCCGACCCGAAACGCTCCGCCAGCTGAGCATCGACGCGCTCTTCAAGGAACACGCGCATAGCACCAACATCGGTTGAATCACGCAGGTCAGACGTGCCGAAAGCCTCCAGCGCCTCATGCGCGAGGTTGCCGTACTCCCAGCTTTCAAGCTCCTCCGCCCTGTCGTCCATGCGCTTGTCGCCGAGAATGTTCACGTCTCGCAGATAGTACGTAAACGGACAGCGCAGGTAGCCATCCAACCGCGTGGGCGATATCCGCTCCAGTTCACGCACCTGCGGCGGCGTGGGAAGCCTGAGCTTCCATGCTTTAGGCAAATCTGCCGCAGACCCTTCGGCTGTTCCCGCCTTGTTGCCGTACATCGCCCTGACGCGAGCCACGAGATCGCTGTCGTCGTCGGTCTCGAAGAGTAGCCGCGACGGCTTCAGCACGTCGCCCTTCGAGTCAATGGAATGGAAGAACACGCGGAATGCGCCCTGCTCGCGCATGCCGACGGCAATGGAAAGTATGGCACGGTCGCGGGCTTCCTTGTATGCATTGTCTGGCAGCCCAAGTCTATGGCGTAGTGAATCCGGCAGAAACGGATGACCGACCGTCGACTCGGGAACACACCCTTCGCGGAATCCAGCTACAATCAACTCGTCCGCGTCCAGGAACGGCAGTTCCATCCATCCATCCGTCAGCACGTCCACTCCCTCGTCCGGCTCAAGGCTGTAGGTCGATTCACCAAGCCTCAGCTCGAACAGATCCAAGTTATCTCCGCATTCGTCTATCAATCGGTTTACCACCTCGGCCGCCGACGCAAACTCGCGCGAAGCCGGGTCGCCGCCATCGAGAGTGCGCCCGGCGAAGATTGCGGCGAGGATGCCGCGCAAACTCTTCTTTCGCAGCTGCACCTTTACGAACTCAAATATCGCGCGAAGAGTGCCTTTTGTCTTGGGCGCGATGTCGTCGATCTTTTCCGGAAGGAACTCCGCCTGCCTATTGTCGAGGTCAACTAGCGCGGCGGTCATGTCCTCGTCGGACAGCTTAAGCCCCGCGCATATCCACCTGCGCGCGTCGCCGCCGCGTATGAATGCCGAAAACACGGAATACGACGACGTGCGCCGGAGAGACACTAGCTGCGCAACGAGATGTCCGAGCGATGACGTGACAAGCCGCGTATCCGATGGGTCGTGCACATCTATCCCCTTCGCCTTGAGCGCGGCGGAAATCTCGGGGAACATCTCCGGGTCTGCCACGCACAGTGCGGGAAGCGCCTCGTCGGGCTTTACGCTAGCGAAGATTTCCGCGATGCGAGCCGCTTCGTCCGCCGCGGTCGCACACGGCGTTATCTGCGAGAGAGAGGGGTGCACGGAACCGTCGGGCACAAACACCGCAGGGTCGTCGAATCGCAGTACCTCCTCAATCTCCGGCCACGACGGCTTGAACTCCTTCATCGCGAAGATGCGGTCTTTCAGGCCTCGCCTCTCAAGCGCACCAAGATATATCTTCTCGATCTCGGCAAGTTCGCGCCAGCGCTCCGCCTCGTCTGGCATGTCATCGGCAAGATTCGACGCCACATCGGCAAACGACATTGCCTTTGGCGAAAGAATTGTCCTCATGTCAGACAACTGCTTGGCCAGCTTGAGCCGCTCTTCCTCGGTTATCTTCTCGTTGCCAGCCCCCCTGCCCACATTTGACAGCTGCGTTATCTGATGACTGCTCAATGCTTCGGAGAATGCCAACAGCTCATCAGTGCGTCCGGCAAGCGTCGGATCGTCCTCGTCAAGAAGCATTGCGCGCGGTGTCTTCACAAGGGGCGGAACAACCGCGCCCAAAGTCTGCGCCAGCCTCAGGCGGAGACGTCTGCCTGATTGCGCAGTGGGAACCACCGCCAGGACATGCGCAAGCGACTTTGCGCCGGACGGGTCTTTTCGCACCAGTGCCAGCAACGTGTCCACGGCGATGTCTATTGGCTTCCTCACTTTGCGGCGTCCTTCCCAAACACAACAAACGCGGGAAGCCCCGTCACCTTCTCGAAGCCAGACAGACGGCGCAGCGCCGAGATGTCCTCGGCCTGCAGACGGATCACCGTGTAGCGCGACAGCGCATCGCGCACCTTGGCGTCCGAAAGAGTCGTGCTTTCCATCGCCGCGCAATTCTTGCACCAACTCGCCCAACAATCCACGAGCACAGGAGCCTTCGCCGCAGCAAGCGCAGAGGCGAACGTCTCAGGCGTTGCCTCCACAGCATCATCCATGCGAGACTCGACAGGCTTTGCGGAGAAGCCGCGATACGAGAGGTATGCATACCATGCCGCAAAGCACAGCACTATCACGGCAAAGCCCCTGTTCACCGATTTCATCCACACGCCAGGCCTTGGCAGCACCCTCATTCCCGCGCCTAGGAACGGCCACGGAAGCGCCATGCCAACGCCGAGCAGGAACGGCAGGGCGAGCGCAAGCGCATGACCCTCCGCATAAAGATTGGCCGTCAGCAATAACGCCGAGACGAGCACCGGCGCGACGCATGCGCCGGCAAGCACCGCCGACAACGCACCCATGAAGAAAGGGAACACCAATGCCGTCTTCTCGGTTCCGCCGATGTTGCGCTGCGCGGCAACGCGGTAGCGGGAGAAGTCGACGCTAAACAGCCCGAAGAGCGACATCGACAGACACGCGAACACCACCGCAACAGCGGCATTGAACCAGGGGCTTCCCTGAATCGCACCGAAAGCGAGACCGCCGACGGCAGCCGCAACGCCAAGCGCACCATATGCAAGGGCGATGCCAAGACCATAAACAAGGCCCCTGCGCCACGACTTGCCGATCACAATGAGGTTCACAGGAATCATCGGCAGAACACATGGCGTGAGGTTCATCGCTAGCCCCGCCGCGACAAGGAAAAGCGGCAACAACGCGAACGAACCGGGAAGCGCCGCAATCGCGTCGCCGCCGTTCAGAAACCCAATGAACTGATCTGCGCCCATGTAACCCTGCGCGACGCGCGTCGCGCCTTCGGCGACAGCGCCAGCCGCATGCGAAACGACGTCCGGCATGTCTACAAGGCGACAAACCCCTCCTTCACAAACGACATTGACAAGATTCGTGCTCATGGCGCGAATTATATCAAAAAATCCCTATACTCGTCGCATGTGCATTGCCGACCACAAATGGAATATCCCCCCAAACACGTCATCTTCCTTCTCGCGCAGCGAAGACTGCCGCCATGCGAGCCTCGTCCGTGGCGGTTGATTTCGGCGTAACCAGAGCCACCACAACGCCCGCAATCAGCGCAATCGCCGTGGAAGGGATCGCAGGTCCACCGAACGATAGCCGCACCCAGTCCGCAAACGACGGAACAAGCAGTACTGCAAGCCCGAACAGCGTACCGGACAGAATCGACGCGAATGCGCCCTGCCATGTCGCACGGCGCCAAAAGCGCCCCAGCAGCATTGTAACACCCACGCCGGGCAGGAGCGAGCCTACCACCTTCTGGAAATAAGCGATTACGTCACCGACAAACAGCGTTATCACGAAAGCGACGGCAAGGGCAACGACAAGAGCGATACGGCTCGCAAAGGCATAGTTCTTCTCCGCTATACGCCGTCCCGTGAGCGACGGAATCACATCCGTGAGAAGAATTGTCACGCCCGATATCGCGTCAGAGCCGCCGGAGCTCATCGTGGCCGACATCCCACAAATGAGGAACATTAGGCCTATCGCCGGGCCAAGCACATGCGTCGCCATGTACGAGAAGGCGTAGTCGCCGGATTCGAGCGTATGGCCGTTGTGCACCATGATCGCGTATGCGCTCATGCCTATAAGCGCGGTGACGAAACTCCAGACGAACATCATGCCGCTCTGCCCGAGAAACGCGCGCCGCGCAACCTTCTCGTCTCGCGCGGTGTAGATGCGTGTGCGGTAGGTGGGAGTGCCGACCACGCCCATCACCGTGGAGAACACAAGTGCCACGGCGGCAAGTGCACCGTAGCTTCCAATTCCATAGAAGCCCATAGCCCCTGGCTTGCCGACGGCTGCGAACGTCTGCGATATGGCCTCGTACCCGCCAGCCAGCGGCAGCGCTTTTATCGCAATGAACGTAAAGCCGCCGATGATGGCGCAAAACTGTATGACATCCGCCTTGACGACGGCAACGTATCCGCCGATAAACACGTACACGCCAAATCCGCACACGGTTATCAGCTTGCACCACGTCGGGTCGATGCCCAGAACGTACGAGAGGTACTTCGAACCGCCGTTCACGTGGTTGCCGATCCAGATGATCTCGATCAGGAACATCATGAATCCCATCAACTGCCGGACGCGGCGGTCGCCGCCGTAGTAGTACTGGGCCTCTTCGCTCATCGTTATAAAGTTCTTGCGGCGAATCGAAACAAAGGACGAGAGCAACAGCAGTCCGAGCGCGCTACCCAGGCCAAATATTGCGCCACCCCAACCGTGGTTAAACCCGTCGCCGATCGCGCCTATGGACGCCCCCGTGCCGATAATCGTCGCGCCGAGCGTGCAGAAAATGAGAAAGAGACTCATGTCGCTACCGCCGGTAAGGAATTTCTCGCCCTCGCGCTTTCCTCGGCTGCCGAAGAACCCTACACCGATGACAAATGTCATCCACACGACAAATCCGCACAGAAAAAGCGGTATGTACTTCGGGTCAAGCATTTCTCGCCTCCATTGCGTTCGCAAGCTGGTCCATACCGACGCAATTAAACTGGAACGCTCCATCGCCCTTGCAGTCGGTCCACGACGCCATCATGAAGCCCTTCAAACGGTCTGCCGATATGTTGGCACGGCAATACCTGACGACCTCGCTCGCGCAGTCGGAGTTGTCGGCCTTGCCAGAGGCCTTCAGCTTCTGCGA
This sequence comes from uncultured bacterium, assembly GCA_902772905.1. Taxonomy (GTDB): domain Bacteria; phylum Verrucomicrobiota; class Kiritimatiellia; order RFP12; family UBA1067; genus UBA1067. The sequence continues at coordinate 1,363 of CACYCL010000195.1, read as the reverse complement.
CATCCAGTTCGAAGGACACGGCACCTGATCGAATCCGGCCTTGTCAAGGTCGACAAAAAGCCGGAGCTTCGGCTTGAACCATTCGGTCATCTTGTCGACATCGTAGCCGACGGCGTCTTCGTTGTAGTACCAGTTGCTCTGAAGGACACTCTTCGGGCATTTCTCGACGAACTCGGGATGGTGCCAACCGTAGTCGCTGAATATCCACGCCCGAGAGCCGAGTTTCTCAACGCCGCGCACGAACCAGTTGAGGTCATGCCACCACAGCTCGTTCTGCCTTACGCAGACTACAAGCCGCTTGCGCTGGTTCTCGACCTTCTCCTCGTCAAATCCGAGATGAATGAACCTTGGCCGCTCAAATATTTCGGAGACATCCTTTATTATGTCCGCGCAGACTTTGTAGTAGGGCCGCGTCGCGAGCATGCGCCCGTACTCCTTGAGCCACATGTGGTGCGTCGCGGAGAAGTTCATCTTCGGTATCGGCTCCAGCCCCATCACCCTAAGTCGCCGCACCTCGGCGCGCATCCTTTCGGCGCTCCAGCTGCCCTTCACCGCAAGCTCCGGATGGCTCGGATACTCCAGAAACTCACCGAGGTCCATGACCACCATATTGAAGCCGCGCTTCTTCGCATGATCGATCGTGCGGTTCCACACATTTTCGCTGAAGTATATTTCGTCGCGCGTGTAGCGTCTGCCCTCGATCTTCGGCTCGCCGGGCGCACGCCATTCCCCCCACATATTCATGCCCATGTGCAGAAGCACGGCACGTATCTCGTCCGGGGTCTTGGCGAAAGCCGACGCAGAGGTGCTTACCGTTGCGAACGCCGCGCCTGTCGAAATGAACTCTCTTCGGGTCATGTCATTCATTCTTTACTCTCTCTATGACGTTATCTGTTGTCCGCAGTTTCCAAAGGAATCGCGCGGCGCAACGGTGAACCGCACGGACGTGCGCCAGTCGTCCGGCAGATCGGACTTCGCAAATGCGCATTCAACGGGCTTGATGTCCAGGCTGTCCGCCCAGAACTGTCCCTTGGAGAACACAAACTTCTCCCTGACGACCTTTTCACCCTTCCATGCCGTCACCACGTAGTCGTACGTGCGTGGCGTCTGTGCCGTCGCATGGGCGACGGGGAAGGATACGACCACCGCATCCGTCGATTTCTTGGCGCGGTTCACCACAACGCGCTCAGAAACAGAAACCTTCGCGTCTTCCGCAAACTGCGGCGGAACGGAACGCTCCGCGCGCACTTCGGTGCGGAGCGCCCCATCTGGACTCGGCAAGGGAATCACCCAGTCAGGTCCGAGCGGCATTCCGTTAAGGAAGTCATGCCGCTCTACAACGAACCTGTCTGCATACATAGTG
>CACYCL010000194.1 GCA_902772905.1 uncultured bacterium | reverse complement strand
GCTCGGGCGGCTGGATTCGAACCAGCGACCAATTGATTAACAGTCAACTGCGCTACCACTGCGCCACGCCCGAACGGTCAAGTGGCGCATAGTATAACATATTTTGATATGACTGCGCAAGGGGGTATCAGAAATTTTTTCCTCTGTGCACATCGCAGTTGAAATCCTACCCGTATACATGGTATAATACACGCATCTTAACGGGGCGTTGCACAGCCTGGTAGTGCGTCTGCTTTGGGAGCAGAATGTCGGAGGTTCAAATCCTCTCGCCCCGACCAGTCTATCCATGCCATGGGAAACCGTATGTCCTTTCATCGGCGTTTGACGTCCGTCGTTTGACGGGTTCGCGGGGGCGAGGCGTATGCGTTTGGATTCATCGTTGTGCAGGACGTGTAGACACGTTGACGGCAATTATGCCGTATTTGCATTTCGTTGCACATGCTGATGCGGAATTATGGTATAATCCACCTATCACACGTATAACCCAATACAGTGAAACCGAACAAAAGGAAAGGTCTTGAGTAAAATGAGCATTAATCGTCGCGATCTTATCAGAGGTACGGCATGGATGGGTGCTGCAGCTGTTGCGGCTGGTTGTGCGTCAGAAGGCATGAAACTTTGCGCAGGAGGATCTATGCAAGGTTTTGCGGCACCAGCGCTGAAGAAGGTCCGCGTAGGATGCATCGGCCTAGGCATGCGCGGCCCTGGCGCGGTGCATCGACTTGCGAACATCCCTGGCGTCGAGGTGGTCGCCCTTTGCGACATATACAAGGAACGTGTCGATGCACAGCAGGCGTGGCTCAAGAAGAATGGCAAGCCGCCGGCGCGCGAGTACATCGGGCCAGAGGCGTACAAGGCGCTTTGCGAAAGCGATCTTGACGCGGTTTATAATGCGACGAGCTGGGAAATGCACGTCCCGATTGCGCTCTATGCCATGGAGCATGGCAAACACGTGTTCGTAGAAGTCCCGAGTGCGTTCACGGTGGAGGAATGCTGGGCGCTTGTCGAGGCCAGCGAGCGCACGAGATGCCATTGCATGCAGCTTGAGAACTGCTGCTACGGCGAAGCCGAGATGCTTGCGCTTAATCTCTGCCGCAAGGGCCTTCTTGGCGAGCTCGTGCATGGCGAGGGTGCGTATATACACGACCTCAGGGATCTCTGCTACGCCGACTGGGCGCCGAAACCGACGAAGGACAAGTATGGCTATGCGAGCTTCTGGCGTCTGAAGCACAACGTCAAACACAAGGGCAACCAGTATGACACGCATGGCCTTGGCCCTGTCTGCGAATACATGAACATCAACCGCGGAGACCGTTTCGACTATCTTGTTTCGCTTGAGTCCGACCAGTTCAACTACGAGTTCTACGGGCGCAGCAAGTTCAAGGGGCATGCGTGGAAGGAGAACCTCAAGGTCGCAATGGGCGACATGAACACGATGCTCATCAAGACGGCCAACGGCAAGAGCATAATGGTTCAGCATGACGTTAGCTCTCCGCGTCCGTACTCGCGCATAAACCGCGTCACGGGCACGATGGGCGCGTTCGAGGGGATAACGTTCCTGAGCGACTATGCCGATGCGAAAGGCAATCTGCCAGAAGCAAAAGACGTTCTCTGCGCTGGAGGTTGTCATTGCCGCTTTGGATGGGGCGAGAAGCCCGGCGACCCTGTCCATGGCTATTTCGACGCCAAGGAGTCCGACGAGATGCGTGAGAAGTACCGTCATCCGCTGTGGCGTCCCGAGATCAGCAAGGTCGCCAAGGCGATTGGCGGACATGGCGGAATGGACTTCATTATGGACTTGAGGTGGTGCTACTGCCTCCAGAACGGGCTGCCGCTAGACACGGACGTGTACGACCTCGCGTCGTGGTGCTGTCTTGCCGAGCTGAGCGAGAGGTCTGTAAGGAACCGCTCGTGTTCCGTGGACATCCCAGACTTTACGAAAGGCGGATGGAAGACGGCAAAGCCTCTGGACATTGTTGACGTTGATCTTAAGAAGATGGGGTTCGATGTCAACAACATCAAGAAGGACAATTCGGCTCTTAGCGTCTGATAGCCTATAAAAAGCATGCGTCTGGTCCTTGATCGGAACCAGACGCAAGTTTTTTCTGCCCAGAATCTCGGCTCGTGGCCTAGGCGTCGGGCCAGAGCGCGTGTGCCATTTCGCGCAGCTTGTATTTCTGTATCTTCTGCGAGGCGGTCATTGGGAACTCCTCCAGGAAGTGGACGTACTTTGGAATCTTGAACCAGCTTATCTTGTCCTTGCAGAATGCCTGCACTTGGGCGCCTGTCAGTTCTACGCCGGCAGCAGGTATGACGAATGCCGCAGGCTGTTCGCCGTACTTTTTCGACGGACAGCCGACGACTGCAACATCCTTCACGCCCGGCATGGTGCCCAAGAAGTCCTCCACTTCTTTCGGGCTGATGTTCTCGCCGCCACGTATGATGAGGTCTTTCAGGCGACCTGTTATGTAGTAGTAGCCGTCGGCGTCCATGCGGCCGATGTCGCCTGAATGAAGCCAGCCGTTCTTGTCGATGCACTTCGCGGTCTGATCGGGCATCTTGTAGTAGCCCTTCATCGTGTTGAAGCCGCGGCAGCAGATTTCGCCGTCTGTTCCCAGTGGCGCGAGCATGCCTGTCTCTGGATCGATGATTGCAACCTCGACACCCGGAAGAGCTTGGCCTATTGTCTGGCACTTGCGCTCTATGGACGGTTCGAAGTAGCGCGTCATCGTCATTACCGGGCCGGACTCGGTGAGGCCGTACGGGTTCGTAATCTCCTTCATGAACATGCGGTCCTGCGCCTGCTGCATGCGGTGCACGGGACATGCTGAGCCGGACATTATGCCAGTTCTGAGAGAAGAGAAGTCGAACTCATGGAAGCGCGGGTGGTCGAGCATCGCGATGTACATGGTTGGAACGCCGTAAGTCGCCGTGCACTTCTCGCGCTCTATGGAGCGCATGACCTGCAGCGGGTCGAACTTCTCCAGGAATACCATGGTGGCACCGTGGTTTACGCAGCTCATTACGCCGAGTACGCACCCGAAGCAATGGAAGAGCGGCACGGGGATGCACACGCGGTCGCGGCAGGAGAGGTTCTGGCAGGCGCCGATCCAGAAACCGTCGTTGGCGATGTTGCGGTGCGTCAGTTGCACACCCTTTGGAAACCCGGTCGTGCCGCTCGTGTACTGCATGTTCACCACGTCGTTCACGTCGCACTCCGACTGGCGCGCAATGTACTCCTCCTGCGTTACTTCGCACGCTAGGGACTTCACTTCGTTCAGCGAGTACATGCCACGGTGCTTCTTCGGCCCGAGGTAGAACATGCGCTTGAGGTGTGGGTACCTCGCGCTCTTGAGCTCGCCGCGCGGACACTCCTTCAGCTCCGGTATGAGCGAGGTGAGCACCTCTATGTAGTCGCAGTCGCGGTAGCCGTCGATTACGAACAGGTTTTCGGCGTCGGACTGCTTCAGCGCAAAGTCGATTTCAGCCGATTTGTAGTTTATGTTTAGCGGCAGCAGTATGGCGCCGATCTTTGCGGTCGCGAACATGAGCACGACCCAGTGCGGCACGTTCGTTGCCCAGAGGGCGACTTTCTCCCCGCGCTTTACGCCGAGTGCCATGAGACCCTTGGCGACGAGGTCGACTTCCTCGCCGAACTCGAACCACGTGAGCCGATAGTCGCGGTCGGCGTATACGACGGCATCGTTCTCGCCGCAGCGCGCTATCGTCTGGTCGAGGAGCTGCCCAAGCGTGTATTCACGCGTTATGGGCAGGTTGTGCCACGGTACTCCGGTTGAGACCGACTGCATGAAGGGCGCCTTGGAAGGTGCGCTCCCGAATGGATCTGTAAGTTTGAACATGACTTTGGAAAGTTGGAGAGTATTACGCTGGGACGAACACTATGCCGTAGATGGATGCCGGCTTGCCGCCGAGCGCCCTGAGGCCGTGCTTGACGCATGAATTGTAGTATGCGGTGTCGCCAGCCTTGAGCACGGTCTTGTCGGGACCGTAGGAAAGCTCCACTTCACCAGCTAGACAGATGATCAGCTCCTCGCCTTCGTGCGCAGATACAGTGTCAACGCCGTCAGCCTCGAATTCGATGCGGAAGGGGTCCATGTGCCTGTCGGGCTTGCCGAGCGCGAGCGAGTGGCTGGCGTAGCCTAGTTCGTTCATCCCCTCTCCCGCAACCTTCTTTGCCTCAAGGTCAGCGGCGCGGGTGATTATGGGGTCGGGCTTGAACTGGTCGTCCATGAACGTGCCGAGGCGCTGGCCGAGAGCCTGCGCGATCTTGACGAGTACGCCGAGCGCCGGCATTACCTCGCCTTTCTCGATTGCGTTGATCGTCTTTTCGTCCACGCCAGACTTCTGCGCCAGATCGTACACGCTCCAGTCGTGGTGTTCGCGGTACGTGCGGATGCGAGCTCCAGCCTTGCTTATGTTGCTCTTGTCGTTTTTGACGTTTGTGCTCTTTGTGCTCATTGAAATTGCTTCCTTGGTTTTAGTTGCCTTGCTGTTTGCCGTGCAGACGGCGCTTGTCGGCGGCGGAAACGCGAAAGCGGACCGCCGCCTCCCGGTGATCCGCTTTGTTTGGGGTGCTCTTTGATTCGGTTTGTCTTAGTTGACGGAAACCTCCTCAGCGGATCTGCACCCGCTAAGTCCGAGAGTAAGTCGAAGAAGAATCTGTCTGTTCATTGGTGCGTATTATACCATATTTCTGGCGCGTTGATCTGTAACATCCGGCAACATGTCTTTTGTCCGCAGGTCACGGCCTTAGGCGGAAGATATTCTTGCGCCAGGCTATTGCGCCTCTGTCGCGCAGCTGGCTGAGCGCACGAGAGAGAGCCGGGCGGGTGACGCCGAGGTATTCCGCCATGCGCTCTCGATCGAACGGCACGGCAACCTGGCCCGTGTGCCCAGATTCATTGTCCAGCTCGGCGAGATACACCATCACGCGCGACTCTATAGTTGGCGCGTCCATGACCATTAGCTTGCGCCATGTAGAGAACAGTTCCTGCGCGAGTATCTTGGAAGTGTTGGATGAAAGGTGTGCCACCGGCGGTTCTGCGGATGCGAGAAGTCGGCGCGCCTGGGCGATGCCAAGCGATATGAGCACGCTGTCTTCGGCCGCTACTACCGAGCCTGGCCAGCAGACAACTTCTGGAACGTGCATGATCCACAGCCCAAGCACTTCGTTTATCCCGATCTCTCTGACAAGCACGTGACGCTCGGCATCCGTCTCCGTATATACATGCAGATGCCCAGATGCGACGACCAGGAGCCTTTCTGCTTCGATTCCGGCGTGCACGACGATTTCACCCTTGCGGTATTTCTTTTTGACCGCATTGAGGCGATACAGCATATCGTCGAGTTCGTCAGAGGAAAGTCCTTCGAACAACTTGAGTCCTTGCGCTAGTTCTGTCAAGTTCATGCGTGTATTATACCAAAGTGTTTGCATCAAAACGAGGCCGCATTCCTGCTTGATGAACCTTCACCCCCTAGCCCTCGCCTCGTACAGTTTAACTGACTCATGGCATACCTGTTATATATAATGACCGCGCGCGCGCGTTATATATTGGCGTCGACATTGCCCTTTGGGCCAAAAAACACGCCAGAATGGCCGAAAAATATTCAATGGATTGATACGCGAAAGTGCAGCCTTGCGCTCGCGAAAGTGCAAAGTTGCACTCGGCAACTTGCATCGGATGCACTCGCGAAAGTGCAAGGTTGCACTTCGCGCAGTCAATGGTTGCGCTTTCGCGTGTCAATCCATTGACTCGAAAAGCCCCCTCCCAAGGCCCCAAAGCACCTATTGCCACATCTCGTCACGCACAGGTCACTTGCCTCGTCCAGGATAACGGCACTTGGATTGTCTTTGGCCCTGCGCCGATGGTATGTCAGATTCTGCGCCGCAAGTATCAAGCATAATATTTTATGATCAGACCAACTACGCACCTATGGGATGGTAGTGATCGAGTTTGTTAACTCTACAGCCGTCAACACGAATCAAGGGCATGAAAAACCTCTCATCATGTCTCACGAGAGGTCCTGATAATTACCTTTGCCGAAACACAACGAGAAGTAAAACGCTTGCGCGTTTCCTCTGCATGGTGCCGTCGGCTTTGAAATTTATCAGGTTTCTCGTGACGACCGCTTTGCAGCGCAAATTGTCTTGTGGCGGATTTCTCCCCGCCTTATCGTTTTAACTGTCTATTGGCTTGTTCCTTTCATTTCAGTTTCACGGTTCGAGATCGGCTTTTGTCCTTTGCTGTCAGTACAGCACAAATCATGCGGCATGAACGACTGTCCGATCCAGACGCGACTCGGGATATCCAGCGGCAATTCGCCCGATCCGATTCAACTCTTCGAGCAAATGCAGACGCTCGTCTATCGACAGGTGGAGGCAGAAAGCCTCTTCCTGCTCCTTGAGCGTTGTCACTTTCACAGTCGTCCTATCCATGTTTCCTCTCTTTCAGCCTTTCAAGCGCCATTGCATCGGCGATGTCCTTTGGACGTCCTGACGCCCGCTTGTTGACGATGAGATCGTCGAGCGACACGACCTTGATTTCAAGTCCGTCGACATCCATCTTTACGGCACGACGAGCGGCGTCCGCATAGTCAAGTCCGTCAACAGCGGAAATGATGTCTATGCGTTGCGGCACGGTTCCAATCTGAAACACCATTCCCGGCCGATAAAAATCCGTTTCTGTCAACCCCATCAGCGGTGCGCCGAATGCCGTGATCGCCCGCATGACGGCCTTGGCATTTCCTGGATTCGCCATAATCCAAAAGTCAATGTCAAATGTCGTCCGCGGCCATCCATGAAGAGCGACAGCATAACCGCCGACGAGCATAAAGTCAACTCCCTCGCGGAGCAGGCATTCCACCATGTCGCGGTAATCTGGATTTAACAACCGATCATTATTCATCGGCATTCTCCTCCCTGCGGGCGCACGAGCCGAAGACCCAAAGCTTTTCGGCCTTGTGCCTCCTCGCGATAGCGTATATCTCGTCCCGCTTCG
>CACYCL010000193.1 GCA_902772905.1 uncultured bacterium | reverse complement strand
TTCCTAACGGCACTTCGTTTTCTTTGCCGTACAGACTCCTTTCATTCTGTTAGCTCTGCCGAGCTTTGCTTGGCGCACCATTGTAATTTCTCCTTGTTGCCTGGTTGGAACACACTAAATCCTGTTAAACAGAAACTACCACTCTGCAACGGAACCGTCGGCGTGACGCCAGACGGGGTTCTTCCAGTTGTGGGGCGTCTTGTTCTCCTCCAAAACAAGCTCCTTGTTGACCTCCACGCCAAGTCCGGGGAGACGCGGCAGATTGACGTAGCCATCGGTGAACTTGAAGTCGTCCTTGTTCGTCACGTAGTCAAGTACCGTCTTGCCGACGTTGTAGTGGATGCCGATGGACTGCTCCTGTATGACGGCGTTGTAGCTCGTCGCGTCGACTTGCAGACACGCCGCAAGCGCAATCGGCCCGAGCGGGCAGTGCGGCGCGAGCGCCACGTCGTATGCCTCTGCCATTGCACCAATCTTCTTCACCTCGGTGAGCCCGCCAGCGTGCGAAAGGTCGGGCTGGATGATGTCCACGCCGCCAGCCTGCAGAAGCCGCTTGAAGTCGTAGCGCGTGAATAGCCGTTCGCCCGTCGCAATCGGCACATTGCACGCTGCGGCGATTTCCTTTAAATCATCCATGTGTTCGCAGAGGACCGGCTCCTCGATGAACATCGGATCGAACTGCTCAAGCTTCTTGGCAAGCACCTTCGCCATAGGCTTGTGGACGCGACCGTGGAAGTCGATGGCGATGCCGAAGTATTTTCCGCAGGCGTCGCGGATCTCCTGCACACGCGAAAGGACGGCATCGACCTTGTCGTAGGTGTCGATCATCTGCAGCTCTTCGGTGGCGTTCATCTTCACCGCCGAGAAACCCGCCTCCATCTTCTCCTTCGCGGCGCGTCCCGTGTCGCCGGGACGGTCGCCACCGATCCAGGAATAGACTTTCATGCGGTCACGGCATCTGCCGCCCATCAATTCATAGCACGGCGCGTTGAACGCCTTGCCCTTCAAGTCCCACAGCGCCTGGTCGATGCCGGAAAGTGCGCTCATCATCACACCACCGCCACGGTAGAACCCCGCCCGGTAGATGGTGCTCCAGATATCCTCAATGCGCGCAGGATCCTTGCCTACCAGATAGTCGCGATACTCTTCCACGCATGCAAGCACCGCCTTGGCATGACCCTCCAGAACGGCCTCACCCCAACCGACAAGACCGGTGTCGGTGATGATTTCCACGAAGCCCCAGCGCGGACGGACGAAATAGACGTTTACCTCTGCAATTTTCATGCACCAATTATAGCAGAAGTGCGTCGTTGCGTCGTTCAAAAAACGCAATAAAATTTTCTAGTATTGCCCTGGACCGTCCTTGCGACCCTTATCCTTATTCCTTTGCCGCAATCTGCTTGGGCGTACGCCCCAGCACCCGCCTGAAAGCCACCGCCATGTATTGCGGCGACGAGAAATTCCATTTGTCCGCAATGAACGAAATGCTTGCGCGCTTCTGTGCAAGGTCGTCCGCTGCCCGCCGGACGCGCTGATCGATGAGATAGGCGTGCGGCGTAAGTCCTGTATGGCGCTTGAACGCCTCGGTGAACGCGAGCGACGTAAGCGCAGCCTCTGCTGCCAGCTTAGCGACGGGATAGTTCTTCTCCGGGTGCTCGGACATCATGGCGGCGATCGCCTTGATCTTCTGGCTGGGCCTCCCTTTCGCCGAATGCGGGGCGGAAGGTGCCTCGATGAGCGCCAGCAACAGCTCCAGCGCCGCATTTCGCATCTCAAGATGGTGCGCTAGGCGATTCGCCTTCGGTACATCCAGCTCGGCAAACAGACGCGCAAACGCCGCCGCAAGTCGCGTGGTGGCATGGAAAAGCCGGAACGGAAGGCGCAGAAGCGTCTGCGCCACATACTCGCTTTCACGGCGCGAAAGCCCCATTACGCACCCGCCGCGCTTCGGAATCTTGAAAAGAATCCGGTACAGCATCATACCCTTTGGGTTGTCGCAGCGGCGGTGCGGCTCGTCCGGTCGAGATATGAACACATGACCTGGCAGGACGGGATAAAACGCCCCCTCCGTCTCATAGCGGACGTTGCCCTTGCGACAGAGGCAAACCTCTATGCACCCAGGATGCACATGCAAGTCTGCTCCTGGGCGCACCGCTCCGAAGTTCCCGAAGGCGAGAAGAGGCATACAATCAACACCATGCGGGCGTAGATCGATAATACGCCAGCTAGGCCCGTCTTCGTAGAAGATTGGCTCGGCGCGGACATCGGATGCGTTTTTACGCTTTCTACCGCAGTTCATGGAATTCATGAATCTGGAGTTTGCCGATTTTCTGACGAACAAATCATTCGCCCTAGGCGTTCGACAGCAAGGCGAATCTTCGCCAGCGATGTCGCGTACGACATTCGCACAAATCCTCTGCCGCAGGCTCCAAACGCTGAACCTGGCACGACTGCAACACCATATTCCTGCAGCAGCTTAAGCGCGAACGCCTCGTCGCCCATGCCAGTGCGGCTTACGTCGCAGAATATGTAGAACGCTCCCTTCGGCATCACCGTCTCAAGCCCAAGCTCGTTAAGCGCAGGCACAAGATAGTCACGCCGCTTTCTGTACTCCCGCCGCATCCGAAGAACATCCCCGTCGCCGCGATCCATTGCCTCCACCCCGGCCGCCTGCGAAAGCGTGGGCGCCGACATTATGCCGTACTGGTGGATTTTCATCATCGCGTCTATCACGTCTCGCGGACCGCAGGCATATCCAAGACGGTATCCAGTCATCGCCCAGCTCTTTGAAAAGCCGTTCAACAGCACAACGCGGTCGTGATGCGTCATGAATGCGCCGAACGACGGCAAGCGTCCGTCGCCCGTCTCGCGCAGCGATCCGTCCGTCTCCGTTTCCTCGTAGTTGAGTTCGCTGTAAACCTCGTCGGCCAGAACCAGCAGGTCGTGCCGCTCGGCAAACTGCAGTATGTCCGCCATGTCGGAGCGACTCAGCACGGCACCGGTCGGGTTGCATGGGAAGTTCAGCAGAATCGCCTTCGTGCGCGGCGTCACCCTGCGCTCCAGCGCGTCAACTGTCAGGCGAAATTCATCCTCGGCCCGCGTGTCAACGCTTACCGGCACAGCGTGGGCGAGGCGAATCGTCGGCGCATACGAAACGAAACACGGCTCGTGGTACAGAACCTCGTCACCAGGAGAGCATGTCGCACGAATCGCAAGGTCGATGGCCTCCGACACGCCCACGGTCACAAGCACCTCGCTCTGCCAGTCGTATTCGGCGCCGAAGCGCCGTGCCAGATAGCGGCAGATCGACTGCCTCAGCGCCGGCGTTCCAAGGTTCGACGTGTAATGCGTACCGCCGTCCTCAAGACAGGTGACAGCAGCGCGAGAGATGTGCCACGGAGTGTCAAAGTCCGGCTCGCCCACACCGAGGGACACGATGTCTTTCGACTGGGCAACTATGTCGAAGAACTTGCGTATTCCGCTCTTCGGCAGTTCAGCTACGTGCGGCGCGACTCTGCTTCGTGATGACATGGCGCATGCAGCATCAGCGGCTTACGACGATGGTACGACCGGCGCGCGAATTCGCAATCCGGCTACGATCGCGCACAAGCTCTATGAAGTCCGGCTTGTACCACGAACCGACTCGCTCGTGTGCTTCGCGCGTGATGCGCACCTCCAGGCAGCCGTCCACGACGGCAGTCTCAACGCGACAGTCTAGCCACGTATCAAGCGGGTCAAGCGGATTCGCGAACGTGAACGGCTCCGGCAGATGCTCCACCTTCGTGTAGCCCTGCGGGAAACGCACCTTCACGCTCTGCACCGCACTATCTGCAGCGCCGACGGCAAACGGCGTGCGCCGCGCCTTGCCCGTGTACGTCGGAATCGTCGACAGCAGCTTGGGCAGCTGTAGCGTCATGAGGTCGCCCGAAACGACGGCGTAGTCGGAAATGAAACATGAGAACTTCATCTTCGCGGGATATGAATCGACATCCGTATCCAGTTCGCTCGTTGCGCTTGCTGCCTGTGAAATCTCGCCGAGAATCGCCTGGTAATGCCGCTGGCGGTCTTCCGGCAGCATCTCGGAGTAGCGCTTGCGGAACGCGCCCACGCCGGCGCCCCATTCCGTGTTCGCCATCGTCACGTCGGCCGCGCCGTTCTCGCGCACCAGTATCACACATTCGCTGAGCTTCCTGACGCTGAATGCTTCGCATGGAACCGTCACAACGCCGAATTCTCCAGTAGTCGGGTCGAAGTAGTCGCAGCCTTCGTATGCCGTCGGGCCAACAGGCGCATAGTGGTTCTCGGTTCCGATGAACCAGGTCCTCTCGTCAGTCCAGAGTCCGAGAAAGCCCCCAGTGCGTTCCGTAACACGGCAGAGCGGCACAGAGAACGCACGGACGTTGGGTTTTTCCCACATGATGCGCTCGCGTATTTCCTTCGGCTCGTTGGCGTCATTCGCAGCGAACACGACATCGGCGTCGTAGCCGGCCCCGCGCAGAAGAGAGGCAAGCGTGCGCATGTAGTCAAGCCGCGTGGCATAGCGCTCCTTGAGGACGACCTCCGGATCGGTAAGCTGCAGCGCGAGAGGCACCTCGTATAGCGCAGGCCCCGTAACGTTGACGTACTTCGACATCCAGTCGCGCGCGGCCTTCATGTCGAGATCGGCTGGCAGCAGCGGCGACACTAGCGCCTTTACGCCAAGGTCCATCTTCGTGAACCTGTTGGACGCGACAATGACCTGGTCGCGCCAAAGCGACGCGACAGGCTGCCCAGGTTCGTCCGGCACGCGCTTCGGGCTTGTCACCTCACGCCTCCACCCGTTGACACGCACGACGCGACGGTCCATTGGGCCATGCGAGTCGAATCCATACGCAGCGTAGAAAGGCAGGGGGGAGTTCGTGACGGTGTATACGATCGTGTATGATATGACGCTGCCGATCTCGACTGACGGCAGGTTCACAACCAGAAGTTTCGACGCGGGATAGCGAGGGGCGGACGCCGCCCATCCGCAGTCCATCACGTTCATCTCCTTGTTGGAAACGTACCGCACGATTCCGTCGCGGTTGCTCACGACGGCGCTTGCAAGCTCCGCCGTCTCAACCGCAGGGTTGTACCTGAACTTCAGCTCTGCCGCGCTCTTCTTGCCCTGGTATGTAAGAACCTCCGTCACGATGGTATTGGTCGTGGTCCAGGCCCTGTCGGAATATATGTCGGTTTCGCTTGAGTTGAGGATCGTCCGAATGTCTGCGTCGACGAGCGGATTCGACGCGAACACCGGGCGGCGGCGTTCGGCCGCCTCGACGGCCTTGACGGCCTCGCGCACCCGGCCATACGCCTCGGGCGAGAACTCCAGCGTCGAGACCGCCTGTGCGCGGTGCGCCGCGAGCACGCCGTTCGTCACGGTGAAGCTGCGCCTGTAGCTGAATCCCGCAGCGTCTGCAGATGCTGAAGGCAAATCGACAGCATCGCCAACCGCACCGCCGAGATCGATTTCAACCGCTTCGGACACGCTAGCCGTAGAATCCAAGACAAGCGGATACTTGCGGCTCTCAAGCGACGTGTTGCCGGAAAGCAGAAAGTTCGCAAAGCCGACGACCCGCGATACGAAAGGCACGGCGACTTCATCACGCGTCTCGCCCCGCAGCACGACCTCTGGTATGCGCGCGGCAAAGCGCACGGACAGCGGAGCGTCGGTATCCTGCATGTCTTTGGGCAGAACCTCGCAGCGGACAAGTTCCGCACCCGCCGCCAGCGACCTGACGACGCGTTCGAAGAACTTCACTCGGTCCTCAGGCGTCTTGCGGACGAGACCGTCGCGATACATCGTGTCATTCACGCCGCCAAAGGCGATCTCCGACTCAAGGAAGAGCGAACCATCCTTCGCGAGCGTTCCGCGAGACTTCACCTTCATCCCGTTGTGCTCGGCGGACGGCACTGGCGACGTGCGGAGCTCGTCGCCATCGGGACGGCATACGAGGTAGCTCTTGTCGCTCTCGTACGCCGGGAATATGTCCTTGGCGTTCTCGTTCGTCGGATCCATCAAGATGTAGCGCTCGCCGCTTATCCACTCCTCCTTCGCGCCCTTCCCGACCCTCTCCACCGCTACGATCGCATGGTTGAAGAAAGGCTGAGGAACTTCTGGGTCGTGCTTCGCGCCGATGTGGATGAGCACGGGGAACGCCTCGTACCCTGCCATGCGCAGCATTGCCACGAGAAGCCCAGCCTTGTCGCGACAGACGCCGTAGCGGTTGTCGAACGTGATGTCGACATCGTGCGGCGCGTACCCCGGCGAAGTGTCTTCCATCGTGAGGCCCATGTAGCGAATCTCCTGAGACACGAATGTGAATATGCGACGCATATCGCGGCCAAGCTCTTCCACCTTCGCCGCGATGGACGCGTTTGTCTTTGCAAGGTGAGGCTTGCACAAATCCCAGTACCAACGCGATATCTCCGCCCAGTCCGCCGCAGTTGAGACGCGCACGTTCTGGACCTGGGTATAGAGAGCTGGCATGTCCGGTTCCGGAAAGGCCTGCGGGGAATTCGTCACTGTGAACGAATGCACAATGGAACCGTCGGACTGGCGCACGACATTGGTGGCGACGTTTCCGATGGGATTGCGCACGATGACTCGTCGCAGAGGAAGTTCCGCCGGAGACACCACCTCGTACGTGGAGCGAACTATTGGATGGCTCCACTCCAGCACGGATATGCCGGCCCACTTGCCCTCGCACCGCGGCTTGACCGTCTTGCGCATGGTCTTCACGTGGATTGTCTCGCCCACCTTCAGCCCAGGAACAGTGCACATGATCTTGCGGTCAAGTGGGTCGTATATGTTCATCGACATCGATCCGTTGTCCGTGGACTCATTTGTCGTGGACGACACGTCTATCTCACGCTCGCGCCCCTCCGCATCAATAGCTCCGACGTACAATATGGATGCCTCGCCGTAGCGCTTCGAGTAGCTAAGGCTGATGATGCTTTCGTCTCTGCGCCCCCTCTCAGTAAGTATTTTGCCCCAGCTCTCCGACACCAGCTCATAAGTGCCGTCTGGATTGTACGTTACACGCTCTTTTTCGTCGACAGTGACAACATCGGCATCTGGATACTTCTCTCGCGTGACATCTTCTGACGAAATGGCGCCCGCAGCAAGCGACGCATGCGCGACCAGCATGGCGAGCATCGCCAGCGGCCATGTGGCCGCATTCCTAGTATTGACCTCTGTTCTCGTTCCCGCAGTCGTCATTGTCATTTCCCTGATTGTGTTGCATCATGATTTATGGAATGTGCATTACACCATAAGTATCCTGCGAACCTCGGCAAGCGCTCTCCCACGATGCGAAATGGCATTCTTCTCGTCCGCAGAGAGTTCGGCGAACGACTTGCCATATCCGTCTGGAACAAACAGCGGATCATATCCAAAGCCTTCCGCGCCAGACGGGGCGGTAGCGATTCTGCCGAAGCACTTCCCAACGGCGGAATGCTCCACGCCGTTGGGATCAACAAGCGCAACCGCACATGTGAAGTTGGCGGCGCGGTCCTCGACACCTTCGAGATTCCGCAGCAAAAGCGCATTATTGCGCGGCGTGCTGGATGGTTCGCCTGCGTAGCGCGCACTGCGCACACCGGGAGCCCCGCCCAACGCCTTTACTTCCAGACCGGAGTCGTCGGCCATGCACCAAGAACCGGGGTGCTTAGCCGCGATTGCACGAACCTTTATGAATGCGTTGCCAATGAAGTCAGAGGCCGTCTCCTCTATTCCCTCAGAATCGTCAGCAATGACATCGAACTCCGGGAGTATCTGCGATATCTCCCGGAGCTTGTGCCGATTGTGAGTTGCGACGTAGAGCCTCATAGTTCAGCGTATGCGCCGCTTTCCATCAGATGTCGACTTCGACGTCTATATCCTTCGACTTGTCTTTCGTGCTCGAGTCGTCGGGCTCGGTATTGGCCCTAGCGGCCTTCGTCTGGGTCGTAGGCAAGTAGCGGTAATAGACCATGAGTTGAAGCGCACATAGGCATGTAGCCATAGTGTCGCCGCCAGCCTGGCACGTCGCCTCCGTCTTGTCCATCTTCCAATAGCCGATTCTACGCGGCTTGCCGTCAGGCCCGGGGATGGTGTCGGGCAGGGTCACGATTGTGCGCGGATAGAGCGACTTCATGGCAACGTTCCAGTCCTGCCACGTTTTCACGTTCGCCGGAGTAGCACCCTGGCACATGCCAGCCTGATACTTGCACTGAGCGGCGTAATAGCAGTAGTACTGCGGGTTGTGGCCAGGCAGCGCGCCGCCAGCCTTTGCCCCAACCGGCTTGCCGTTTTCCTGCGACGAGAACGCGGGCTTCCATTCGCGCATGAAGTCGAGAGCGCTCTTGACCTCAGGCTCGTTCATGTACCCGAGAAGCTGCATCGCAAGGCAGCCTGTGGCCGTGAGACCAGTAGGCCCGCCACCAGCCGTGTAGTTGAAGCCGCCGTTCTTGAAGTTGCGAGTCTTCAAACACTTCACCGCCTTTTTTATGCACTCATCAAGCCCCTTCGGATGCATACCAGCCATCTTGCCGGCCTTCAACGCCTGGAGCGCCCATCCGGCGAACGACATGTCGTCACGCGTCGACTTCTTGTTGATCTTGTAGTCCCAGCCGCCCGTTGGCGACTGATTGTCAACGATGCGCTGCAGCGTCTGCATGGCCACGAACTTCGTGTTCGGGTTACGCGTCATGCCGTATGCCTCGCAAAGCGCGTATGTGGCAATCAGCGTTGCATACTCGTTGCCGTCGGTTCCCTTGAACGTCGGCTGACCAGCCTTGTTCATCGTAACGGACTCAATCAGGAACTGAAGCGCCTTCTCCACAGTTGGGCCGAACTCCTTCGACGCTGGCGTTTCGCCGTGCGCGAGGAAAGCGAGAATGGCGAGAGCCGTGTTCGAGACAGGCTGTGGCTTCCAGCTGCCGTTTGGCTGCTGCGTCTTCTTAAGCCACCTGAGCGCCTTAAGCACCGCGCCCTCGGTCTGCGGGTCGCCATAAAGCGCTCCGCCACCGGTCATGCGCCCGATGGAGCCAGGCGAACGCGACCCCGTCATGGACCGCATCGTTATCGGTGATTTTATGAGCGCCACGGAATCCTGTGAAGCGGGTTTTACGGACACAGGCTCATTTTGCGGCGTAGCCT
This sequence comes from uncultured bacterium, assembly GCA_902772905.1. Classification (GTDB taxonomy): domain Bacteria; phylum Verrucomicrobiota; class Kiritimatiellia; order RFP12; family UBA1067; genus UBA1067. Next base: position 14,444 of record CACYCL010000193.1, on the reverse strand, counting down.
GAGGAGTCACGATGTCATTGACGTTCACGTTCGGAGTGTCGACCGTGATGTCAAGGGGCTCTTCCGGGGGCGTCTGCTCCTCAGGCTCGTCCGGCTCCTGCTGATCTTCGAGCGGGGTTTCGTCGTCCTGCGCACTCGCTATGTCAACCTGGATAGTCTGTTTGTTCTGTCCAGTGACAGCCGTCACGACGATAAGTATGCCAACGCCCAGAGTAGGCAGAAGTATGGCCGCCAGCGGCGCAATGAGACGCTGCAGCTCTATTCTCGCCAACTTGTACTCGGCGGATGACCGAGGCTTCGACAGCCCCGAAAACATGTCCTTCATGCGCCGGAAGAAGCCCTTCTCCTCGAAGGCGGCGTTGATCTCCTCTTTATGCAGCTCGAAGAGCTCCTCCGCGGAAAGCGGAGCCTCCTCGACAAATTCCTCTTCGTTCACGTCCTCAGCCATGTCTCGTATCCCTCCCGGTGGCTAGTCAGATTTGCTCAGCCCGCTACATCGTGAATATGCTCACGCTGTAGAGCTGGTTTCGGTAGCAGATGTCCAGAACGTCGACGAGCGCCTTGTGCGGAGATTCGCTTTCGCACTTGACCACAATCGGCGTTTTCTTAGATGTCCGCGCAACCTCCCTAAGGTTCTGGTCGAGTTCCGACCTGCGCACAATGCGTTTGTTGTACACAAGCGTTCCGTTTGCATCAGGTCCGCGGCCTATCTCTATCGTCACTGTAGTGTCGGACTCGTTGGAGGACGCCCCCGACGACGGTGCCGGTCGATTCGCGTTGAGCCTCGTGAAGATGTCTTCCTGCTGAATCGTGACGACAAAGAAGATAATCAACTCAAACACAACGTCAATCATCGGCGTCATGTCAAGCTGCGGGTTCTCTTGCGGTTTCCTCGCCATCTCTAGTTGCCTCCCTTCGCCTTCTTCGGCTTTTGGTTCGGGAACTTGGTAAGTAGCCGCGCGCGCGGACCGCCCTTTGGCGGCCTGACGTTCTTGTCCTTTTGCCACTGCGCAAGCCTGCGCAACTTCTGCCTGAGCCCGGCATCGTCCTTGTATGTCTTGTCCTCGCCGACGGCAACAAACGATATCTTCCAGATGCCATTCGCCGTGCAGGCATTCATGACGCGCGCCACGGCAGAGTGCTTCACGGCGTAGTCGGCCCGGATCAGCACCGGGAACTCGCCTACCTTGCGCATCTTCTCCTTGACGCGACGACCGATCTCCTCAGGCGTGACGTCGCGGTCGCCCATGGAGATGCGCGCCTTGCCTTTGCGGTCGACGCCGATGTCTATCATCATGTGCGTCGGCGGCAACTCCTCCGGCGTCAGCACTATGCCGTGCTGACCGTCCTCCAGCTCAATCGTCTCATCCTTCCTCTGCGCCTCTGTCAATGTGACTACGAAGAAGATGATGAGCTCAAACACGACGTCGATCATCGGCGTCATGTCAAGCTGCGGGTTTTCCTGTGACTTCTTAGCCATTGGCTTCTTCCGTCATTCCCTCTGCGCCAGGATCGACCGAAACGTTCCTAAGCCCGTTCAGTATCTCCATCGTGAGCGCCGTCATCTTGAGGATGAGGCGGTTCGCCCTGTTGCGGAGCGAATAGAAGATTGTGATTGACGGAATCGACACGATAAGGCCGCCAGCCGTTGTCCAGAGAGCCTGACCAATGGAGCTTGCGAGCGCCGAGGCGTCGCCCGCGCCACCCGAGGCAAGCGCCTGGAACGTAAGGATCATGCCTTGCACCGTACCAAGAAGGCCTAGCGACGGACCGAGGTTTCCGCAGACGGAAATCCAGTTAAGCCGCTGCTGTATCTTCTCCTGCTCAAGGTCGGACGCCGCCGTCACGGCCTCCTGAATGGCCTCGAAGCCCTCCTCGATGTGCTGGAACGCGGCGAGCACGATCGACGACATGGCCGACGGATTCTGCTGGCATATCTCCATCGCCTTCACGACATCACCCTCGGCCATCGCGCCCTGGACGCCGTCCATCAACTTCTTCGGCATGAGTTTGTCTGGCTTGATGAGGACGGACGAGTCAATTGCAAAGTAGATTGCGAGCGCACCATCACCGAAGAGCGCGAACCACAGGATCATGCCGACGATGCCCGAACCGAAGACGATGTCGTAGAATCCGCCGCCGGACTTCTGCTGCGGCGCCGCAGCGTTGGCGTCGACCTTCTCGCCCGCCTCGTTTGTAAGTTCCTGGCCGAGCGACTGCATTGCCGCCATTGGAGCGACGCACGTTCCGACGAGGATCGACATCGCGAGCAGTGATTTCTTCATCTTGTTCATTTTCTGTTTTCCTTTGAGGTTGATCGTTTAAGTTAGATTAACTGAGTTTCTTCTGGGCGATTCCCAGAACCCTTACATTCCCTTTGCCTGCACACGGAGAGTCTCGGCGCGCGCGGACTGGCCGAGCTTGTCGAAGCACTGCGCGGCCTTGAGCATGGCCTCGCCGCGCTCACGCGCACATTCGGCATCCTGGTACATCAGTACAACGCGCATGTACCCATCCCGAAGGGCGCGCTTGATTTCTTCTGGAGCGTCGTTCGAGCCCGCAACTATTATGTCACCGCGCATCACGAGCGCCGCAGCGGACGACTGACGGTTGCCCTTGGTGGCGGCATCCTTCAGAAGTTTTTCGAGATGCTCGGTCTTGCCGAGCTTCATGAGTGCCTGCCAGTATGCAGCGGCTAGGTCACCGGAGTAAGCCGCCGCCCTGTCTTCGGCGATAATCGGAGTGCAGGCGTCATACGCTTTCTGGGCGTTTCCGGAGCCGAGATAGGCAAGTGCGAGGTAGCGCCCCGCGGGCTTGTCCCACTGGAGCATCCTGTAGTCGGCCACAATCTTTGTCAACGTCGCTATTGCGGACGCACCCTGACCACCCTCGACCATCTGAACCGCCTTGTCGAAGCCCTGTGGCTTGGCGATGTCGAGCGAAGTCACTTCGGCCAGCTTGAACTCCTTTGTCACCTTGCCCTTCTGAATGACGTACTTTTTGTCGCGCGCATGCCACTTAACGTCGCCCGAAAACGAATCCGTCTCGGTCGCAACCGTTCCCTCTATCGCGGAAGCTTCCGCAGCGGCAAACGCTACCAAGGCGGCAGCCAGTCCCTTGCCAATTTTCAGCCAGTTAACTATCGCAGGTTTGTTCATTCCGTGTTACCTTTCAGATTTCAAGATTCAGACTAGTTGTTCACGCTCCTATTGCGCCTTGGCGCCAGTCGCCTGCGGCAGGTCGGCCTTAGCCTGGTTCATGCAGTTCGCTACTTCCGTGCGCGCTTTTCCGTTCGGGAAGAGGTCAAGGTACTCCTGGCCGTACTTCATTACGCGGTCGGCCTGGTCGGCGCCAAGCTTCGCAAAAAGCGGAAGCATGCTGGCATAGGCGCGTTCGAGGTTCGCAAGCTCCCCAGCCGACATCTTGTCGATTGGATGCTCGTCGGTAGGGCCATGCGCCTGAAGGAACACCTGAAACGTAGACGCCGCGCGCCCGCACGTCTCCTTCGCCTCATCCTTGAGCCCCATAGCCTCCTCTGCCTTCATGCGGCTTACAAGCACGTCGCCTGATAGAAGGTCAAGCGCGTCCTGCTCCCACTGGGGTTTCTTGGCCCAATACTGGCGAACCTTCTTAAGCGCGCCTATGGCCGCACCAAAGCATTTGCCACGCATTGTGGCGTCCTTCTCCGTGCGGCCCTGCTCGGATGCGACCTCGACAAGCATGAAGTTCGCGTCGGCTGCGATAGTGAGCCTGGACATCTTCTTGTCCGCCAGAAACGCATCCAGCGCCTCGCGCGCCTCGGCAAGCGATCCCTGCTTCCACGCGCTCTTGGCCAGGCCGAGACGGGCCTTAGCCACCGTCACAAGCGAGTTGGTTCCAGCGAGACGAATCGCCTTCGTGAACGCCTGGCCGGCAAGCTCCCAGTTCTTAGCCGCTATAAGTGCATCGCCCGCGTCCACGAACTGCGTCGCCTTGTAAGCGCCATCGGTGCGGAGCATCTCTGCATATATGTCGGCGCCCTCCTTGTTCATGCCCATCTCGATAAGGTTCATTGCGAGGCGAGGCTTCGCGTTCTTGGCCTCGTCGGAGTCGGGGAAGCGCTGCGACAGGCGGTCAAGCGCGTCCTTTGACTTCGCAACGTCTCCGAGAACAGTGTAGATAGTGCCGAGGCTTACGTAGCCGGTTCTGGCCCAGCGTCCTTCCGGATACTCCCTCAGGTACGCCTCGTATGCGGCCGTCGCGCGCTTGCGGTACGTCTCGAGGTTCTTCTCCGGACGCCTCATGCGACGCCAGCAGTCGGCGCACACATACATGGCCGCCTCGCGCAGTTCCTTATACTTTTCGACATCATCCTTGCCGGTTGTCGGGTCGGCAAGAGCGGCGTCCGCTTCCTTCGTGAAACTGCCGAACGTCTTGATCGCACGAAGCATCTGCGCCGTGCCGCGCTTCTCCATTTCATCGATCTCCTCCGGGGCGGCGTTGGTGGACGCAATGGAGTCAAGTACGCCAAGCCCGTCATTTTTGTACATCTGCGCAAGTTGGAACTGCGCCTGAAGGCGGCGTATCTTCACCGTCTCGATGGGTAGATACCTGGTGATGTATTCTATCTCTAGCTTCCTGTCGCCCATCTTGCCGTGGCAGAACGAGAGCTGCGCCATGGCAGGGGCGTAGAACGTCGTGTTCGTGTAGTGCGTGGCTATGATGTTCCAGAACTTGACGGCATCTGCGTACTTTTCAGCCTTCTGGAACTCCATGGCCTTCGCCGCCGCTATTGCCGCCGCATTGGCATGGTTGCGGTAGTTGGTAAGAAACTCGGTGTAGATTCGATCCGCGCGCGTGGGGTTGTGGTAGTCAGACTCCCTTTTCGCAAGGCGAATCGCGGCATCGCCGGCCATCGTCATGATCAGCTTGTCGCGGTTGCCAGCGAAGCGCTCGGCCAGGTAGCCCTCGACAGCGTCGGCGTTGATGCGATATTCCTCGCGTTTCTTCGCGTCCTTGGTCTGCAGCGTCAGGTCTACGTACGCGACAGCGATATTCTCGACGGCGCGGATCGACTCCCTGATCTCGGGATACTTCGCAAGAGCGGCGAAGTATGCGGCAATCGCGGCCTCGTAGTCCTGCGCGACGAACTTCTCGTCCGCATCCCTGAACTGCGCGGCGCGCACCTTGGCAATCTGCTCCGGGGTGACCTTTGTCTTGATCTTCGCGTTGTACTCCTTCTCGGCGAAGTTGCGGATTTCCTCGGAGAGGTCGCCTGCGGCGGGGGCCCAGGCGCTCGTCTCGTACCTCAGGAACACGGTCACGGCCATGTTGAACGCACCCTTGGAGCCATCGCGCTTGCCGCCGTTCGCCCGCTTCGGGCCGAACATGTACGCCTTGATCTTCTCGTCGTCGCGCTTCGGCTTCTTCTTCGCCTCGGCCTGCGCCTCACCCCAAAGCATCTTCGCCTGAAGGTACATGCACTCGGGAAGCGGCGACTGCTTGAGAAGCCCCTTAGAGCCGTCGGGGTCGAACTCCAGGATCTGGTCGTGCAGCTCCTGCAGCTGCGGCTTGTATTCGTCGATGATTGACGACGCCTTGGCGATGTCGCCCTTCATCTGCTCGATATGGGCCTTCATCGATACGGCTCGCCCGAAATAGACGGGCTTGTCGAGCTGCCAAAGGAGTTTGTCGACTATCTTTCCGGCGGCGGCAAGCGTTGCGCTGCGCTGCTTCGCCTGCTTGGGATCCGCCTGCTCGGCGGCAAGGCGCAGGTATATCTCGACAGTCTCGCAGCCGATGTTGCACCACTGGTCTTCGCCCGCCGGAAGCTGCTTCAGAAGCGCCTCATAGCGCTGAGCCGCCTTCGAGTACTGCCTGTCGCCCGCAAGAAGCTGCCCATAGGCATAGCACGCCTGCATGTAGAACTGATGGATGTCCGCCGGCGGCTTCGGAAACGCCTTGAAGAAGTCATCATATATCTTCATGCACTCGGCCTTCTGCCCCCGACCGAAGTAGTTGTTGGCCATCTCGAGGCGCGCCGCCCAATATTTCGTAGACTTGCGGTCTGGCAGCGCGGCGATCTTCTTCTCGGCGGCATCAAACTGCCCAAGCGAGAGGAGACTCCTCACCTCAATCGCGAAGAACCGCACCTCAGACTCGGGCCAGAGCTTCTTCGCAGCCTCGATGACGGGACCGGCTATGTCGGGGTAGCCATTGTTGACGAGCGCCTCCACATACGCAATCTCGGCCTCGAGTTCAGGGTTCGACTCAGGAGCCGCGGCGGCGCCCGCCCCGGCATCCTCGGCGAACGCCGGCACAACCAGCCCCGCCGCCAAAATCACTGATATAGAAACCTTAAATGTCATGATGGTTTCGGATTATACTACATTCCCCGCCCCAAATGCAAGCGGAAGTTTTGCAAAGTCACGCAACGCCAAGCACGGATTTTATGATGGCGTTTGCGTACGGAACGGAATTTATGTTCTCCTGTCCCTTGAATGCAAAGTCAAAGAAATACCCGATTTCACGCAGGCAATATTCGTTGCGTTCTTCAGCGAGATCGATGCGACGACCGCTCTTAAGAAAGCGTATCTCAGCCTTGATAAAGTCGCAAACGACCACATCGTCGGCCGTGTACAACTCTATTTCGCGGCGAGGCACACGCCCGTAGTAGTCGAGGTGCAGCTCAAGCGTCTTGTCGGGATACTTGCCGACAAATGAAACTCCGTCAACGCTCTTCAGCTCCAGATGCGAAAACCTGCCGTCAAGCAGATGCGATTCGGCAGGCAGCCCGAACAGCGTGAAAAGATAGTCGAATTCGTGGATAAGGTCGAGCTTGACGCCGCCGGAGCCCTCCTGCGCGGCGTATGTGCGGCGGTAGTCCGTGCCGGGCCGCCACTCCGGAAGATACGACGAACAAATTGCGCGCGCGCAGTATATGCCGTTGTGCGGCACGAACTCAGCTAGGAAACCATAGACGCGCGTGTGGCGTATGGGACAGGCCACGTAGAATCGCCGCTTGTCTGCAAACGGCGCAAGGACGTCATCGTCCACCGCCGACGTGAACACGGGCTTTTCCACAAAGAAGTGGTTTGCCTTGCCAACAACCGCCTCAAGCGTCGCAAAGTGCAGCTGCGAAGGGTTAGTCACGAATATCATGTCGTAACGCCCTATGTCAGCAGGCGTGGCGAAGCGTCTGCGCACAAGCGAGCGCGTGCTTGCGTCCAGATAATCCAGCTCGCGCGGCTCCACGACGTCCGTCGCGACCTCTATCCCACGCGCCGCCGCCACAGCATGGATGTTCCTTAGATGCCTCTGTCCGATCGAGCCTAGACCAATTATGCAGATGTTCATTTAAGCCCCTCTATCCTGTCCACGACATCGAGAGTATGAGCGTCTTCCGCAAACGTGTACGGCGGCGTAACGCCCTTCTCTACATAATCGAAGAATGCGCGTATCTCGTCCGCATAGGCGTTCTCTATGATGTTGGCGTTGTATCGTCCGTCCTGAACGACATCATCGTAGAGGCGCACCGGCTTGAGTGCTTTTTCCGATATGTCATACACAGAAAGCGAATCGGGCGTTCCCTCCCAGAACACGTGAAGCCTCTCGGAGAACACCTCCAGCCGTCGCAGTCCCTTGCGGGCTACGATGTCCTGGCAGTACATGCCCTTGCTCCCTCCCTCGTGTCTGATCGATATCATGTAATGGTCTGGGAAGTCTATGTCGAGCGACGTCAACCTGCCGCTCATCACCTGCACGGACTCGATCTTGCCGAACGCCTTCTCCATCCACGGAAGTTCCACGCAGAGTATTTCGCGGCAGCCGTTCGTTTCCTTCTTCGCCGCGAAGAAGTCGTGATAGTCCTCCCACGGATGCCAGTCTGGCAGGTACTGCCCGCAGTGGTAGATGTAGTTAACCGACTCGCCGTGCACGGCATCGGCGACATAGCGCATCTCGCGGCGGTATACGGGCGTGGACGAAATGAAGAGCTTCACTCCCTTTCCCCTGGCCTTTTCCGCAGCCTCCGCATACCATTTGCCGACAAGGTTGATTTCCATGAACACATGAAGCCCTGCGGCAATGCACTCCATAACGGCTGGACCATGGCTTGCCGGCGCAGTACATAGAAAAGCCATCTGCGGCCTCTCTGCGTCGATTGCCTCCGCAAGCGTGGCGAACGTGCGTATGCCAAATTCCTGCTCTACCTGGGCGCGCCGCTCCGCAGAGCGGTTCACGCCGACGATCTCCGGTGCATCCGGCATCGTCCGCATAAGGCGGATGCGCCGCCTTCCCATGGAACCCAATCCAATGACTACCGCTTTCATGGCGTCTCTCCGTTTGATCCTTTTCCTGTGTTCTGTTCGAAAAACTTGTTGACCACGGGACGCCACACCTTGTACTGGTGCCACCTGTTGATCCGTCCCGGATATTCGCACTGCATCATCCAGAGCCACACGGCATGGCGCTTCGGATTCAGGAGAGCAGCCGTCTTCAGCGCACCGTCGTGCCCGAACCACTCTCCCTCCACGAACATGCCAAGCGAATAGGCCGTCTTGACATCGGGCGGAGTCTGCTTGACCGCAAGCAGCTCCGTAATGGCCTTCTCCGGAATTATGCGCCGCCCATCACGCGAAACACCGCCGAATGCAAGCATGCGGTAGAACTCAAGCAAGTCGCGCGGCGTGGAGAAAAGCCCAGCCCCGCACGACGGCCAGCGATTGGGCGAGTCGTACGGCTCTCGCAGCGGACGGTACTTCGGCATCAAGCGGCAGATCTTGTTCGTCTCCACATAATACATGGAAACGAGGCGCTTCAGCTGCGCGGGAGTCGGGCGGAATGTAGTGTCCTTCATGCCGAGCGGATCGAAGAATACGCGCTTCAGGTGGTCTTCTATCTTCTCGCCGGTCACGATTTCAACCACCGCACCGGCGACGTCAAGACCAGCGTTCGAATACTTCCACGACGTGCCAGGCTCAAACAAGAGCGGAGTGGCGGCGCCCGATGCAGCAGCGACACGGAGCGGCGCACCAGTCCAGCCAAGCGCCTGAGAAACGCGCGTTTCAAACGGAAAGCCTCCTGTATGCGAAAGACAGTCGCGAACCTTCAGCACGTTCTTGACGGGCGCGAGCGTCTTCACTCCGTTCGTCTCCACAACGCGCTCAAGCTTGGCAAACTCAGGCAGATACTTTGAAACAGGCTCGTCGAGCGACAGCTTCCCCTCCACGACCAGTTTCGCGGCTGCTGCACCCACGATTCCCTTCGTCTGCGAGCAGATGCGGAAAAGCGAGTCTTTGGTCATCGGCGACTTGCCGGCGATGTCGCGCCAGCCGTCAGCAACCCATTCCTCGCGGTCTCCGTCGATGAGAACGCTTACGTAGCCAGGTATCTCCTTTCGGTCCACATAGGACTTTAGCGCCTTCTTGACGCCTGCAGTATCCGCCGCAATAGCCGCGCCGGCCGATGCGGACAACGCAAGCAGCACAACATGTATTTTGACTTTCATCTGCATACAACTCCGTACGACATTTCGCTTCAAAACTCAATAGACACCTTCGTGACCCTCGGAGTCGCAAGCGAAAGCGTAGCCCCAAGTTCAAGACGATACTGCAGATAGCCGCCCTTGGCAACTTTTACGCCCGCAGGCTCGCGCCATTCAGCGCTTTCCAGCGCCTCGCGCGTTGCGGCGGAGCGCACAAGCATCTTGACCCACGTCTTCTTGGGACAGTCCGCAACGACCTCTGCACTCTTGACCGTAAGCTCCCGGTCGGCTTGGTACGGCTCGGAATAGTAGTATTCCTCCGGTCCGCGCGTCAGCTGGTTGCCGGGCTCTATTGCGCTCATGCCGTGCGGCCCGCATGTCGGCAGCTTGGTCGTGCGGCTCGGCAGAAACCCTTCAGTTCCGTTCCACCACACCTCGGAATAGCCAGTGTGGTCGCCGAACACCTTGTGGTTCGCAACGGCGAGATCCACGCGACCGTCCTGGTTGAAGTCCGCGGCGATGCATCCGGAAACGGAGTGCGTGACGAGATCCTGCCTGTCGGCGTTCAGGAAGCTCCCCTTCCTGTTCCAGTAGATGAACGAGCAGATGTCGCGGTTGACCTCGCTCTGGTAACTGCCGGCAAAGATGTCGAGCCACCCATCGACGTTGAAGTCGCCAACGCACATGTTGCTCGCCGCATCCGCATGCAGAATGCACTTGCGGCTTTCGGACAGCCCGTCGGGACTGTTCCAGTAGATGTTTACATACGAGCTGTGCGGCTGTCTGTCCGGGACGCGGCCAGACGCCCACCGCACGTGGCCGCCGAATATGAGGTCCGGCCATCCGTTCCCGTCCAGGTCGGCCGTGCGCGCGCCCGTGCACATGTATGCGGCGAACGCCTGCTTGCGCGCCGGGTCGAATCCGTCCGGACCGCCCCACAACACGTACGAACGGTCTCTGCACACGGGGACGGCCGCGTCAAGCCATCCGTCTCCGTTCAGGTCCACGGCGACCGGCCAGCGCAGTGCGCCGATGTTCATGCGCTTGAGCCTTACGGGGCCGTTCGCCTTCGACGACGGCGGCTCCAAGTCTTCGCCGGACGGAGGAAACAGTATGCAGTCGTATGCGCGCTTGAGGCCGTCAGGCCCGCCGAGGAACATCGCGAGTCCGTTCCAGTGGTCGCAGACGGTGAACACGTCGAGGTACCCGTCGCGGTTGAAGTCGGATACCATCGCCCCCCAGCCGATGTCCGTCTTGAGCGTGTATGATTTCGCCGGGTCGAATCCGTTCGGGCCGAAGTGGTGCACATGATGGCCAGGGTCCCTGTCGAGCGAGTTCTCTGAGTTGTTGCAGACAATGAGCTCCACCCAGCCGTCGTCGTCGAGGTCGGCGGAGACGGAATCGACTGCGCACCAGCTCGGCACGGGCGTCATGTCGCCGACATCGTAGCCTCCGCTCCTGCCCCAGTACACGTAGGTCTTGTCGTATCCGTCGCTCATGCGGGCGAAATGGTTCTGCATGAAAAGGCGCACCTCGCCGCGCGCGTCCCTGAAAAGACACACTCTTCGCACGTCTTCACCCTCGAAGCGCCTTGGCTCCGGATTGAACTTACCGCCCTCGAACGAGAAAAGAAGCGTGTCGTTCGTGTACATGCCGTCGGCCGCGCACTGTCCGAACACGACCATTCCGTCCATCGCATGGACGGAAGAAGCGGACCTCGTCCTGACGGCGATGCGGTTCTCTGCCTTGAATCCATCGGCGGAATTAAGCCATATCCAGCTGTTCTGGCAGTTTCCGTCGGCGGGATCCTGGCCCTGCGCCGCGATGGCGACGTCCACAAGACCGTCAGAGTTGAAGTCGCCGGTGGTCGCGGAAATGCCCATCGAAGCGGGCAGTTCCAGCGCACGGGATACGTTGCGCTTCCTGTCCGCCCTGAAGAACACGCACTTGCGGCCTGTCATCAGCGTGAAGCACTTCCCGCCGTTCCAGCCAACCGTCTCGAGAAGACGTACGGCCGGGAACTTCTCCTCCAGCTCCGACTCGAAGCCCTTCTTTCCGGCAGGGCCCTGCACCTCGTCTGCCGAAGCCTCCGGGACTGCGGTTCTACGTGCGACGTCGAGCCCGTTCTCGCCGCCCCAGTACACCGTCGTGGCCGTCGACGTGTCTTTGCGGCAGGCGAGGTCGTCGAACCCGTCGCCGTCGAAGTCTCCGGCTGTGACAAGGTCGGCGTCTATCGCGAGGTCAACGAACTTCATCCACTCGAACCCGACGTCGCTCTGCGGACATATGCGCACGATCTTGTATTCAGGCATGGCGAAGGCGACGGACATCCTTCCCTCCGCGTCGAACCGTCCGCATGCGCAGTCTGTCGCGCGGGCCGACTGCAGGCGTATGCGGCAGTTCTCGCCGTAGCCTCCGTCGGACTGCCCGTAGTAGACGTCCGTGGACGGGAAAGGCACAAGAAGATTCCAGTATCCAGCGACGACAATGTCCTGGACGCCGTCGCCGTTGAGATCCGCGACAAGTCCGCTGCGCGATCCCTGCCCTGGAAGTGTGGCGACGCGCTTTCCGTCAATGGAGTAGACGTAGCTCGGAGCCGATTCGTGGTGGTTCTGGCAGTTGGCAAACACCAGGTCGAAGTATCCGTTCTTGTCGAGGTCGTACTGGTAGATGCGCTGAAGCACACCGGCCTTGGACACATAGAGGTTCTGGCCTGCATTGCCGAACGTGCCTCGCCGAAAGGCATCAAAGCCCTCGGTAACCCACGCTTTGCGCGGCACGTCTGAGACGACGGGCCTCTCGCGCTGCATTACCTGAAACGCAATGCCGTTGGGGTCACGGAGCGTGACGCCCTTGAGTCCCGGAACTTCGTCCTTCGCGACCTCTGTGGCACCTGCCGCGACGAGTCGCTTCACATCAGCCTCGACGTCATCGGAGAAGAGTCCGAAATGCAGCTGGAGTATGGACATGGCGTGGTAGTCGGGAGCTTTCCGCCCTTCTGACGGACGGTACAGCTCGAACGCGACGCGCCCCGCCTCGTCTTGAATGAACGTAGAGCCCGACGGACGCGAGAGCGTTACCTTGAAGCCAAGGTTCTCAGTCCACCACTTCACCATTGAAGCCGGGTCTTCGACCTCCAGCGCGATGTGCTCGATAGACGCCGCAGAAGCGGCAAGGCAACCAAACGCCGCCAAAAGCGACAGCGCCGCCCTTGCATACCAATCACATAGTCCTGTCTTCTTGTTCATGATGCTTTCCTCACTGTTTCGAATAGAACCAATCCACGGGAATCTTGACAAGGCGAGTGTGCCCGAGGTCATCGTAGGCGCAGTAGCCGAGCAGCACCGTTCCGTCGTCAACAGGCTCGATTGCGACATAGCAGAAATGGCCGGCTGGATCGTCCTCGATGGCTCGTGCGCCCTGCCAGACGACTCCGTCGTCACGTGACACTGCGGCGGAAAGCGGTGTACGCCACCCGTCCAGCCCACGCCCCTTCTTCTTCAGGTCGATACGTCCCTCGTGGTCGTTCCATACTGCAAGAAGGTCACCTGTCGGCAGACGCTTGATAGACGCCGGAGAAAGCGGAGAGCGCAGCCACGACGGCTGCGGCGCAGACCACGTTTCGCCGCGGTCATGCGAACGGCTCATGAACTGGCAGCCGGCGCTTGTGCGTATCCACAGAAGCACGCTACCATCCTTCAACTCCACTACGCCCGGCTCCTGCGCGGCATACCTCTTGCCGCTCGGCGCGACAATGTCCAGCTCGGTCTTGCCGCGCCGCCAAGTCTTGCCGTTGTCGTCGCTTGAATACGTCATGACAATGCCCATGTTGTCAAACCTGCCTTTTTCGAAGCGGTGGCGCGCCACAGCGAATAGAAGCCGTCCGTCCTTCAGCTGGATAACACGGTCATTGTTCAGCACGAAATACCCGACATCGTCGGTTATGCATGGCGTTGGCCCGGACCACGTCTTGCCTTCGTCGAAGGATCGGCGCATGACCGGACGGCAGTCATCCTTGCTGTTCTTTAGCAGATAGAAAAGCGCTATCTCTCCGCTCTGCAGGCGCAGCAGGCTCACGCTCATGACGTTCATGCCGCCGTGGTTCTTGACAATGATCTCGTCATTGTCGGTCCAGGTCGCGCCCCTGTCCGACGAGTAGCGCACGGCTATGTCAGCCGTCGCATGGTCGGAACTGGACGTACCGTAGTACCGAGAATATGCGAACATTATGCGTCCGTCTTTGAGCGACATGAATGCCCCTTCGCTGTTGCGTGGGTTGCCAAGCCCTGGCTTCAGCTCAAGCGCAACCTTCACGCCATCCGCCGGACCGGCATTCGCAGAGACGGCAAAAACAGACAGCAACACAATAAGCAAGCTCTTGTTCATAGGTATGTTGAATTGTACCATAAATTCGTACAACTGAGGTTTCAGAAATTATTTTGACAATGTGAGAAACAAACAACGGTGAAGAGGTCTACAATGCCTTCGGTGTTGCGACCGATGGTGCGCCGAAGACATGCGAGGTTACGAACATACCGCAAGGAGCGTTGCTCATCCTAAGGTAATATATTGCACCGCTCCAAGCGAAACGTGAAATCTGCTCCAAGCGAAATGCAAACTTCGCTCCAAGCGAAGTTCCAGTTTTGCTTAGAGCGAAGCACGGACTTTGCTTCAAGCGAAATGGCGACTTCGCTTAGAGCGAAAAACGGTGTCCGCTTTGGGGGTATGCGCACGTGCTGGCACAAACAGAAATGAATTGCGACAAAGCGATATTTGGGTGACATGGAGTATGGTAAAATCCGCCCCGAAAATGATATAATATTACCTAATGAAGATTCTAATCACAGGCTTTGCCGGTTTCATCGGCTTCCACGCGGCGCAGGAATTCCTTCGGCGCGGGTGGGAAGTCGTAGGCATCGACAACTTCAACGACTACTACAGCGTGAAGCTCAAGAGGGACCGCGCCGCCGTTCTTGAAGCT
>CACYCL010000192.1 GCA_902772905.1 uncultured bacterium | reverse complement strand
TGTATCGCTCCGAAGAACGCATCGTTTGAAGTCTCAAAAGAATTGAACGGCAGGTAAATGGCCGTATCCTGATCAGATGCATTGTTGACAAGGCCTCCGACGCGCAGAAACTTCTCTGGCGGAAGAGCCTCGCTGGAAATACGCACCTCGTCTATGCAACCAGGCCAATTGCCGTATGTGGCCGCGTCAAAGCCACCGATGCAGAGTTTGCTAGTCTCCCCGCTTCCGTAAACGAGACTGCCCGAACTGCCCGACCAGGCAATGGATTCGGCCAACGCATAGTCAATGTAGGCCCGAACCGTTTTGCCATCGTATGTAATGGCGAGATGGTGCCATTTGCCGTCCGCGATGTTGGGAACAGTGCCGCCTGGCGTCGGCGTGTAGAAGTAGCCGCTGTCACCCCTGCCCGTTCCAAGCGTTGCACCGTTAAAATTGTTCGCTGAATTGTTAACGTCAACGATGTGCACCATCATTCTGCCGTCTTTCATGGCACGTATGCCCCACGCAAAATCGCTGGCCGTCAAACCGTTGCGCATGGCAAGTATGCTGATCCAGTTATAATTGAGCGAAGCGCCTTCCGGCATTTTAACCATGCACTCGGCGGTCAGGTTCGCACAATGCAGCTTCTCATCGTCATCGACAAGAATGATCGATGCCGATCTCGTGCCGTTATTGCCGTAGGATTTCGACCACATGCAACGGTTGTCAGCACCTCTCGCTCCCGTGGCAGGATCGTACCATGAAACGCAAGATGGCGTTCCATTCGTCCAAAGCGGCATATTGACTCCGTCGCCATAAACATCAAACGCAGTGCCGGTAATTCGGTATGCACGGCCATTCAGCGACGTTGGGTCAACGGAGTTCGTGACGGCGTAAACACCGTTGCCGCCACGCATAATCTCGCCGTTCGCGCCTTCGTTGAAGTGGTACCATGCCACGGTGTTCGCATTTGCCGCAGGGGTCGCCGCCAATGTCGCCGCCGCAAGCGCGGTCGCCGCCTTTGCCTTTATGTTCATCGCAGTCTCTCCTTGTTTGTTGCTGTTCGAACTTGGTAGTTTGCTGTTTGAATGTGAAATTGATGACGATGCAGCCGATTCGCTCGCCGCAGCCTCGCCGACGGTCTTGTCCGCCCCGACGATCGCCTCTGGCGCTTCCGCCTCGGCGCGCCCCACTCGCTCCTCGACCGTGACGACAGTTGCAAGCCGTGCGTCGCCCTCCGCGCCAGAAAGCATCGCCCCTTCGCCATCTGTCGCACCCGAAAGGAACACCCCAAGCGCAGTTGCCGCCGTCGCCGCCGCAATTATCAACCCTGCCGCAACTGCCGCGACCGCCGGCTTCTTCAGCTGCTCGCCCAGCCGCGACGCCAGCGCGAACCTCGCGTAGTGCAGACGCGACTTCACCGTGCCGACAGGCAGGGACAGGAACTTGGCTATCTGCGCAAGCGGCATGTCCATGAAATACCTGAGAACCACCGCCTCGCGCATTTCATGCGGCAGCGCGTTCACCGCATCGCGCAGTATTCCGGCATCTACTGCCTGGACTATCTGGGACGCACCGTCCGCCGCGCCGTCAACCGACGTGTCGGGCAGTTCCGCCATCGGAAACTCGTTCGTCGCCGACATCCGCCGCCTTGAATGGCGATAGAGGTTCTTCATTATGCCGCAAAGCCACTCGAAGAAAACGGCCTCGTTGCGGTACGAGCCAATCTGCCGAACCGCTATGTCGACCGTTTCGGAAACCAGGTCCTTCGCATCCGCCTCATTTCCGCAAAGCGAGAGCGCGGCAGCCGTAAGGCGCCCTCCATATTCGTCAAAGAGGTGCTTGGCTCCCTTTTCCCCGTCTTGCAGTATCTCGCTGACAATACCCATGCCGCAAATGTAAGTGACGGTATGAAGCCAAAAGGTTCAAATTTATTTTTCCGCAACAAGGCTCGACCGCCGCCTGAAAGGTCCTAGGTGGAATTTCGAAAGGTCCTAGGTGAAACACCAAAAGGTCCTAGGTGAAACGTTCAAATGTCCTAGGTGCATTGCAGCCGTCAGCGCACCATCCTGACGCCGATGTTCGAAACCCTCACGTTCTCGCCGCGGAACGTCGCCATGCCGCCCCCCCTTCCTATTCGGCCATGAAGTTCAGATTTACGGAGCCTTCCCGCGCAGCGGCGCTTCGAAGAGCCCTGGCCATGCCCTGAGAGCTGAGGAACGAGCCCTCGAACATGTCGCGCCACGTGGGCTGGTCCTTGTACCGGACAATCCGCACGTCCTCCGACTTGGCCAGCTCGGCAAGCTGCTCCTCCGCCTCCTCGGCATACCCTATCGCGTCCACGAGCTTCAGTCTCTTAGCCTCCTCCGCGCAGAGTATGCGCCCGTCGGCTATCGGGCGAATCGCGTCCACGGAGAGCTTACGCCCCTTCGCAACAACAGACAGGAACCGTTCGTAGTCGGCGTCGATGGCCTTCTTGAATATCCCGATGTGCGCCTGGTCGACAGGCTTGAGCGGGTCGAGCATCGCCTTGTTCGCCCCGGTCGCGATCACCACGCTCTCCACTCCGACCTTCTTCGCAAGCTCCGACGCATTTATCGTGGACATCAAGACGCCGATGGATCCCGTAATCGTAGTCGGGTGCGCAATAATGTAGTCCGCCGCTGAGGCGATGTAGTAGCCGCCGCTGCAGCATACCGCGCCCATCTCGGCCAAAACGAAGCGGTCGTCGCTCGACTTCCTGAACCGCCGCACCGCGTCGGCTATGACGTCCGAAAGCGTTACCTCGCCGCCGGGCGTGTCGAGCACGAGGTACAGCCCCTGAATGTCGTCGTCGTATATGGCCGAACGTATCTTCTCCAGCGCCGCCGTGGCGGACGACTTCTCCCGCCCGAAGACGTCGCTGCGCGATTCCGATATGACGCCGCTTATCTTGACGCGCAGCACCTGCGGAGCGTCCTCGTTGCCATTGCCGCTCACCCAGACCTTGTCGCGCGGCTTGTCGCGCTCAGACCATTTACCGCCGCCATCGTCGAGTTTCATGTCAGCCGCTGCCACGCCGAGCCACACGAGCGCAGCCACTCCAACCAGCATGACACCTGTCGCGACGATCATGCCCAAGCATCCAATAAAACATCCCTTGTACGCATTCATATTTTCCTTACTGCGGACAAAACAGTCCGCTAACAGCCAGAACGTACGCCGTATTATACCATATTCCGGCAGCACTATTTTCTCCACCTATCGCCAATATTCTAGTGCCTTTTGACCTTAGAGGCTGAAAGATGGGATGCCTTCAGCGGCAAGATTGGCAGACCAGAATGCACGGAAACCGCCGCAGAATATCAGCTGCCTTGTTGATTGCGTCCTCAGTATATGGAAATAACCAAGCCACGCTTTGCCGCGTAGAGGATGCCGCCATCAACCGAAAGCGTGTAGCTGCCGCCTTTGCCGCCGTCGACGATGGCCTTAACCATGTCAGGCATTCCACCAGTCAGCGTTCCAATCTTGGCGATGGCGATTCGGCTTGTATCGACGTTCGCCGCGTCGCGGATGTTCAGCACGATTTCCCCCTCGACGACGAGCGAACCGACTTCAAACGGCGTCACCTGCGCCGCGGAAACGTCAAAGCCCGCACCGTTCTTCAGTTCGACCGCCGTGACCTTGCCAGAACCTCCGATGAAGCCCTGCTTGACGACGACCGGTGCGGCTATGGTATTCTCAGCATTGAGACGCAACGCCCCATCGCCCGCCTTGCGCAGAATGCCCGCACCGGACACGACGCCGTCTATGGCGAGCGTCTGGTTCTCGTCGACAATAATCGTGCCGCCGTTCGTAAGCTCCTCGTTCCCGGGAACGCTGCCGACGTTCTTCACTATGACCGGCGCAGAGATTGCGAACGAACCACCCTGTGCCCTGAATATGCCGTTTCTGTTCAGGACAAGTGCCGAGGCGCTGCCAAAGTTGTCCGCGCTCGCAAACGTCGCCTGCGCGGCTGGGTGCGCAATCTGCCATTCGCCCGTGAAGCCCGTGTTGTCGCCGCGCAGGTTGAGTCCGGCGACAGGTGCGCCAAGAGTCGTGGCCTCCTGATTCTGATAGCGGCAGAGTATAGAGCCGCTTCCTGCAATCGATGACAGAACGGTCAAATGTCTGCCTGATTTCTCGTTGCTCGAACTCGCCCACTCTGTCTCGTATATTGCCGGATCGGACGAAGACCCGTAGACAGTGACCTTGCCGTCAAGATTGTTACCCCAGTCGGTAGTCGTAGTGAGAATGCCGCCGCCGCAAAGACGGAGGTCTGCAACAGTGGCCTTGACTCCGTTGGCGACACCCTGAACGGTTATCTTGCCGCCCGAAAGGACTGTAAGCGAATTGCCGTCGAACTTCGACGAGGCGCCGCGCACGGAACGGATCTGATGTCCACTCTTTATGAAATAATCAGCATCCGAGTGCGGCGGTTTGCTGTCGTCCCAGTGCGTTCCCGCCGTGAAGGAGTGATCGTTATAGCCGTCAACCCCGTTAGAACAGACGGCCTTCTTGTTCAGCGTGTAGACGAGGTATTTCACGTTGCCGTCCGTCTCAATGGAAAACGTTTCGTTTGTGACAGCCGCCCGGACATATTCGTCGGTGTTGTCGGCGGTTGCGACGAAATCAGCTGCCGTCACGCCTGAGTCTCCGAGGTTCGCAGCGGAAAGTACGCGATATTTCTGCGCCGCCAGGTGCGAAATGTCTATAAATCAGCGCACACCGCAACTGGCATCCACACTTTTATGAACGAACTTAATATTGTACGCAACACTTTTATGAATGTAATTCATCCGTAAATCAACACTTTTATGAACGAATCCTGCGTTCTGACGATAACACAACAGAATAAACGAGGGACTGTCCCCAAGCGAAACGGGGGGACAGTCACAGGGTTAATCCTTGATAACGCGTCAATGTGCCGTTACAGTCCGAGCGTCACGCGGAAACCGAAGGTGTTGTACCAGGCATCCGCAGCGTCATGTCATACGACGCCGAATCACCTTGCGATGACTTTTCGGCATCGCAACCAATGGCAAGGCATGCGCAGAATGCCATTGCCGCCGCCTCTATCATTCGTAGTCTTTCGTTCATGCCTCGCCGACCCTCTGCATTGCCTCTGCCATCAAATCGGCTGCTTGCCAATGAAGGCGGCGGTATTCGGGAATGGTTTTTATCCAAGGAGCCATAATCATCCCTTTCAGCCGTTCTGGAGCGATCTTCTCGTGGCAGTATTCCGCCATGTCGGGAAAGTTCTCCGTCACGCCATAGCAGTTGGAGCCGCATGGTGCAACATCATAGCCCGCCTCCGCCAATGTCAAGAACGCCTGAATGTACGGCTCGGTGTCCATCTTGGCCTTTTTCGTCCAGTACATCCACGGATTCTGCACGACCGTCTTGGGCATTCTGCGGCAGAATTCGCCTTCAAACTCTTCCTTGGTGTGACGACGCAAATAGTCGCTCCACGCCCACGCGCGCGCACCGTGTTTCTCCACTTCACGCACGAGCCAGTTGAGGTCGTGCCACCAGAGCTCGCCTTGCCGCATCACGAGAATCGAACTGTTGGCGTGGAACTGCGGCAAGTCTTCTTCGTCGAACCCGATATGGAAATTCTCGACCGGCGCGAACACCTCCATGGTATCGTGGATTACGTCAGCGCATACTTTGTAGTATTCCGGCGTCGCAATCATGCGCTCGTAAGGTCCGAGCCACGCATCGTGGGCTGTCGAGAAGTTCAATTTCGGAAACACCTCGAACCCAATTTCACGCAGACGAAGAATCTCGGCTCTGAGTTTTTCTGGCGACCAGGTCCCCTTCACAGAAAGCTCGGGATGGCTTGGATAGGCAAGTGCCTCGCCTACGTCAAGCATTATGCAGTTGCAACCTGACGTGCGCAACTTGCCGGAAAGTTCGCGCCAGAAGACTTCATCGAAATATACGCGGTCTTTCGCAAGGATGTCGGGGTTCCGCCAGATGGCGTTGAACTCGTCATCTGTCAGAACCTTCGTCATTATGCCGTCGCGCTTCGGCGGCTCCGTCATCGGTAAATCACCCCACATCTTCATGCCAAGATGCACGAGGTCAATCCACTTGAAATCACGCTTCATGTCAACTGTTCTCCTCCCCTCTTGCTTCATTGTTTCATTGAATGGCGATTATAAG
>CACYCL010000191.1 GCA_902772905.1 uncultured bacterium | reverse complement strand
GGAAGAGAACCCGGAAATCGCCGTCGATGGACTTGATTTGTAGTCTCCGCGCGACAGCACGAAGTTCTCGAAGCCGTTTACGTTCGCAGCTGCGAGTGGAGCGGACATCAGCAACGTAGTCGATGCCGCAAGCATCAGTTTCTTTTTCATCTGTTCGTCTCTCCTTTCATGTTAGTTTAGAATTCCCAATCACGCATTCTTCTTCGGCCAGCCACGCGCCTGCACGCCGCCTGGCTTGCCGCGACGCGGCGCGGACACAAGCGGCCTGCCGCACACGCCAAAGCAGTTTCGCGGATATACCTCTATGTGGTATTCCGCGTCCTGAGGCAGCTCCAGCACGTTCATCCAGAACGTCAGGCGGTCAGGTTCGTCTTCCTTAAGCTTGTGGAAGGCGGGCGAGAGGAATCGCTTGACCACCGCGACCGTACCGTCTGCAAGCACGGCGCGAAGCTCGTAGTCGAGCGCACGCGCATCCTGCACGGCCTTCGCCGCCGGAAAGCCCGCCACCATCACTATCGCCCACTTCCCGCCGCGCGTCTCGGTGTTGCGTGTAAAGAGCGAGAGCCTCGCCCGCGACGGGAACTCCGGCACTGGTGTCTGCGAAGAATGTGCCGAGAACGTGTACGGACGCGCCGAGTCGGCAAGCGGCAGCGGCACATTCCAAGTCGGCGCGGTGTGTACGAACTTCTTGAAGTCGTACCGCTCCATCTCCATGCGGTCATGATATACGGATACAACCAGTCCCTGCGGCTCCTCCATGCGGAATCTGGCAGGTATCATGGGCATCGCCCGCGTCGTCTTGCCGTTGCGAACGTCGGAGCCGTTTTCGTAGCCGCCCATCACGCCGGTGCAGGAAAGCGACGGCACGGAAACCGCCGTGAACGCACCCTGCCAGATGGAACGCTCGTCGTTCAACGTCCAGTGCGCATGGCCAGAGAACGCAACGGCGTTCGCAAACGGCGTCAGCGCGTCGGTCTGCATACGCGCAAGCTTCGACTCCCAGCCGCTGGAAGTTGTCCCCGCCAACGGCTGGTGCAGGTAGAAGAAGAACGGCTTCTTGGGATCAAGCTCTCCGCCGTGAGCCTTGAACCATGCCTCTGTCTGGTCATGCCCAGGCTCCTTGTCATAGCCATGCCACTCCGCGCTGATGAAGTCGAACCCGTTCACAGTCCGCTTGCGGATTGGGGCGAACTCCTCCTGGAAAACCTCCTCCCAGCATTTCTTCATGCCGAGCTTGACGAGCGCCTCGTCCTCGTCATATCCAAGCGCATGCATCTCGGCGGTCATGTCGCCGTACCACCAGCCCTCGTAGTCATGGTTGCCGGTGCAGAAGAGCTTCTGAACCGGCTTGCCGCCCGCACCCTTGCCGCGCGGAAACACCTTCTCCCACGTCTCCGCAATGTACTTGAGGCCGCTAAGAAGCCCCCAGTCCGCCAAATCGCCGCATATCATCACCGCGTCAACATTGCGGTCGCGGAAGAACGACAGCGTGCGCTCAAGCGTGACAGCCGACGCCAGAGTGCCGATGTGCGTGTCCGCTATTACGCCCAACGTAAGATTGGGCTTCTTCTTGTTCCGCGAAAAGATCCCCGGAGCGCCGAGCATTGCGCACGCCCCCATACCCTTCAAAAAGCCTCTCCTGCCGCCTCTCATAGCCTTGCTTTGTCTCTCCTTTCCTTGCATCACCTGCATACAAGCCTGTAGCCGACGCACATCCACGGCCCGGAAGCCGTGTACGACTGGCGAAACGCCGACCGCGCCTGGTCGCCCTTCAACGACCACCACGACCCCGTTCCGCGAATCACGCGCTCCATGCCTCTTCCCGGACCATTAGGCGCAATGACCTTCGAGCCAAGCGTGACGTACGAGTGGTCTTCCGCATAGTAGTCGAGGCAGTATTCGTCGACATTCCCGTACATGTCGTAGAGCCCCCATCCGTTCGGCCTGAGCAGCCCCACGTCGTGCGGACATTTTCTGTCCGAGCCAAGCCATGCTATTTCCGCAACGGACGCAGGGAAATCCGAGCCGTCATACCGCGCCGTCAGCGTGCCGGCGCGGCAGGCGAACTCCCACTCCGCCTCCGTCGGAAGATCCAGCGTCGAAATCTTCAGCTCCGAGCGGAACACTCCGAGAGGCGAGCCGGGATCCACCTCGTGCCCGTCGCACGGCCAGAGCTTCTTTGTGCCGCGGAATCTGTCGTACACGAGCCAGTCCAGCGGACGCGTGGCGCAGAACCCGTACTTCGTGTTCAACGGGTTCAGGTCGCCAATGACGTTTCTGTACTGCCCCTGCGTAAGCTCGTAGACCGACATGTAGAAGTCGTTCGTCAACGTCACGTAGTGAAGAGTCTCGTTCGACCTGCGCCCCGGCTCCTCGGCGGGCGAACCCATCCTGAAAGTCTTGCCGTCTGCGTGGATGCGGCGCATGACAAGGTAGTCGGTCTTGTACTTGTCGCTTCCAAGTCCGCCGTCAGGCAGCTGTTCGGGAGCCATGTAGTACGTGCGCGCGCCCTTGTCAACGACGAGGTCCACTACCATGTAGTCGGGCGGCGAATCGGGCGACCACGCCGTGACCTCCACTGAAACCGTGTCGTCGGAGAATTTTTGCCCGGGCCAGCTCTTCGCGGCCTGCCAGTTGAGCGAGCGCGCTCCGCCCGCGACAAGGCGGTTCGCGTCGCCGTATACGTGCGTCACGTTCGCCGCGCCGATGGACACGCCGTTCGTCAACACGTCCAGGGTGACTATCGCGGGCGAGTCCAGCACATAGTCTACCGTAACGCACCGCGTCGTCTGGTCCTGCGCAACGCTCAGCAAGCTCAAATTCGGCACGGCCGACTGCACTGACACGGCAGCCGTCGTTGCAACAAGCCACGCAAGGCAGCAACCAAGACTCTTGCCGACGCTCATCTGGATATGATCACCTTTCCCCCGTTCGGTATTGAGCTGAACGCATGGATGGGCTTCGAACACACGCTCTTGACGGACGACTGAAACCCTGGCACTGCAGCCGTCTTCACCGAGCGGCTTGCTTCGTGCCTGGCAGATACAGCCCTGACTTCGGCTTTCGCAATGTAAACCTGGGCGGGGACGATGTGCCAACACTCCGCCTCCTCGTCGCTCGATTCAACTGGAGCGTCGTCCAAAAACACCGGCTCATCAACTTCCGCCACCATGGGCGGCGCGAATATCGCATGGGACACTGCAGAAACGGCGGCGGCAACAAACAACAGCGCGAAAACCAATATCGCTACAGGCCTCTTCGACGCCTGCGACAGCCGCTTGCCGAGCACAAGCCGCGCATAGTACAGCCGGGACTTCACCGTTCCCTTTGCGAGTGAAAGCATCTTGGCCACCTTGCGGATAGGCTGATCCATGAAGTAGTGGAGCACAACCACTTCACGCAGCTTCGGCGGCAACTCGTCCACCATCTTACGCAGCACATTGCCGTCAAGCGCATCTCCGACGCTCTCGGCGCTTACCACTTCGGCAACATCCGCAAGTTCGTCTAATCCGCCAAGCGGAATGGTGTTTTTAGCCACATTGCCACGCTGAGACATCAAGTAGTAATTGCGCAGAATGGTGGCCATCCAGCCAAAGAACGCATCTCCCTCGCGATAACTGTCGATTTTCGCGACCACCTGCTCAAATGTGCGGAAAACAAGGTCTTCCGCCTCCGCCGCATTGCCGCACAGACCAAGCGCAACGTTGTACAGGCTATCTCTGTACTCTGCGACAAGCATATCCGCTCCAGCATTGTGATCCTGCCGGATTGCCTTTACGATGGTGGCGTGGTCCTTCATACTCCACTATCAATAATGCGCTGAAACAGCATTCGGTTCAAAAAACTTATCCGCCCCTGCATACTAGCGACATAGGGGTGGATAAGTTGAAAGATCTGATATAAAAGATAGCCTTATGTTGTTTGAGCGTCCGAGTCCTTCTTAAGTCCAGCCGAAAAATCGAACTTCGACATGTCCATCTGCTGAACCTCAAACGGCTTGGCGATCTTCCAGCCGCCGCGCGTGTAGTCTGGGAACTCTACAGGACGCGACCCGTCATTGACCGACCGCTCCGAAAGCTCGACTATCGAGCTG
>CACYCL010000190.1 GCA_902772905.1 uncultured bacterium | reverse complement strand
GGCTCGGCTAAGTTCGGCGATGGTCTTGCGTCATTCGCGACATCTGCCGAAGCGAACTCCCTTGGCCCCGACAAATATCTGTTCCATCCGGCCTGCGGCAATGACAAGCTGCACGCACGCGGTTTGAGTTACGGCAAAGGCAATAAAACATACTTCGACTTCTACGTGCCTGAGGATCTGGTCGGCAAGTGCCGTGGCATCTTTGCGACGTGCGCCCAGAACACGAGCAACGCCGAAAAGGACTTCCATTTCTACGTGAATGACGTAAAGGTAGGAGAATACAAGATTAAAGGCGACGTGACGACTGAGGTCAAAGTTCCGTCTGAGGCGCTCGTCGCGGGTTGGAACCAGCTCTCGTGGGAGTCGCAGTCGGGCGGCGACTGGGCGAATATCGACTGGCACAAGTTCACCGTTCTGCCGCCGGCCAAGGGGTTGGCCATCATAATTCGCTGATTCGCGGCAGATGTTGAAAATGGAATTGACAAGACGGGGCCCATGGATTCCTGCACGATGGGCGGCAGGTGGTGTTCTGGTACGACAAGCCCGGCAATTTCTACAAAGCATGATGAGGGCTTTTGCGTTTATTCTTTTCGTCGTTGCTTGCGCGGTGCAGCCATGCTCCGCCGCATGGACGTTGCAGACCGAGGAAGGGGGCGACGTGCTCTTCCCGGCGGGCGGAGCACGGTTCCAGCCGATGCGCCGCCGAGCAGACGACTCGTTCAAGCGCTATGTCGCGAAGGTGGAGGCGGACGCGAGCGATTCTTCCAAACCGCGACTCAGGTGGTCGTTTCCGGAGCGTGGTGAGAATGAGAAGAACGTGATAGTCTTAACCATTGACGCCGAGAGCTGGGCGGGGGGCAGGTGCGAGACGGACGTGAAGACCGTCGAAATCCCCGCCGTGCACGAGAAGGGGAAGAACATCCACATCGCCGGACACGAGGCGCACACATTCCGCTTCAAGGATCCGCTCGGGCGGTCGTTCCGTCTCGACTTCGGCGAAGAGGTGCGCCTGCACGCTATGGACGGGCGCGAATGGAACATGGGTGAGTTCATCTTCCGCTTCTACTGCGCGGGCGACGAGGTTACGGTTGTGCTTGACGCTGGCGGACCGGTCTCGGTCTCGGCGTGCGATCCGTTCGTGCTGACCGCCGGCGAGAAGTGGATTCCGCTGCAGGTCTCGACCGACATCAAAGAGGGGAGCGCGCTCGATTTCTCGCAGGTAGTTCCGACTGTTGCGCCGTGCCGCCGTGTTGTGGCTCGTGGCTGCCACTTCGAGTTCGAAGGCGAGCGCGGCGTGGCGCGGAGGTTTTACGGCGTGAACATCTGCAACAGCGCGAACTTCGCCAAGAGGGAGATCGCCGAAAAGTTCGTGCGTCAGCTTAGGCTGCGCGGCTACAATGCACTTCGCCTCCACCACCACGACGACGGACTTGTCGAATGCTCGGCCGACGGCACGACGATAAACCCCGCGCAGCTCGACAGGATGGACGCGCTTCTTGCGGCGTGTGGACGCGAGGGAGTGTATGTTACTACCGATCTCTTCGTGTCGCGCAAGGTACCGCGCCGCGCGCTCGGGCAGGACGCGGAGGGCTTCGTCGGCATGAGCGAATACAAGGCGCTCGTTCTCGTCAATGACGCGGCCTTTTCAAACCTCTGCGCGTTCGCCCGCCAGTGGATGACGCACGTCAATCCATATACAAGTCTCAGATGGGCCGACGATCCGGCGCTCGCGTTCCTCGCGTTTGTGAACGAGGGCCATGTGGGCATGAACGGTACGGAGACTCTGCGCAAACTCCCCGAGTATGTCGAGGCGTGGCGTCGCTGGGCGGCGGAAGACGGATGCGGGATTTCAGAGATACCGTCCGGCAAGCCGTGGGACAAGACTCCGGAGATGGAGGCTTTCGCACGTTTCGTCGCTTCTCTTGAATCGCGTTTCGCTGCGCGGATGCGCACGTTCTTGAGGGACGAGCTTGGCGTGAAGGCTCTGCTCTCCGACATGAGCGCGGGGTTCGAGCGCGAGCCGTTCCGCGCCGTTCGGGCGAAACACCTCGACTATGTGGACCAGCACTGCTATTGGGATCATCCGTCGTTTCCTGGCGAAGCGTGGCAGACGCCTGTGAAGAGCATGAACACGAATCCCGTGAAGTCGCGTTGTGCGGACGTGCTGGAGCTTTGTTCTCGCGTGGTGCTTGCGGAAAAGCCGTTCGTCACTACGGAATACAACTTTGCGGGGCCTGGCGAATACCGTCACATGGCCGGGTTCGTCGCAGGTGCTCAGGCGGCGCGTGGGGATTGGGCTGGCATGTGGCGATTTGACTGGGGCGGAAGTCCGTGGGAGATGGTTAACTTTGACCAGTCGCGCTCTGGTTTGTTCGCAATATGCGGCGATGCGCTTGCTCGCGCCGACGAGCGTATTGCCATGAACCTCTTTCTGCGTGGTGACATGAGAGTTGGCGAAGATGCGGCGGTTTCGGCAGATCAGGAGAAGGGGTCGTTCAGCGTGGCGACCGGGTGCACATGCGGTGGATTCGCCGAGGACGGGCGGATAATGGCCGGTGCGGTAGCGGCGCTCTGCGACAAGGGGCCGGTAACCGTATGGGCCACGTCGCTCGATGGCGAGCCGCTTGTTAAGTCGCGGCGGATTCTTGTGGCGCACTTGACCGATCTCGTCAACACTGGCGACACGTACGAAGACGAATCGAGGCAGATTCTCCTGCGCTGGGGCAAACCGCCGCATATTGTGCGTTCCGGCGTGGCGCGTCTTGCTCTGGCGTTTGGCAGTGGAAATTTCAAAGTATACGCGCTTGGCACATCCGGTGATCGCGTTCGGGAAATCCCATGCAGATTGGCAAAGGGACGGCTTCGGTTCAAGGCGGACGTTGCCGCCGACCCGCAGAACGCGACGTTCCTCTATGAAGTGGTGCGCTGAGCAGCGTAGCAGTGACACGCTTGTTCTCACTCCATTGCAAACCTTTTCGTGGTGTATCGCATACACCATTAATAGAGGTCAATTGGAATGGAGCCGTGGGAGCAGATTCGGCTAAATGCCGAGATCGGTGCCAGGATGCTTGTGGCCGAGTATGGCGACAGGCTTCTGGGCGCCGCTATGCTGCTTTGTCATGACAGTAACGCAGCTGAAGATCTTGTATTTCGCACGTTTGAGCGCGCAATCGAGAAAATAAGGCTGTATGATTCAAGCTTTCCATTCTGGAATTGGCTCTATGCTATTCTGCTGAACTATTTCCGCATGGACATGCGTAAGCGAAAGGCATTTGTGCCTGAGTCCGAATCGTTTGTTGTCGATGCGCTTGAGGCAGGGAGCTGTGATTCGTTTTCGATGCAGTTGGCAGAGGCTGATGCTGCTATGATTCGGGCTGCAGTCGGAAGGCTGCCGTCGCCATTCCGCGAGACCATAGTGTTGCGCTATTTTGAGGACAAGACGCTTTCTGAAATGTCTGAACTGATGGAGACGCCTGTCGGCACTGTGAAATGGCGTCTTCATCAGGCGCGAAACGAACTTGAGAGGATGCTTTCCTCTTTGTTCACTGACAGGGGAGGTGGAACAAAATGAACTGTTGGGAATACAGGGAACTTATTGAAGACGCGCTAGATGTGTCCCTTAATGGAGAGCCAGAACGCCGTGTGAAGCGACATTTGGCCCATTGCGAGGCCTGCCGCACGTATTTCGAAGTTCGACGTGCGGAACATACGATGCTTTTCAGGCGGATCAACGACGCGTGTGCCGAACTGCATCTGTCGGACGGCTTTGCCGACAGGCTAGTGGCGTCGGTTCGCGCGCGGCAGATGGCGCGTCGCGGCTGGCGGCGGCTTGCATTGCCGAAATGGACTCTGATCGCGGCCTCGC
>CACYCL010000189.1 GCA_902772905.1 uncultured bacterium | reverse complement strand
CCGGCGACGTGGCGGAGCCTGTTGGCGAGGCCGCCGCCGGAGGCGCGTCGGCTGACGACGAGGTGATCCTCGTCGCGCCCGCGAAGAAGGGCGCCGCGTTCTTCAGGGTCTCTCGTTGACGCCCCGAGCAGGGTTCATAATGGAAAAATGAGGGTATCGCCTGTCGTCTGTGTGTCAATATGGTACAATACGCAGTAGATGATTTTGGCGATACCTTTGCTGGTGCTACTTTCGGCGTTCTTTTCGAGCGCCGAGACTGTGCTTTTTTCGCTTACGGGTGCTCAGAGGGCGCGCATCCGAGAGCGGAGCGCGGCGGCTGACAGGCGAATTGTCCGATGTCTCTCCGACAAGGCCATCCTGTTTTCCACGCTGCTTGTCGGCAACACGTTCGTCAACTTCGCACTGGCGACGATAGGCTATCGGCTCTTTGCCAGGTGGATTCCGGCGGGCGGGTGGATCGCCGTGCCGGTCATGACGCTCGTTTTGCTTATCTTCGGCGAGATAACGCCGAAGAGGCTTGCGCTTAGGTATGCCGAGACTCTTGCGCCGCCCATGGCGAGGCTTCTCCACTTCTGGCGCGCGGTGCTGCGTCCGTTCAACGTGGTGCTGCGCTTCACGTCCCGTGCTTTCGCGCCTGCGCTTGAGCGTGAGCGTCGGGCGCTTTCGGATGGAGAGCTAATATCGGTAATGGAGTCCGCCGCAGAGCACGGGGAGGTAAGCAACGCCGACGCCGAAATGGTAGAGGGCGTGCTGCGGCTTTCGGAGCTTTGCGCCAACGACGAGATGACGCCGCGCGTTGACGTTGAGATATACGACGTCGACCGAGAGCCGGAGGTGCGAGATGCGCTTCTGAAGTCCGCGAAACACCATTACCTGCCTGTGTGCCGTCGCACCGCCGATGCGGTCGAGGGCGTGATCGAGCGCAGCACGGGCAAGGTGGAAGACGCGCTATTCGTGCCCGAGACGGTAACGCTTGACGACTTGCTAGTTACCTTCGCAAAGAGCAGAAAGCCAATGGCGGTAGTTCTCGATGAATACGGCGGCACGGCAGGAATCATAACGCCCAACGACATACTTGAGGTCATCGTCGGCCCTGGCGTATTCGGTCATGCGGGGCATGAGCCGAGCATCGAGCGAAAGGGCGCGAACATCTGGGAGATAGATGCCAGTGCGTCGCTTGACGAAGTGAACCGTGAACTGGGAGTTGAACTGGAGGCGGAGGACGCAGACAGGCTTTCGGGCTGGGTGCAGTTCCATGCAGAGCGCATTCCGCACGTCGGGCAGGAGATCGAGGCCGACGGCTGTCGTGCGACGGTGCTGAAGCGCCGCCGCCGCCGCGTCACGTTGGTGCGCATCGAGGTGCTTCCACACCGTGAGGAGACGTCGGACGAAGAGCTAATTGCCGACACTGACGAGGCTGTTGAGCGCACGGAGGAGGGAGAATCGTGATTGTTGTGCCTTTGTTTCTCGTGGCCATGCTGGCGCTTGCGTGGGCCGCGTTCTGCGCTGGCTCCGAGACGGCGTTCCTTTCAGTCAGCAGGGAGCGAATTCTGCATCTTGCGAGGGCGGGGGGGCACAAGGCGCTCAAGGTGCAGAAGGCTCTTTCCGATATGGGTCGCACAACGACCACGCTGCTCATAGGCAACAATCTCGCGTCTGTCGCGTACTCGTCGGCCACGGCGGCCATTTCGATGGAGCTTTTCGGCGGCAGCGCCACGGCAAGCGCTCTATGGAGCTTTTTCGCCGCATTCACAGTGCTGTACGTCTCTGAGTTCATGCCGAAGCTTCTGTGCGCGGCGCGTCCTCTCAGGCGCAGTCTCATGCTGGCTGGCGCGTACGAGATCATGGCTTCGCTGCTGAAGCCGCTCACTGCGCTGGCCATGAAGTTCACTGATCTTTTCATAGGCGCGCGGCGTGACGAGCGATACAACCTCACGGCAAACGACCTTGTGCGCATCCTTCAGGACAGGCGCGACGGAGTCTGCCTTTCGGACTTCGAGTCTGCGCTTGTTACGCGCATTGTGGTTTTGCGTGTGAAAGGGCAGCCAATAACGCCCGAGGCGCTGCTTTCAGCACTGCGTGACGGTTGATATTATGGTATAATGTCGCCAACATGTGCATGTGCAGATTGAGCGAATGGGCGGCTAGGGCCGTGACGGTTCTTGCCTGCGTTTCGCTTTGCCTTTCTGCCAGTGCGCTTGAAATCTCAAATCGCTATCGTTCTCCGCGCAACATGGAGAGACGCGTCAGGTCCTCTACGCGGCTCATTGTGCTGCACACAACGGAGGCGCCTGCGCGCAGTTCGCTGAACAAGGTATCGGACCGAGGCGAGTGCCACTACTGTGTTACTGAGACTGGGCAGATATACGCCATCGTAGACCGCGACCGTGAGGCGTTCCATGCGGGCCGCTCTATGTGGCAGGGAGCAGAGGACGTGGACAAGTATTCTATTGGCATAGAATGTGTAGGCTACCATGACAAGGCCATGTCGACCGTGCAGCTCGCGGCAATACGCAGCCTCGTCGCCGAACTGAAGCGCATGTACCGCATTGCCGACCAGTGCGTCGTGTGCCATAGCCATGTGGCATACGGCGCACCGAACAAGTGGCATCCGTTCAAGCACCGTGGACGAAAACGGTGCGGGATGCTCTTTGCAATGTCAAGCGTGCGCAGGAAGCTGGGTCTTTCGTCGAAACCCACGTTCGATCCTGACACGCGCGCAGGGCGGCTCAGAAACGCAGACGAATATCTTCGCAGGGTTCTGTATGGCAACGTCGACACGATGGCGGCTGCGTACGGCGTTGCACCCAAGCCCGCTGCGCCGAAGTCCGCTGCGCCGAAGTCATTTGTGCAGAGGCCACGTCCTAAGCTTGTCGCGCCGAAGCCAACGGCGGCGGAGCCACGTTCCATTGCGGAACTGAAGGCGCGTGGCTACGTTGACCATGGAGCGGTCACGAAGGAGCGCTCTGCGAGCAAGATAGCCGGTGCGGCGTGGAAGTCGCCTCGTACTTACTATACGATTCGCAACAAGGTGATTCCCGGCAGCAGGCTCGATCCTGCGCACATAGAAAAGGGCATGCACGTCTGGATGCGAAAATGATATAATACACACCTAATGGCGAAGATCAAGCTGACAAAAACGGAGCTAAAGGCCCAAACGGATGCGCTGAAGCGGTTTCAGCGTTTTCTGCCCATGCTGCAGCTCAAGAAGCAGCAGTTGCAGAGCGAAATAGCCGGCATCGTCGCGAAAGCCGACGAGACAGCAGCGCGCGAACGTGCTCTCAGAAGCGAGATTGGGGGTTGGGTTGGGCTTCTCGCGTCTGACGAGGCGCTTGTTGACGGTCTTGTAACGGTTAAGAGAGTTCGCACAGGCTTCGCAAACATAGCTGGCGTCACGATACCCACTTTCGAGTCGATCGACACGGAGGTGCGCGAAATAGACCCCTGGGCAACGCCCGCCTGGGTGGATGCCGCTGCCGATGCGGCAACCAAGATACTATCCCTTCGGCATGAGCGCGCCGTGTATGACGAACAGCGCCGTCTCGTTTCCGAGGAGCTGCAGCGCACGTCGCAGCGCGTCAATCTGTTCGAGAAGGTGAAGATTCCGGAGTGCCGCGAGGCGATACGCGTGATCAAGATAGCACTTGGAGACGAGCAGACGGCGTCTGTTGCGCGAGGGAAGATCGCCAAGTCCCGTTCGCCAGAGGAGGAGGTTGCGGCATGATTGTCAAGATGAAGCATCTCGACCTCGTGTGCGTTGCGTCCGAAAGGGAGTCTACGCTTGAGCGGCTTCGGGCTCTGGGCGCGGTGCATCTTGATTTTGCGCCGTCTGCTTCCGCCCCGGTAGTTGCGGCGGAGGGCGAGTTTGCCGACGCTGAAAAGGCGGTGCGCAGCATCCTCAAAACCCGTGG
The DNA here is from genome assembly GCA_902772905.1 of uncultured bacterium. Lineage (GTDB taxonomy): Bacteria > Verrucomicrobiota > Kiritimatiellia > RFP12 > UBA1067 > UBA1067. Next base: position 7,409 of record CACYCL010000189.1, on the reverse strand, counting down.
GCGCAGGAAAGACCTTGAGATACGCCCGCGAGCGGTCGCGGAGGTGCTTGAGCTTGTTGCCGACCGCGCCACGCTTGCGGTCGAGAGCGACAGGCTGGAACGGCAGATTCGCGCATACGAGCCATACGGAGATTTCGACCCGGCGCTTGCCCAAAAGCTGCGCGAGCGCGTCGAGGGGCTTGACGACGTGGTGCATCTTCCCGAAACGCTTCCGGAGTGTAGCCTCTCGCACATGCACGAAAAGCTTTCGCGCGTGGAGAACAGGATCAAGGTCGATGACGAGAAGATAGCCTCGTCCGACGAACGCCGCATTCTCGAGTCGTTTCCGCGCCTTCGGGACCGCATTGCCTTTGAAAAGGCGCGCGACCTGCTGGCGGATCGCGGCGCGGTGTCGGTCATAACCGGCTGGATACCTGTTTCGCGAGTCAAGGATTTGATGGATATCGTGACCAGCGCGAGGGCAGACCTTTTCGAGCGGTCGCGTGCGATTGGCTGGGGCGTGCTTCTGCGGGATCCCGAAGATGGCGAAACACCCCCGACGCTCATCGAGCCGCCCAGGATGTTCAGACCTGTAAAGGTTCTGTTCGACGGTCTTGGCATCGCGCCTGGATACACGGAGGGCGATGTCTCGGTTCCGTTCATGTGCTACTTCTCGCTGTTCTTCGCGATGCTTGTGGGCGATGGCGGCTACGGAGCCATCTTCCTCGCCGCTACGCTTGCCCTCAGAAAGCGGCTTCCGTCCGCGTGGTTCACTCTCCTTACAGTGTTCTCTTCGGCGACAGTCCTGTGGGGGCTGCTTTCGAACACGTGGTTCGGCGCGGGGATTCCGTGGTGTGCTGGTTGGCCGACGGTAACGTGGCTGGCGGATCCGAGCTACCACAACATGATGCTTCTATGCTTCACCATCGGCGTGTCGCATCTTATGCTTGCCCGTGTCTGGAACGGCGTGTGCCGCTTCCCTGATTCCACGTTCCTTGCCGAGTTCGGCTGGGCCGGCGTGCTGCTTTTCATGTATTTCGTCACGAATTCAATAGTCGGCATCTTCCCGGCGATCCCTGGGCCGGTATTCTGGGTGTTCGGCGTTTCGCTTTTGCTCGTGTTCGGCTTCACGGTCAAGCCGTCGGAACTGAAGACGCGCGGCGCGGAACTAGGAATGCTGCCGTTGAACATCATGAGCGCACTTGGCGACATCATATCTTACGTGCGTCTGTTTGCGGTTGGTCTTGCGTCGGTGAAAGTCGCGGAGAACTTCAACGCCATGGCAACCGGGCTTGTCTCGTCCGAGAACGCATGGTGGCTCAATGCGCTGATGAGCGTGGCCATGGTTGCCATACTTGTGGTCGGCCATGGCCTGAACCTTGCAATGGCCGGTCTTTCGATTCTTGTGCACGCAGTGCGGCTGAACACGCTTGAGTTCTCTAACCACAAGGGCATAAGCTGGGCTGGGCGCGCATTCAGGCCGTTCAGGAAAAATTGACAAAACATCAACACCAAGGAGAAAAACAAATGAGTGATGCAGCAATGATCGTCGCAGGTGCAATCGCCTGCTTGGGGCTTTCGGGCGCGGGGAGCGCGTTCGGAACGGGCTTCGCCGCTTCTGCGGCCGTAGCCTCATGGAAAAAGTGCTATGCAGCGGGCAAGCCGGCGCCGTTCCTTCTTCTGTCGTTTGTCGGTGCGCCGATTACGCAGACTCTGTACGGAATGATTCTCATGTTCATCATGCTTGGCAAGGTAGGTAACGCCGTTGCAGGCGCAGGCGTTCCGTGCCTCGTGTCAGGTGTGTTCGCCGGTCTTGCGATCGGCCTTTCGGCTTTGTTCCAGGGGCGTGCTGGCGCGGCTGCCTGTGACGCGCAGGCCGAGACCAACCAGGGTTTCACGAATTACCTCGCCGCGCTTGGCATCGTCGAGACAGTCGCGATTTTCGCGATGGTGTTTGCGCTTATCGCGCTTGGTTCCATCAAGTAATGCCTGGCAATCCGAAGGCTCGCTGGTTCCTCGCCTTCACCGCTGTGTTTGCGGCGCTGGCGGCTTTCGTTTTCTGGGGATGCTGGTCGTCCGACGTCACGTTCGTGTCGCCGGACGACGGTGTGGTGTTCCTAACGTCTTATGGCGACGTCCTGACTCGGTGGTGGAACGAGTTCCTGACGACTGGCAGAATGCAGCCTACAGATTTGCTCTGGTCGGGGCTTATAGGCTCGCCGCTGTTCTGCAGAGAGCTTAAGTATGCCGTGGCGGCGTACTTTGCGGCGTTGGGGTTGGCGTATTTCCTGCGTGGCCGTGGGCTGCATTATTCCGCAGCATTCGGCGCAGGGCTGCTTCTCGCGTTCTGTGGATATTGGTTTACGCTTTTCTCCGCAGGGCACGCCGGATGGTTTGTGTGGATGACATACGGCTTGTTCGCGTTCGGGCTAATTGACCGGGCGCTTGTCAGCGGAAGAACGAGCTACTGGCTTTTGCTTGGCGCTGTGGTGGCGTGGGGCAGTTTCTACCAGCCTGACCTGTGGCTTATGTTCACCGTATTCACCGGAGTGTACTTTGTCTATAGGGCTGTGCGCGTTCGTCCGGCGTGGAAGGCGCTGGCCATCGGAGTTGCAGTTTCGGGGGCGGCATTCGGGTTGATCGGTGGGCCAAGCATCCACAACGCCTTCTCCGGCGCGTTGTCGGGGCGTGTCACGCAGATTGAGGAGTCTAAAGGATCATCGCTCGCCGGCGGTTCCACGGATGCCGAGACTGCTCGCTGGATTTTCGTGACGAACTGGTCGTTGCCGCCAGACGAAATTGCAGAATTCGTATGTCCGCGCGTCAATGGGGACACGAGCTGCCCGTTGACGCTTTCCGTTAATCAAGCAAAGGGCCTGCGCCCTTACGTAGGCGCGCTTGGCCGTCCGCTGAACGCGAAAGAGGGCAACTACCGCCAACATTCGCTGTATGTAGGCTGGGTGACGTGCCTGTTGGCGCTTATTGGCGTCGTCGCGGCATTTGCCAGGAGCTGCCGTCATCGAAAGACGGTTCTTTTCTTCGCCGTTTCCGCCGTCGTGTTCTGCATCCTTTCTTTCGGGCGCAACTGCGAGCCCGTGTACAGAGTCATTTACGCCCTGCCGTTTGGCGGCTATATTCGAGCGCCGGTTAAGTGGCATCATTTGACGGAATTCTGCCTTTGCGTTCTGGCTGGATATGGCATTGCGGCGCTTGGCATGTGGCTTGAGGCATGGGCGAAGGGCGGTGTGCGCCTTGCGTTGGCGCTCAGATGTGCACTTGCAGCGCTTGTTCTCTACGGTGCCCTTGACCTTGCAATGGAGGCGAGGCGTTTCTGTGCGCCGGTGGACTATTCAAAGGCGATTCGCTCTGGCTGTTCGTCGCAGCTGACGGTGCTTGCGCGGCAGCAGTTCCAGGAGCCACAGGTCGCAGAGATGCTCAGGCGAGGCGCGATTGTGTCTGTGGCCAGCTGGCTTGGGGATCCGAACGCATATCTTGTGCAGGTGCTTCGGCCGCTGAAGCATCCGAAGCCTGCGGAGCCGAAGGCGTTGCCGCTGTCGCTGGGGATAGTTTCTGTCGTCTCAGCCATCGCCGTGGCGGCTTTCTGCTGCCTTGGGCGGCGATGCCGCGTCGTTTGATATAATTTGATGCACTTGGACGGAAAAGTGGCAAGACGGGAATGGGCAGAGTTGCCATCAAGGCGCACTAACCCAGATTCGCAGACGGTGAATCCGGCTAGATTCGGGATTGGCAGTGTTTTGCAGTTTGGCAGGTGCCGTGTGCGCAACACGCGCGGAACGGCCTATGGCATCCATGCGCATGACTGCTACCAGCTGACTATATGCACTCGCGGAACGATGACGTTCACCGGCGCAAATGGAGAGATATGGACGCTTCTTCCTGGTCGCATGCTTGTCGTGCCGCCGCAGACGCTGCACAATCTGGCCGCCAACACTCGTGGCGTGATGCGTTATTGGCTGTTCCTGCCCAAGACATTTGGCGTTGGATGCGTGATGGACGGCTTGCCTCGGCAGGAGTCCGCATGGCTTGCAAATAGGATACGGCGGCTCAAGACCGGCGTGTACAGCATGCCTGAGCCTGTTACGAGGCTGCTCGACAAGATGTTTTGCGTGATTGACGGCGCTCCGTGCAAACGTTCAGAGAAATCTCTTCGCCTGCGCTCGATGATGCTGGATCTTCTTATCGCCATTGCAGACGCCAAGCGCTGCGCCGGGTCGGACGGCGGCATGGTCAGGCCGATCATGGCACAGATGGCGAAGTCGCCGGAATGCGCGTACTCAATGGAGTGGATTGTTGAGCGCGCTGGGCTTTCGCCGACGACAATTCTGAACATGTTTAGACGGGAAACCGGCAAGACCCCGCATCAGTACCTGATAGAATGTCGCATCCGCAAGGCGGCAGGCATCCTGCGCAGGACTTCAAGAAGCGTAACGGACATTGCGCACACGCTCGGCTTTGCGTCGTCTCAGCATTTCGCCATGTGCTTTCGCCGCGAGACGGGGAAGACTCCGCGCCAGTGGCGCGGTGAAATGGTAAAGAAATAACAACGTTGCTTTTTAGCCGTTTTTGCATGTGCGGTTTTGTATACTTGCCGCAACATGCATTTGGAGACGAGAGTTGCCTGCGCAAGGCCGGCGATATGCCTGGCCGCGCTGGCTTCGGTTGCCTGCGCAATTCAGGCGGAACCTGCGCCGTCCGACGGTCTGTCGTTCGACGCGGGCATCCATTCCCGCATTCGCCAGACATGCGTGCGGAACGCCCCTGGGCTTCCCAATGGCGGCGACGCCGTCCCGGTCGCCAGCGAACGCAAGGCGAACACGCAGGGGATCCGAGTGGACTCGTATCCGTGGATGGACGCGAAGTGGCGCGAGTACACCGTCAGGCTGGGGCTTGGGCACTCTTTCATAGAATACCTCGAAGGCGTGAGCGCGCCGCACAGCGAACGGGCGTATCGCCTGCCCGACATACTGTATCTCAACAATCTGTACATTGACGGACAGGGGGTATTTGACGGGTTGCTGGACTTTCGGATCGGGCGGCAGAACATGACAGAGAACAGGCACTCGGTGCTTGGCCTGGACAGGCTGATTCTGGATGGCACACCCGGCGACAGCTCCGTCTCGACGTATTCCGACATGGCCAGGTTCAGGTTCAACCTAGAAGGGCGCAGGTCGCTTGAACTGTTCGGGCTATACGACTGCGCCAGAAACACCATGAGCATGGGACTTGGCCGAGCGAGGGAGCGTTCACTAAACCGTCTTACAACGTCTGACTCGCTGGACATGGATCAGTTCGGCATCGGAGCGATATGGAGCGACTGCGCGGGCGAAGGATTCCCGTTCAAGGCGTATGCGATAATGAAGGGCGACAGGTCATACGAGAGGAAGGGCGAACGGCAGCCGGGAAAGCGCATCGTTACGATGGGCGTGAACGCAAAGCCGCAGCTGACGGAGACGCTGTCTCTCGACATCGAGTGTGCGCAGCAGGCGGGAAGGCGGTCGAACGGACGTTTCGCCGGGGGCACAATGGGCTATTTCGACGTTGTCTACCGCCGTGAAGCCCCTTGGTCGTTCTCGGCGAGTCCGTATGGACACGCTGGCGTATGGTACATGAGCGGTGACAGACACCGTCTTGATGCTGATGATTCCGATACGGCGTGGGATCCTCTCTGGCGGCGCGTTTCCGTTCCCAGCGAGATATTCGCAAACGGGGCGCATCCCGGTCTGCGGTATTGGACGAACATGCTGTGGCTGAACGGGCTTGTGGGACTTGACTTCGGGCGAATGCATCGCGTCGAGGCGTATTCAGGACCGATATTCGCGCCTGCGGACGACGGGCTGGGGGGTGGCGACTCGTCGTTCAAGGGTGTTCTTTCGCGCATAAACTACTTCTTTCCCATCCGCCTTGCACCGAAGAACGCAAGCGGAGCCGACAGGATCGAGGTGTTCGGCAGCGCGTGCTTCGAGCTTTTCAATCCCGGCGGATACTACGCTTCGTCAAAGCCGGCGATCTACGTTCGCTGGCTACTCAACTTCAGGTTCTAAATGGTCAAAAAACAACGAAATGATATTTTAGCCGTTTTTGACCATATTGTTGTGCTATTATATCGGCAAATGGCAGAACAGGAGGATCGATTTGGAGGATAAACGACAGAGGATTCTTTCGATAGATGCGTTGCGCGGGTTCGACATGCTTTGGATCGTAGGTCTGGGTACGTTCTTGGGTCATGTCGGACTGGCGCTCGGGACGCCGTTCGGCAACGCCCTTGCCGGGCAGATGGAGCATGCCTTCTGGGAAGGTCTGAACTTCTTCGACGTGATATTCCCGCTGTTCGTGTTTCTGGCGGGGGCGAGCTGGCCGTTCTCGCTCGACAGCCAGCGCAGGAAAGGGGCTACAGACGGACATATCGCGCTTCGCATCCTAAAGCGCTTTCTGATTCTCTTTGCCCTTGGGCTCGTCTACGGCAACTTCTTCAAGTTTGATTTTGCGCACTTGCGGTTTAATTCCGTCCTTGGGCGCGTTGGCTTCGGCTGGGCCGTCGCCGCAGCGACGCTGCTGTTCTGCCGCCGTCTGCGATCCGTCGTCTTCTGGGCGGTCGGCATCTTTGCCGCGTACACGTTCATAAGCTGGCTTGTTCCAGTGCTTTCCGGCTCGGCGAACCCGTGGGCGCCGCGCCAGGCCGCCGCGCCGTATCTGATTGACCAATGGATAACGCCTGGGCGCACGGTGGGCAAAGTGCTCGCCAACGGCAAGGCCAACGGATTTGAGGGCTTCTTCTCCGCCGTCGGCTGCATACCTACGGCGTTTCTGGGGATGTTCTGCGGCATGATGCTGAAAAGCCCGGCCTGGGCCTCGGCGAAGAAAAGCGCGATGCTCGCAGCGTTCGCCGCCGCGCTTCTCGCCGCAGGCGGCGTGTCGCTCCTTCTCGGCTGCCCGTGCGTGAAGCCAAGCTGGAACCCGACATACATCCTTGTGTCCGGCGGAATATCTGCCGCTGCGCTCGCCCTGTTCCACTGGGTGATTGACGTGAAGGGGTTTACGAAGTGGTGCTTCCCGTTCCAGGTGATCGGGATGAACTCCATAACGGTGTACATGTTCCACAGGCTGTTCGATCTGCGGTACACGTCGAAGCGCTTCATGTGGGGGCTTTCCGACATGGTCCCGCCGCAGTGGCACGACGCGGTGATATCCCTCGGCGCCGTGACCGTGGCATGGCTTGCGATGTACTGGCTCTACCGCAGGAAAATTTTCATAAAGGTCTAATGCGAAACAAAGGAAAGGTCAAGCACATGGTCAACAGAACAAGCATCGCCGTCATCGCGGCGGTCTCCGCTGCCCTGTCGGCAACAGCCGCCGTCGCAGCAACCGTCTATGAAAACGACTTCGCCTCGCGCACGAGCGGCGGCGCAGTT
>CACYCL010000188.1 GCA_902772905.1 uncultured bacterium | reverse complement strand
GAGGCTTTCCTCGACATAAGGCCCCTTCTTGAGAGAACGACTCATCGATTACTTCCTCCTCTTGACGATTACCTTGTTGGACGCCTTCCTCTTCGCACGGGTCTTGCCGCCCTTTGCGAGCTGACCCCACGGAGAACGCGGATGGCTGCCACCGGACGTACGGCCCTCGCCGCCGCCCATCGGGTGGTCGACAGGGTTCATCGCAACACCGCGCACCGTCGGACGAATCCCAAGATAGCGCTTGCGACCAGCCTTGCCGAGCTTGATTGAGCCCCAGTCCTTGTTGCCGACCGCGCCAACGCACGCAAGACAACGCCCGTCGAAGATGCGAACTTCGCCAGACGGGAGCTTGAGCGTCACGCGACCGCCGTCACGCGCCATGATCTGGCACGAGTTGCCGGCCGAACGACCAACCTTCGCGCCCTGGCCAGGAACGAGCTCGATTGCGTGAACGAACAGCCCAAGCGGAATCTGCGAGAGCGGCAGGCAGTTGCCCACGGTAGCCTCGGCCGCCGGACCGTTCATGACCTTCATTCCCGGCTTCAGACCCTCTGGAGCCAGAATGTAGCTGAGTTCACCATCGGCGTACTGGATGAGCGCCAGGTATGCGCTGCGGTTGGGATCGTAGGCGATGTCCTTGACAATCGCCTCGACACCGACTTTACGGCGCTTGAAGTCGACGATGCGAATGCGGCGCTTGACACCGCCGCCTCTGTGACGAGTGGTGATGCGCCCCTGGTTGTTGCGACCAGCCGTCTTGCGCTTAGCCTGCGTAAGCCGCTTGACCGGCTTCTTCTCTGTTATCTCCTCGAACGTAGCGGACTGGCGGAAGCGCATGCCGCACGAACGGGCCTTGTAGGTTTTCAGTGCCATAGTCTTCTATGCTCCTTAGACCTGCTCGATGCGCTCGCCGGCCTTGACCGTTACGATCGCCTTCTTCCAGGTCGCCTCCGTCCTTGTGCGACGGGTTCCGCGGATGTACTTGACTCCGCCCTTCATGTTGGCCGTCCGGACCGCGAGGACGTGCACACCGAACTTCTTCTCGGCCGCCTCCGCAATCTGGGGCTTCGTCGCATCCTTCGCAACCTCAAGGAGGTAGCGGTTCTGGAGCGACAACGCCGAACCCTTCTCGGTGATGAGAACTCTCTTGATGACTTCTTTCGTCATTTCATGCCCCCTTACTTGGCGATGCGCGCCATGAGTGCGTCGAACGCCGCCTTGTCGCACACGAGCTTGCGACTCGCGAGAAGCGTGTAGACATCAAGCGACTGCGCAGTCGCGTAGTCGATCCCAGGCAGATTGCGAACCGCCAGGAAAACCGTGTCGTCCACATCCTTCTGAACGATGACGGCCGTGCGGTCGATGCCGAGCTCGGCGAGAAACTTCACCATGAGCTTCGTCTTCGGCGCCTCAAGCGAAAGCGCGTCGACGACAATCACATCGCCAGCCACGAGCCTGTCGGAAAACGCACGCGCGAACGCGAGCGCCCACACTTTCTTGTTGAGCTTCGTCGCATAGCTGCGCGGCTTAGGCCCGTGCGCAACGCCGCCGCCGCGCCATACCGGACTCTGGCGGAAGCCTGCGCGGGCGTTGCCCGTGCCCTTCTGCTTCCAGGGCTTCTTGTTCGATCCCGCGACCTCGCCCTTGGACTTTGTCGACGCCGTGCCGGCGCGCATCGCATTGCGAATCGCGGTGACCGCGTCCTTTACAGCCTGTTCGCCCTTGTCGAGCGTAAGCTGCTCGCGGTCGTAAGAGACTTCAATCTTCTTCATTTACTTTGCCCCCTTCTTCGCGGCCTTGGCGGCGATCACGTTGTTCTTCAGGGACTTGCGGACGATCACGACGCCGTTGCGCGCGCCGGGAATCGAACCCTTCACGAGAATCGCATTGTCCTCAGGGCGAATCTGCACAACTTCGAGGTTCATCGCCTTGCGGCTGACGTCTCCCATGTCGCCAGGCATCTTCTTGCCCTTCTCGATCCAACCAGGGAGATCGCGAGCTGCGAGACCGCCAGTGCGGCGTTTGGAGTGGCCGCCGTGCGTCATGTTGCCGCCCGCGAAACCCCATTTCTTCAGAACGCCCGCGAAGCCCTTGCCCTTCGTCATGCCAGTGACATCGACGTACTTGACGCCCTCGAAGTTCGAAACCGTCACTGCCTTGCCTACCTCAAGCTGCTCGCCATCGTCAAGGGCAAACTCCTTGAGGATGCGCATCGTCTCGACGCCAGCCTTCTCGAAGTGCTTCTGCTGAGCCTTTGCAAGGCGCTGCTTCTTCTGCGGCCAGAAACCGACCTGCGCCGCCACATAGCCGTCTTTCTCAAGAGTCTTGAGCTGGACGACCGGGCACGGGCCGACTTCAATGACCGTGACGCACGTACGGTTGCCCTCGGCATCGTACACCTGTGTCATTCCGATCTTCTTGCCGATCAAACCTTCCATGACATCCCCCTCTCTCAGACCTTGATGGTGATGTCGACGCCGGCGGGAAGATTGAGCTTCTTCAGCTCGTCAATCGTCTGCGCCGTCGGGTTCACAATGTCGAGCAGACGCTTGTGCGTCCTCATCTCGAACTGATCCATTGACTTCTTGTCGACGTTCGGCGAACGGTTCACCGTAAAACGCTCGACGCGAGTCGGGAGCGGTATAGGCCCCACGACATGCGCACCCGTGCCCCTGGCCGTGTCGATGATACCACCGACAGCCTGATCAAGCACACGGTGATCGTATGCTTGGAGCCGGATGCGGACTCTCTGCTGTTGCATTCTCTTTCCTTTTCTTTCGTTTCGTTCCTGCGTATCGACGACCGCGCTCTCGGCGGGACTTCACCCGAAGGAGCCGCCGGAAGCCCTATGTGGCGCTTCACGCACGGTTGTGTCTCAACACAGCATTCACCGCAGAAAGAAACCGCCCGCGACCATGCATGACCGCGAGCGTTCACTCGTCAGTCACGACGCGACGGGATTTACTCGCCCGTATCGCAACGACACTCTTCTCCTGCGAAGAATTGTGCGTAGTATATCAAAAACCCCTCCAGTTGACAAGGGGGTAATTTTCCCACCTTTGCAAAAGGCTACCGAACCATTATAATCAGGCTTGCGACTCATTTCAGGGGTAAAACACTGTGGACATTCCCGAATATACGCAAGAAGCGGCGTCCGGACAATCCAGACGCCGCACTCTTATAGGCACAACTGCCGTTTGCCAGATTACATCATGCCGTCCATTCCGCCGGGCGCGCCGTGACCGCCGCAGCCGCAGGCATCCTTCTTCTCGGGAATGTCGGTGACCATGCAGTCGGTCGTGAGCAGCAGACCCGCGATCGAAGCCGCATTCTGCAGAGCGGAACGCGTGACCTTCGCAGGATCTACGACTCCGGCCTTCAAGAGGTCGACGTACTCACCGGTGCGAACGTTGTAGCCGTTCGTGCCAGTCGCCTTCTTGACGTTTGCGACGACAAGGGCGGCCTCTTGTCCCGCGTTGCCAACGAGCTTGCGGAGAGGTGCCTCGATCGCACGGGCGATGATCGCCGCGCCAACAGCCTCGTCGCCAACGAGCTTGAGGGCGTCGATAGCTTTCTGTGCACGGAGATATGCAACACCGCCGCCGGGGACGATGCCCTCTTCAACTGCCGCACGAGTCGCATGCAGCGCGTCGTCTACGCGGTCCTTCTTTTCCTTCATGGCAGCCTCGGTCGCCGCGCCGACCTTGATGAGGGCGACGCCGCCGGCGAGCTTGGCGAGACGCTCCTGAAGCTTCTCGCGGTCGTAGTCGCTGGTGGTCTCCTCGATCTGGCGCTTGATCTGCTCGACGCGGGCCTTTATGTCGACCGCCTTGCCGAGGCCGTCAACGATGGTCGTGTTGTCCTTGTCGACGACGACCTTCTTGGCGCGACCGAGCATGTCAATTCCGACATTCTCAAGCTTGACGCCGATGTCCTCGCTGATGAGCTTGCCACCTGTGAGAATGGCGATATCCTCGAGAATCGCCTTCCGGCGGTCGCCGAAGCCAGGAGCCTTGACGGCGCAGACCTGGAACGTGCCACGCAGCTTGTTGACAACAAGCGTCGCAAGAGCCTCGCCCTCGACATCCTCTGCGATGATCATGAGCGGACGGCCAGACTTGGCAACGGCCTGCAGCAGAGGCAGCATGTCCTGGAGATTCGAAATCTTCTTCTCGAAGAGGAGAATGAACGGATCCTCGAGTTCGCACTCCATGGCGTCGGGATTGGTGACGAAGTACGGCGAGAGATAGCCCTTGTCGAACTGCATGCCCTCGACAACGTCAAGTGAGCTCTCGAGGGTCTTGGCCTCCTCGACCGTTATAGTGCCTTCCTTGCCGACCTTGTCCATCGCCTCCGAGATCATCTTGCCGATTTCCTCGTCGCCGTTGGCGGAGAGGGTGGCAACCTGCGCGATTTCGTCGGCAGTCTTCACCTTCTTGGCCTGCTTGGCAATGCCGTCTACGACAGCTGCCGTGGCCTTGTCGATGCCGGCCTTGAGAGCCATGGCATTCGCGCCGGCCGTGATGTTCTTGAGTCCCTCGCGGTAGATCGCCTCAGCGAGGAGTGTCGCCGTCGTGGTGCCGTCGCCTGCGACGTCGTTCGTCTTAGAGGCGACTTCCTTCACCATCTGCGCGCCCATGTTCTCGAACGGGTCGGGCAGCTCGATCTCCTTCGCAACGGTCACGCCGTCTTTCGTGATCTGCGGCGAGCCGAACTTCTTGTCGAGGATGACGTTGCGGCCGGACGGACCGAGCGTCGAGGTTACGGCGTTCGAGAGCTTCTCAACGCCCGCGAGTATCTTCTGACGCGCATCGGCGTCGAACTTGATCTGCTTAGCCATTTTCTTTGATCTCCAATTCCTTTACTTTTCGATAACACCAAGAAGGTCTTCCTCGCGCACGAGCTGGAGCTTCTTGTCGCCGAGCTTGACTTCGGTGCCGCCGTACTTTGGCAGAAGGACCGTGTCGCCCTTCTTCACGTCGAACGCAATCTCCTTGCCGTCCTTGTCGAGCTTCTTGCCCACGGCAACGACCTTGCCCTGCATGGGCTTTTCCTTCGCCGAGTCGGGGATGATGATGCCGCCGACTTTCTGTTCCTTCTCCTCGATCGGTTCGATGAGAACGCGATCACCGAGTGGTCTGATGTTCATTGTTGTTTTCTCCTTTTTTCTTCTTTTTCCGATTGCCGTCGATTGCAGCCGTTGGCCCTCGACCGCTCTCGACAAATCATTTCATCGTGAAGTCTGCGTCGACGACGTCGTCTCCGCCCTTCTTACCGCCCTGATCGCCGCCGTTCGGCGGAGGTGTTCCCGCCCCGGGAGGTGGTGTGCCAGCGCCTGCGGCACCCTGGCTCTGCTGTGCGCTCGCGTACATCTCCTGCGCGACGGGCTCCATCGCCTTCATCAACGCATCCTCCTTCGCCTTCACCTCGGCGACTGGTGCCGGAGGCTGCTTGGCGAGCACGTCCTTGAGCTCCTTCAGCGCGGCCTCGACCGGAGCCTTCTTGTCGGCGGCAATCTTGTCGCCGGCGTCCCTCAGCGTCTTCTCGACCTGGAAAGCGAGACCATCCGCCTTGTTGCGAGCCTCGACCTCTTCGTGGCGCTTCTCGTCTTCGGCCGCGTGGGCCTCGGCATCCTTGCGCATCTTCTCGATCTCCTCCTTGGAGAGCCCACCCGCCGCGGTGATCGTGATCTTCTGCTCCTTCTGGGTGCCAAGATCCTTCGCCGAGACGTTCAAGATGCCGTTCGCGTCGATGTCGAACGTGACCTCTATCTGCGGAACGCCGCGCGGCGCCGGGGGAATGCCGTCGAGGTTGAAGTTGCCGAGCGCCTTGTTGTCACGCGCCATCTTGCGGTCGCCCTGGAAGATCGCGATCGTGACAGCAGGCTGGTTGTCGGCGGCAGTCGAGAACACCTGACTTTTCTTCGTGGGAATCGTCGTGTTGCGCTCGATGAGAGGCGTGAGGACGCCGCCAAGCGTCTCGATGCCGAGCGTGAGCGGCGTGACGTCGAGAAGAAGCACGTCCCTCACCTCGCCCTTCAGGATGCCACCCTGAATCGCCGCGCCCATCGCCACCACCTCGTCGGGGTTGACGCCCTTGTGCGGCTCCTTGCCGAAGAGCGACTTTGCCTTCTCCTGGATGAGCGGCATGCGCGTCTGGCCACCGACAAGAATAACCTCGTCGACGTTCGAAAGCTCCGCATCGCTCATGCACTTGCGACACGGCTCGCTCGTGCGGTTCACGAGATCCATCGTCAGCGCTTCGAGCTTCGCCTTGTTGAGCGTAGCCGTCAGATGCTTCGGGCCAGTCGCGTCGGCCGTGATGAACGGCAGGTTGATGTCGTAAGTCGTCGCAGACGAAAGCGCGCACTTCGCCTTCTCGGCCTCCTCCTTCAGTCGCTGGAGAGCCATCATGTCGTTGCCGAGGTCGATGCCCTGCTGCGCCTTGAAGTCATCGATCATCCATTTCATGATCGCCTGGTCGAGGTCATCGCCGCCAAGGTGCGTGTCGCCGTTCGTCGCCTTTACCTCGAACACCCCATCGCCAATGTCTAGCACGGAGATATCGAACGTGCCGCCGCCGAAATCGTAGACCGCGATCTTCTCGTTCTTCTTCTTGTCGAGACCATACGCAAGCGATGCCGCAGTCGGCTCGTTCACGATACGCTTCACGTCAAGACCGGCAATCTTGCCGGCATCCTTCGTCGCCTGGCGCTGCTGGTCATTGAAATACGCAGGAACGGTGATTACCGCGTCGGTGATCTTCTCGCCGAGGAATGCCTCCGCATCTTCCTTCAGCTTCCTCAGGATCATCGCCGAAATTTCCTGCGCGGTGTAGACCTTGCCGTTCACCTCCACAGCCGCATCGCCGTTAGGTGCCTCCACGACCTTGTAAGGAACCATCTTGATTTCGTCGGTCATTTCGGTAAAACGACGGCCTATGAAACGCTTGATGGAATAAATAGTCGATTTTGGGTTCGTAACGGCCTGGCGCTTAGCTGCCTGACCAACTAAAATTTCGCCCGTCTTCGTGAATGCCACGATTGACGGAGTCGTGCGCGCACCCTCCTTGTTGGGTATGACAGTTGCTTCGCCGCCCTCCATAACTGCCATGCAGCTGTTGGTCGTGCCAAGATCAATTCCAAGTACTTTTGCCATGTCTCTTTTCCTCAACTTTCTTCGCCCACCTCAGGCGACGCTACGTATCAGCAGAAAGCATGCCAACCGAAAAATACAACTCATGTGAGCCATTCCCGAGACAACGCACACGCCATGTGCGACAATCTGTCACACATGGCTGCGCACTTGGCACAATCACTTCACGCAAGACAGCCCATCTTTGTTATATAAGATGCCCCATCTTCTCTTTTTTGGTGTCAAGATACCGCCTGTCATGTACATTCGCCGGAATGACAATTGGCACTCGTTCAGTTATCTCCAGCCCATAACCCTCCAACCCAGCAATCTTGCACGGGTTGTTGGTTAGGAGACGTAGTTTCCTGACTCCAAGATCGACAAGCATCTGCGCCCCCTCGCCGTAGTCCCTGAGATCCGGAGGAAAGCCGAGCACGACATTTGCCTCAACCGTATCAAGGCCTTCCTCTTGTTTTTTGTAGGCATGCAACTTGTTTGCAAGTCCTATGCCGCGGCCCTCCTGACGCATGTACAATACAGCTCCACGCCCCTCTCGCTCGATCATTTCCATCGCCGTGTGCAGCTGATGTCCGCAATCACAGCGCTCAGAGCCAAGGACATCGCCGGTGAAACATTCGGAATGGACACGAACCAATACTGGTTCGCCGTCTCCTATATTGCCCTTAACCAGCGCCAAGTGCTCTAACCCTGTTACACGACTTCGGTACATTCTCAGGCGGAAATGACCATGGTCGGTCGGCAGATCCACTTCCTCCACCGCTTCCACAAGCTTGTCGTGTCTGCGACGATATGCAATCAAGTCGGCAATCGTCATCATCTTGAGACCATGCACCTTGGAGAACCCGGCAACATCGTCGAGCCTGGCCATGGAACCGTCGTCTCTCATGATCTCACAGCACAAACCGACTTCCTTGAGTCCAGCAAGGCGACACAAATCCACCGTCGCCTCCGTATGTCCGGCGCGGCGAAGCACTCCGCCAGCGCGCGCCCTCAAAGGGAACATGTGCCCAGGACGACGGAAATCGCCTGGCAACGCGCCATCTCTCACAACTGCGCGCGCTGTCGTAGCCCGCTCTGCTGCGGATATGCCAGTTGTCGTTGACACCGCATCGATGGAAACTGTAAATGCGGTCTCGTGGTTGTCGGTGTTGTGGTCAACCATCTGCGGCAGGTCGAGCTTGCGGCACCATGCGTCGCTCATTGGCATGCAAATGAGCCCCTTCGCATATGTCGCCATGAAATTGACGTTGGCCTGAGTCGCGAATTCCGCAGCGCAGATGCAGTCGCCCTCGTTCTCGCGGTCGGCGTCGTCCGTCACAAGGACGATCTCACCTCTTCGCAGCGCCTCCAGGCAGTCTTCTACCGAATCAAACATATTCGCGGCTCACGAACCAGGGTGAACGGGCTTTGAGCCGGCCTTGCACATTGGGCATTCCGCTGCAGACCATGTCTCAGGAGTCATCTGCATGAGCGAGAACATCGGAACGCGCCCGAACTTCACCTTGCCGCCGGAACGGTCAACGAGCAGCACGACTCCCGCCACCTTCGCGCCTGCGGCCTTCACGAGATCTATCGTCTCCTGAACGCGCCCACCCTTTGTCACAACGTCTTCAGCTACAACATAGCGCTCGCCTTTCTTCAGGGTGAAACGGCGCATTGCAAGCATCGTGTTCGGCTTGCCGCCGGCATCCACTCCCTCGCCCTGCACCTTCTCGGCGAACACGCACTTCACATTCAGCTCACGTGCGACCTCGTGGCCGACTAGTATGCCGCCGACAGCCGGCGATATGACGCCGTCTATGCGCTTGCCAAGCTTTCCGCTCGCCACTGCCCTGCGCGCTAACTCCCGGCAGAGCTTCTCGGCTATGCGCGGATACCTGAGCACGTTTGCGCATTGGAAGTAGCGGTTGGAATGCAGCTTGGAGCGAAGCTCGAAATGCCCCTCCAGCAGCGCGCCCGTGTCTTTGAACGCCTTTAGAACCTGATTCTGAGTCATCATTTCATTGTTTCCTTTCAGTCAATCCGTAAAAGCTCGTCTCGCGAGAACGCGGGTACGCCGACGGCATATGGAGCTGCCTTGTCCGGTTCTATCGCCTCTGGCGGCGGAGCGGCGAGCGACGGCAGGTACGGCGATAGACTCGGAGAGACAACCCGTACACTTGCTCTAACGGGGCAGTCCCCCAGCGCCAATACCGGCTCTTCGCTGGCTTCCGGAAGTTCTCCGGAAAAAAGCTCCGCACGCATTCTGCGCACTGCCCCAGACTCTGCGTTCCACGAACTTTTCGCAGCCTTCATCGCAGCCGCCTCGTCCTCTGCGCTCAGTTGAACAAATGAAGCGAAAGTCTCCTTGGCCTGCTCTCCGGCAGACGCTTCGAACGACGTGACCTTGAACGGAAACACCACGGCAACGCCGCACACGGACGCCAAGACAACCGCCGCCGAGACGAAATCGCTCCTACCGCCCCTCACTCGGACACCTCCGTGCGTTTCTGCGCGAAAAGCACCTTGGCAACTCCGCCATTCTTCGCAACCGCCGCAATGTCCATTAGGTCACCGCCGTGGATGCGTCTGTCGGCAAGCACCAGCAACGTCTTGGACTCACTGCGAGCAACGCGCTCCGCCAAATGCTCCCCGAACGCCCTTACGGACGCAGCGTCGTCCAGAACATATCGCGAATCGTCGAAGAACACAAGCGTCTCATGTGCGCGCGGCATGGCCAACGCCACTAGCCCCGTCGCTTCGCCTTCTGACAGCCCGGAGCTTGGCATGTCGAAGAGAGTGCCTTTAGCGGCCGTAAACGTGCCAGAGACCAGATAGAGCATCAACAAAAGAAGCATGACAGTGAGCCACGGGATGGCCGCCGCAAACGGGCGCATCCACACAGCCCCATAGCGCCAAATCCCAAGCGTACGCTCCGGAGTCCATCCCCACGGACTCATTTTGCCCTCTCCTTCTGTGTCGATATATAGCCCAATATCTGGCTCGCGGCGGCCTCAAGCTCCACGATTGTCCTGTCGAGGCGAACACGCAGCGAGCCGTACATCACCGTAACGGGAATGGCCACGGCAAGGCCCATGGCCGCCGCAACCAGCGCATCCATGCAGCCATTCAGCAAGTCTGCGCGAGAGACGATTTCAGAGGAATTTGCCGCCATGACCGTTTTGATGAAGCCGATGACAGTGCCCAGCAACCCGAACGCAGGGGAAACCTGCGCGATAATGGCGAGAGCCGCCAGACGACGGTCAAGCCGACCAACCTCCGCGCGCCCCTGGGAATCGACGGCCTCGCGCAGCACGCGCGCCGATCCTGCACGGTTGCGAATCGCAGTCGCCACAACCTGGGCGACAGGCGCAGGAGTGTCGTCGCAGATGGAAAGAGCCTCATCTTCGTTACCCGCGTCAAGCACGTTGATGACTCCCTTGAGAAAATCCTGATAGTCGATCTGCGCACGTCGCAGATCGAAAAAACGCTCTATGTACGTAATGACCGCGACAACCGCCATCACAACGAGAATCCAGATCACGAGATTGCCCGCAAATGTCATAGAAACCTCCCTTTGGCCAAAATCCTTCCGATTCGCTTGGCTGCTTCAGCGGCGGCGGGAACATCGCTCTGCTCCACAAGCCTCAGCACGGCGACAGCCTGCCCGTCGCGTCCACGGCTTTCATACTCCTCGGCAAGCCTGAACGCGGCGCGAGAGAACGCGGCGCGCGCCTCGTCATCGAACCGAATGTGCTTCTTCCGCCCGCTGCGATACGCCATTACGACCTGCGTGTAGTATTGGTCTACGGCCTCGTCCATGCGTTTCATCTTCTCCAGAACGCGTGCGATCTTGAACGAAACCACTATCTGCTCGCTTTCCGAAAGCGTTCCGCCGAAGCGTATGGCGCGGTATGCCTCCAGCGCAGCAGTGTAGCGGGCCGGGTTGTCGGCACCCATCGCATAGAGCGCATCCGCACGCAGCGTCTGCGCGCGGACGCGTTCCGCTGCGGGAACCTGCTCTATCACGGCCACGCGGTCCAGCACCAGCACCGCCTCGTCGAAACGCGCCAGTTCGATAAGAGCCTCGCCCTGGACAAGCAGGGCCTGCGGAAGCACGGACGACCTGGGATATCGCGCAGCCAATCGCGTCGACAGCGCAATTGCCCGCGCAAAGTCAGATTCCGCCAGTGCCGCGCGCGCCGCCCACATTAGCGCCTCTGCCGCGCGTACGCCGTCGTCTGCGGCCTCAGCGCACGCAGCAAACAGTCGGCCCGCCGCCTTCCAGTCGCGCATGTTGTAGCGGAACTTCGCAAGCCACAAAGTCGCAGCACTACGTATTTCATCATCAGAGCACGAGGCAACGATACGCTCGGCAAGTTCGGCCGCCTCCGAATCCGCACCCTGCCCATAGAGGCAAAGCACTTCGTAAAACTCCATGCGCGGACGGCGTGACGGATCATCCTTCGCCACCTCGGCGAACACCCTGCGCGCCTCCTCGAAGCGAAAATCTCTGTACAATGCACGTCCCTTGGCCTCGTTCTCCCTCACAGCCACAAGCTTGCGTATGCGCTCGGCGAACGGCGCCTTCGGATAGTTTGCCACGACTTCGCGGTACTTGGCCATGGCCTCGTCGCCTCTGCCCATCTCCGACAGCACATCGCCCTGCTTGAGTATCGCAGTGGCCTTCGCATCGCCGTCAACCGCCAACTCCTCTGCCATCGCAAACGCAGCAAGAGCATCTTCGCGTTTCCCCAATTTGAGAAGCGCCCACCCGCGACCTTCCTGCACAGACGATCGTTTGACCGCCTCCGGCCATATTTCAACAGCCTCTGTGTAAATGTCCGCAGCCGACTTCCAGCGCTCGGCCTCAAGCTCCACGTCCGCCATCGCAAGAAACGCCTCCTGTGCGCCATCTGCGTCCGGAGAGTCGCGCACAACCGCACGTACAAGCTTCATTCCTTCTGCAACAGTATCCTTGCCGCGCATGAGAGCCCGCCCCAGGCGCAAGCCTATGATACGTTTTTCGCGAAGAGTGCGCGCGTCTGCGTATGCGCGCCTGAGCAACGCGGCATCCATCAGGTTCACGGCAGCGATTGCGAATGCCCTGGTCGGCGCATTCGTCGCAGACGCGACGGCGCGCCACAGCACCTCGGCAGCGGCGCGCGATCCCGACTTTGCAAGCTCGTCCGCCTCCATGAGCTTCGCCTCAAGAACGCCTTCTGCAGATCCTCCGTCCTTGAGTATCGCCGCAGCCGTTGCATGGTCTCCGGCGACGATGGCGCGATAATAGTCGAAGCCAAGGCCATTTGAGTCTTTCCATGTCTCCAGCGACTTTGCAATCTGCTCACGCAGCCCTTCGCCTGCCCAGCTCTCCAGAACGACCAGGCGCGCCTCGTCATTTGTCGACGCGGAAGGAAGCGCGTGTGCGCGAGCCACATCCCACAGGCCGTCACGAAGAGCCTCGCGGGCAATAGACAAATCGTCATCGGCGGACAGAGAGAAAATAGACAGAAGCGACAACAGGAACGATAGCCAGACCACCATTCCTCTCGTCTCTGCCATTTTACTTCTTCCACTCAAACCAGTTCTCCCAAATACCCCATCTGCGCAAGAAGCCTGCTGTTCTTCATCCAGCCTGGCTCCACGCGCACCCACAGCTCCATAGCCACTTTCACTCCGAAAATGTCAGACAGTTCGCGCTCCGCGCACTTGCGCACATACTTGATCGTCTCCGCTCCCCTGCCAATCACAATTGGCTTCTGCGAAGGACGGTTCACAAGCACTTCCGCGTCTACGCTCCATCGCCCACGCTCCTCCTTTATGCTCTTGACAAGCACGCCCATTTCATGCGGCACCTCCTGGTGCATCTTCGCAAGGTACTTCTCGCGAATTGAGTCGGCAATCGTCAACTTGCGCGGATAGTCCGTCACGATCTCGTCGTCGAAAAGCTTCTCACCCTCTTCTGCGAGATCAAAAAGCGCATCGCCAACCGCCTTGGCTCCGCCGGGCGTGGAAGCGCAGCTCTTGATCCACACCGGCTCAGGCCTCTTTTCGCCCTGATCGCCTTCCCCCTGCGCACAGGCCTCGGCCCATGCATCCCTGAACATGCGCTCGAAGAACGGCTGACGATCGCATTTGTTCAGCACGAACACGACTTTCTCCGGACGCTCCTTGGAAACGCGCTGCATCCAGCCAATGTCCTCCAGCTGCGGTTCCTGCGACGCATCGAACACCACGCACGTTATGTCCGTTCCGGCTGCGCTTCGCCGCGCCATCCTGTTGAGAATGCGACCAAGCTCGCCGACGGCCTTGTGGAGACCCGGCGTGTCGAGAAGCACGAGCTGCCCGCGCTCGTCGGCGACTATGCCGCGAATCGTGTTGCGCGTCGTCTGCTCCACGGGCGAAACGATTGAAACCTTCTCGCCGACAAGCGCATTCACTAGCGTCGACTTCCCAGCGTTCGTCCTTCCGACGACACCTACTACCGCTACTCTTGACATTACAGGGCGTATTATACCAAAAACGCCGCGTGGCATGTAGCTTGAGTTCAGATTTTATGGCAGAATGAGAAATGCAAAGATGGAGAATGCAGCTGCATTCTCCATCTTGAGCCCTGCATTCCCCGGGGCGTCAGCGAGAGACCCTGAAGAACGCGGCGCCCCTCTTCGCGGGCGCGACGAGGATCACCTCGTCGTCAGCCGACGCGCCTCCGGCGGCGGCCTCGCCAACAGGCTCCGCCACGTCGCCGG
>CACYCL010000187.1 GCA_902772905.1 uncultured bacterium | reverse complement strand
GCCGCCGACCGGGCCGAATCCAGCAGCCCGGCAGAGCGTCGGCAGCGACACCGCCGCCCCGCAGAAGAACATCGTGATCATCCACGGTGCGCAGATGGAGGAGAACCGGGCGACACCCTTGAAGCCATATGCCGCGACAAACACCGTCACCGCCGCCAGCCCGAGCGTCAATGCCACGGATCCCACGCTCGTGGGATACCATTCCAGCTGCACCGGCAGACCGAACACCTCCTTGATGGACGTTGCGGCGATGGCCGTCATCGCCGCCGCGTAGAAGATGGACGTCACGCCCCACGCCACATTGTAGACACGCTGAAACCACGGCCCGGTTGCCTTGCGCAAATAGGCAAACAGCGACAGGCGCGTATCAACCGCAATCGGCGCCGTGCAGAACGCATACATGCACGTCGCCAGAAGATTGCCGACGGCCAGTCCGAACAGCAGCTCCCTTGCTCGAACGCCCCACGTGACGAGCAGCGCACCGATAACGAACTCCGTCGCGGCGATATGCTCCCCGCCGTAGATGCCGAGAAAATCCCCAAGCCCAGACAGCTTCGCCGCCGCCACCGGACGCTCTTCCGCCGGAACGTTCGCCGCTATCCGCTCAATCTCTTCTTGTGTCATGGCTCCAATCTCCTCCACATCAATACTATATCAAAAAGACACTTCTCGGCGCAAGCGGTCCATATGGCTTTTACGGCAAGAAAAACATGACTTTCTCTACACGATCTGCGTCAGAATATGGTATACTTTCCCGCTATGAAAAGACGTTCGGGCAAAATCTACAGGATCTGGGTGCATCTGCGCCTCTCATACGCCTCGGGCCGCGACATCCTCTACGGCATCTCGCGCTACGCGCGCGCCAACGCCCACTGGAACATCCGCTTGCTGCCCTTCTCGGGCGAAGGCTCGGCGCAGCATTTCCCCCTGCCGGAAGAGGCCGACGGCATCATCACGAGCGAACCGCTCACCGCCGATGCCGTCACATCGCCCATACCCCTTGTCGTAATCGGCACTCGCGAGAAATGGCTCGGGCGGCGCATGCGTTCGCTTGCCTTCGTGCGGAATGACGACATGAGCATCGGCCGCTTCGGCGCCAATTTCCTGCATACCCTCGGAAACTTCCGCTCCTTCGGCTTCGTTCCGACAAACAGGCCCTACTACTGTTCCATCCTCCGCGAAGAGGGGTTTCAGGCGGAGCTCGCCGCACGAAAGAGGACGAACGTGAGACGGTACGTAAATGAGGATGCGCAAGACGGATCCATGGTCGACCTCGCGGCCCTTGCCGACTGGCTCGACAGCCTGCCCAAGCCTGCCGCAGTCATGGCCGTCCACGACCTGCGGGCCACGCACGTACTGGAAGCGGCCATCTTGCGAAAAATCAAGGTGCCCGAACAACTGGCGGTGATCGGCGTGGACAACGACGAGCTGCTCTGCGACTTCACCACGCCGCAACTCACCAGCATCTTCCCAGACCATGTCAAGGAGGGCGAACTTGCCGCCACCACGCTCCAATCCCTATTGAAAAGCGGCGATCAGCGACATGCGCCCACCTTTCGATCCTCGGCAAAGACAATCGTCGAACGCGAATCGACGCGACCGCTCTCGCCGGCGACACATCTGGCGGAAGAGGCAATGTCGTTCATACGTCACAACGCGCTGAAAGGCATCAGCGCAGCCGATGTAGCCAAACATCTACGCGTCTCGCGGCGGCTCTGTGATCTGCGGTTCAAGGAATGCCAGGGCGAAACCATGCTTGAGGCGATATTGAGAATCCGGTTCGCCGAACTGAAGCGGCGTCTGACATCGTCCAAAACGCACATCGGCAAGATTTCCTCCGCCTGCGGCTTCTCTTGCGAAAGCCACGCCAAGCGGCTCTTCAAGAAGCGCTTCGGCATGTCGATGCGAGAGTGGCGCACCTCGCATTACGTGCTCTCCTCAACCTGCTCTACTGCGCGGGTATCACCCTCACGCGGTCTACAGCAAGTCCAGCGCCCGTCATGACGTTGACCTCAAGCTCAATGCGCCCGTCCAGAAAGTCCTCGCGGATTACGGGCAACGTCACATGCGTCGTCTCGCCCTTCTTCTCAGTGAACGGAACCTCGAAGACTCGTCCCTCAATAAGCCCCCTACCCGACGTAAGCCCCGGCAACGGCTGATGAAAGTCGATCCTCAGGTTGCCGGTAGTAGGCGGAACTCCACTTATTTCCATTTTAAAGGCGCGCCCGGTCCAGTTCGTTGAAACGTCGTAGACCGCGCCGAAGAGGTCCGGCGGCTTCGCCGCGTCAAACTCATCGGCGAGCCAGCTTTCCGGCATGCGCGTCGTGCCAGATCGAGGCTTCCCCGAAAGATACGCGCATACGCTCGCCCTGAGGCGCCTCGACTCAGGCGTGTCGGCGGAAAGGTCGTAGCCGCACACGAAAAGCCGCCCCTTGCCGACAAGCACCTCGAACATCGTCGCCGTGAAGTCCGAGAAGTGGAAGTCGTTCACCGAAAGCGCGATCGGGCGGAACTCTTCCGGCATCCCCCTGAGCGCGTGTACAGTCGCGCCCTGCGCAAGCGAGTACCACTGCCAGTCCGTGAAGTCGTCGGTCACGAACCCTGCAAGCGCAGGATGCTTCACGTCGAACCACGTTCCAAGCGCCGCCGCCGTCGTGTTCGCCACCGGGAACCATCGTGCGCTCCAGTATACCGACTTGAACTGTCCCTTCGCCGACTTGAAGCTCGGTCCGCAGTAAAGCACCGTATTCCCGTCCGAAAGCGCGGACTTCATCGCCGTCACGTCGTCCGTCTCCACCACGCCCTTCGGCAACGCGCACCGCCCCTCCTGCGGATATACCCAGAAGTTCCATTCGTTGCACCCGAACCGAAGCGTCTGACGGCTCCGCGTCATTTCCTCAGTCAACCGGCACTCGACCTCTCCGACAGTCTTCACCTCGCCAGGCTGAACCGCCTCGGAAAGAACAACCTCGCCCGTTTCGCCGGCAAGCTCGTACGGAAACTTCGCGCCGCGCTCTAGCGCGCGCTCCGTCAGGTTGCGCAGCTGAAGCCGTGCGCGGAACGTCTCGCCAACGACATACGTGAAACGCGGGAACCGCGCAAGGAAGCACACCGGCCCCCAGACATTCGCAAACGGCGGCATCGCCTTAAACCCCGTCTTGAGCGCGTAGAACGGATCGCGCCATCCGACAAGCGCCTCGGCCTGTCCGGTGTAGTCCTGAACTTCAAGGAGTTGCAGCCCAGCGCACGACGGGGTACGAAGGAAGCTCTCGACCTCTTCCTTGTATATGAGGCGGTTTAGCTTCGCAGATGCGGAGTGGTATTCTTTCTGGAACCTAAGCGCATTCTTCTTCGCAGCAGTCTCGTAGTGGCGCGAAAGGTTCCACGGGCGCATCGTGCCGGTAAACGGCGCGAGCAGCTCCTCCCATATCGGATACACCGGCCACTGCCCGATCTCATGGGCGACAGTCGGAATCTTCGCCGCAGAGTAGATGTCCTCGTAGTCCCAGTCGGTGTGCGGAAAGAGCTTCTCGCGCGCAAGCCCTTTGCCCGGCACTACGTGCGAAAGCGAGAAGTCATCTGCCGCAGTCAGCTTTCGGGCGGACGACGCATAGCACAGGGCGCGCGGATCGTACTTCTTGTGCTCGGCAACCCACCTGCCCATCGTCTCGAAGTTTGAGGTGCCTAGCTCGTTGCCTATCGAAAGCGAGAAGAACGACGGCGAATTGCCGTACGCGTCTGCGATGGCGCGCATTTCGCGGCGGACAAAACCGTCCACAGGCTTGCCGTTGCCAACTTCGTCGGCCTCGGTCATCCATCTGTCGGTCCAGATTCCCGCCTCTGGATGCAGAATCAGTCCCAGTTCGTCCGCCGCCTGAAACGCGGCCTCCGGCGGGCACCACGTATGGAACCTGACCGCGTTTACGCCGTCTTCGTCCTTCAGCGTTCTGAACACACGAAGCCATTCGCCCTTGTCCATCCACGGTATGCCGTCCTTCGCGAAGTTCGCGTTCTCCACGTTGCCACGAGTGAATATCTTCGCTCCGTTCAGCGTAAGCAGATGCCCGTTCGTGCCAACGGTCCTGAAGCCAAAGCGGATGCTGTGCTCGAAGCCGTCTTTCGCCTTGAGGCGCACGGTGTAGAGCGCAGGGTGGAACTCGTTCCAGTGCGTCGGCTCCTCGGCAAGCGCAATGACGATCCTGTCGCCGCAGCGCGTCCAGCCAGACGTCTTGAGCCCGTCGACAGCAACGGACGCCACGTCGGCGGACGTTTCGACCTCCAGCTTTCCGCCCGACGGCGCGGACGCGAAGACGCGTGCGCGACGAAGCGCATGGGCGCGGCGAAGTTCGACGCGGCCGAGCACTCCGTTCCACACCGCCTGCATGCTCGGTCCGTAAGCGTGCGAGGCGCGCGAGAAATTGTAGCGACAAGAATTGTCGATGACGAGCTTGAGCTCGTGCTTTCCTGGCGTGAGCCGTTCTTTCGGCACGGCATATACGTGCGGCGTGGCTAGCGAATCGCATGAACCAATGCTCACACCATCCCAGAAGGCCTCGCTCGCCCACATGACGCGCTCAAGGAACAGCTCCGCCGGATGTTCGCAGTCCGCCGCCGACAACTCGATGGCTCGCGACCATACGGCCTTGCCAGCATACTGCCACTCCTGCACAAGCGCCTCGGACTGCGGCAGATCCATCGTCGTCTCGAAGTCGTGTACAGTCCAGCGCTTTCCGAGGTGCGCGGCAGCGAGCGTGCCCGGCAGCTTCGCCTCGCCGTCAATTCCCTCGCCCTCGACATGCCACGTCCCGGAGAGCGTCACATCTGCGCCCGCCGAAAGAATGAGCGCAGCCGCACCTAAAAACCACACCGATCTCATTTGAAGCCTACTTCACCTGTCTTGCTGGTCCAGCTCTATCAGAGCAAAGGAATCCGGCATGAGCGAAAACCTCGCGGAGCCGTCCGGCTGCAAGATCAGCGGCACTTCAGTATAGGTGCGAATGGCATCTGTGATGTGGCAACGCGCCTTGGCAAGCGAACGGCCTGGGACGCGCACCACGACCGTGCCCGTGTCAGTCACGTCGTTGCTTGCCGCATACCG
>CACYCL010000186.1 GCA_902772905.1 uncultured bacterium | reverse complement strand
CGGCACGAACGACCTCACGCAGATGACCTTTGGCTTCTCCCGCGACGACGCGGGCAAGTTCCTCGGCTCGTACTACGACCAGAAGATATACGAGAACGATCCGTTCGCGCGTCTTGACCAGACGGGAGTCGGCAAGCTGATGAGGATGGCGGTCGCCGACGGCAAGGCGACGCGTCCGAAGATTCACTGCGGCATCTGCGGCGAGCACGGCGGCGATCCGACGTCCGTCGAGTTCTGCCACAAGATTGGCCTGAATTACGTGAGCTGCTCGCCGTTCCGCGTGCCTATCGCGCGCCTTGCGGCTGCGCAGGCGGCTTTGCGCAAGTAAGGCGGCTACACGGCCGGATTGCGGCCTGCTCAGGTGGGGTGTTCGCGCCCCACTTGCGTTTTTCGCCGCGATTCGGTATAATACGCACCACTTGATTTTTCCCAAAGGAAGAAAGTAGAGGTAGAAGAAAATGGGTACTGGTCGTACACTGCGAAAGGAATCTCACGTCCGTCCGTGCAAGACGCCGGCCGGAAAGGCTCGTCGTTCGAAAGCGCAGCGCGCGCGTCTCGTCAAGTTTGGCATGGCCGCTGACGATGTCGCCAACATGGGTGCGGAGGAAGTTCGTGTCCTCGTGCAGCGCCCGACGCTCGTCAAGAAGCTTGTCGCCAAGAAGGCGGCTAAGGCGTAAACTTGCGGCTACGGCCATGACATACGTGGGCTGCTCCGTGAAGGAGCGCTTTGTAAATCCCCTCTTCGAGGTGTTCGATGGAGGGGATTTCATTTTGTCGTCGTATCGCGACATTGAGGATACCCTTACAAATGTCAGGATATACCTGTCTGATCCGTCCGAGGTGGACGCAGCTTCCGCCGCGCTCAAGAGGGCGGTGGACATAGTCGGGGTAAGCACGCAGATCGAGTGTGGCGAGGTCCCTGACGAGGACTGGAAGCTCTCGTACCGGCGACACTTTACCATTGAGAACATAGGTCGCCGCCTTGTCTCCGTGCCTGCGTGGGAAAGGATTCCCGAGGGAGACCGCATTCCAATCATCCTTGACCCAGGGCTTGCATTCGGCACTGGCAAGCATGAGACGACGAAGGCGTGCCTTGAGTATATTGACGAGCTGATGCCTGCAAGTGGTGCTCGCGCATCGTTTCTCGACATGGGCTGCGGGTCGGGCATCCTCTCCATTGCCGCAGCGAAGTTGGGCTACTCGCCCGTTCGCGGGTTCGATGTTGATCAGGAAGCAGTGGATGCTTCACGTGAAAACGCGGCGGTCAATGGCGTGTCGATTGAGTTCTTCCGATATGGCCTTGGGGCTCGCGACAAGCGCGACCTTGAGGGGGCAGACATAGTCGTTGCCAACATTCTGGGGCCGTTGCTCGTTCGCTTTGTGGACGAGATTGCTCCATGTGCGAACAGGTATCTAGTCGTCTCTGGCATATTGACGGAACTCTACCCAGATGTGCTTGCGGCATATGTCGCCCGTGGCTTCACTGAGGTTTCACATAAGACGCTTGGCGAGTGGACCACTGGGCTGTTGAGCCGTTCTTTTGCTTGCAGCTGACTAGTCCATAATTTGATATAATACACATGCTTCGGGATGCCGAAGTGGAAAACTAAGTATTAACAGAAAGGATTCTGGCAAGATGACCAAGTTGAACACTATGGTATTTGCGGCTGCTTCAGCCGTGCTGGTGGCTGGCTGCTCGCAGTCAGGCGACACCGACTCTGTGGACCTCTCGGCGCAGGCCATTGCGGCTGCAGAGGCAGTGGGCTGCAAGATCCCTGCAGGCGGAGAGCTGCACATCTACACATGGAGCGACTATATCGCGCCAGACGTTATTGCGGGTTTCGAGAAGGGGCTTGGCGTCAAGGTTGTGGTGGACACGTTCGATTCGAACGAGGCGATGTACGCGAAACTAAAGGCTGGCGGCACCGGATACGACATTATGATGCCAAGTTCGTACCAGATCGGTCAGATGGCCAAGGACGGCATGATCGACAGGCTTGACCACGCCAAGTGCCCGAATGTGCGCAAGAACTTCGACCCCGCCTATGCCGCGCAGGTCGTTGATTCCTCTTTCTCGTACAGCGCGCCGTATTCGGTGACCTACACTGGGTTCATGTATCTCAAGGACAAGGTTCCGACGGGCGTGGACATTGAAAGCTGGTCGGTTCTTGAATCTGCTCAACTAAAGGGACGTGTTACCATTCTTGATGACATTCGCGAAGTCATCGGCGCGGGTCTGATGTCGCTCGGCTACTCGATAAACTCGGCAGATCCGAAGGAGATCGACGCAGCGGTTGCGCAGGTGCTCAAGTGGCGCGGAAACATACGCAAGTTCGATTCCGAGAGCTACAAGACAGAGGTCCCGGGCGGCGCGACTTGGGTTGGGCAGGGATATTCCACTGACGTGACGCAGGTGATAGTGGGCGACGAAGAAGCTGGCGCGCCGCCGCGTGATGACATTGGCTTTGCATTGCCCAAGGAGGGGTTCACGATTGCGTTTGACGAGATGGTCGTTGCCAAGGATGCCCGCCGCAAGGATCTTGCATACGCTTTCATAAACTATATATACGATGGCGATGTTGCCAAGGTCAACATGGAGTACATTTGCGGGCCGAATCCTGTGAAGCCTGGCATCGATGCGCTTGATCCAGCCTATCGCGCAATCATAATCCTTTCGCCTGAGGTAATCGCCCGTGGACAGGTGCTGCGCGGTTTTGACGACAGGCCTGAAGTGATGGAACTGTACAACAAGGCCTGGGACAGGATCAAGGCGACAGAGGCCAGATAGCAGATGTGGCTTGCCGTTGTAGTTGCCGCCGCTGCGCTGAGCGCGGAAGTCGTCAGCGAATCTTCACGAAACGAAGGTCCAGACGAAGCGTCTGCGTTGTCGCGTGTCGGGGGCAACACTTACTTCTGCGTGAACGACAAGGGTGGTTGGCTCTATGAGGTTACAATCGCCCTTGCCGACGGCGAGGTCTCTTTCAAGACCAACCGAGCTGTGCGCCTGGAAGGACGCATGGATCTGGAGGGGTGCGCATACGATCCGCTTACGCGCAACGTGTGGGTGTCGGACGAGATCGACACGTCTGTGAGAGCGTTCGACACGTCTACAGGTCGAGAAGTTGCCGCGCTTGAGATTCCAACGGTCTATGGAAAGCACGTGCGCAAATACCGGTCCCTTGAAAGTCTTGCGATGTCGCCAGATGGTCTCAGGCTTTACACAGCCAATGAGGAAAACCTTTCGTGCGACGCCACGAATGTTGTTCGCATACAGGAATTTATCCGAAATGGTGCGGATGACGCGTTCAGGCCGTCTCGGCAGTTCGAGTACCATGTCGATCCAGCTGGCGGCAGGCCTCTTGGCAGGCGTACGTTCTCTGGCGTTTCTGAACTTGCAGTGCTGCCAGACGCCTCTCTCCTTGTTCTTGAGCGTGAATTCTCCGTGAAGATGCTGCCGTCGTTCAGAATCAGGATATATCGCATAGAACTTGGCAAGAAAGGCAAGGCTCTTGTGTGGGAGGCGCCTTCTACGTTTGCGAACTACGAGGCAATGTGCCTCGGCCCCAAGCTGCCTGATGGAAGGCAGTCTTTGGTGTTGGTCTCAGACGGTGGTGACGGTGCGCTTGAGAACGTGCTTGTGCTGGCGTTGTCGCAGAAAAACTGAAAATTTGATATAATGTTAGCCATGAAGAAGTGGAATGTAGCTTCAGTGAGGTCAGCCAAGGGAGTAGAGAGGCTTGGGTGCTGTACCGCGTATGATTCCTGTTTTGCCAGACTGGCCGACGAGGCTGGGGTTCCGATTATCCTTGTTGGAGATTCGCAGGGCATGAATGCTCTCGGATACGACACTACTCTGCCGGTGAACATGTCTGACACTCTGGCGGCCGTTGGCGCGGTCTCTCGCTCCGTTAAGAACGCCATGGTAGTGGGTGACATGCCGTTCGGTTCTTACCAGTGTGGCGATGACGAGGCGATGGAGAACGCGGTCGCCATAATCAAGGCTGGCGCAGACGCAGTGAAGCTCGAAGGGGGGGCGTCCGTATGCAATCTTATAAAACGCATGACGACTGCAGGCATACCCGTTCTTGCGCACGTTGGCATGACACCGCAGAGCGTAAACGAGTACGGCGGGTTCAAGAAGCAGGGCAAGACGCGTGAGGCGGCGGAGAGGGTGTTGGGCGATGCCAAGGCTGTCGAAGCGGCTGGTGCTTTCGCTGTGACGCTGGAGTGCATACCTTCTGAGCTTGCGGCGGAAATAACCGCCGCGCTCAAGATTGTAACTGTTGGCATCGGCGCCGGTCCGGTATGCGACGCGCAGTGGCTTGTGATGCACGACCTTCTCGGCCTGAACGAGCACACGCCGTCTTTTGTCAAGAAGTACGCGGATCTTGCATCGGTTGTGAGAAGCGCTTTTTCCGCTTACGTAAACGAAGTCAAGAAAGGGGAGTTCCCACGATGAAGAAACTGATGACAGTGGCGTTGGCAGGTGTCGCCTGCGCCCTTGCGGGATGCATAGCTCCGCCCCAGAATGCGGCGATGCCTCCAGCGGATACGCGTGTGACGGTCGCGCCAAACCTTAGCGGAGACGTTGTAGTGACCGATGTCCGCTGTGTTCGTGGACAGGGCGGATTCATGACGTTTCAGGCCAACCTCGTCAACAACTGCAGCAGTCGGCTTGCCGTTGACTGGAAGGTGCAGTGGCTCGATGCGGACGGTGTGGAAATCGATTCCGTCGTTTCCTCCTGGAGTGCGCGGATGCTCCAGCCGTACGAGATATGCGCGCTCAAGGGGACGGCTCCGAACCCAAGTGCGGCTGATATGAGGTTCTACGTAAGGAAATCCAACTGAGGAGGGTGTTGCCATGGGTAAGATTCTTGTTTTTTGCATGATCGTCGCAGGCGCTGCGACGATGGCGAATGCCGCGAGGTTTGAGGCAGGGAAGGGAGTTGCCAATGACCGTGCCGCCGGAACCGGGCCAAACGACGTTACCTTCGTCACTCGCGGCAATGGCAACGAGTATGGCTGGCGAGGATGGGACATGGCGCTTGGCGGTACGATTCTGCCGTGGTCGATTCCAAACGACGAGAGCAGCATTTATGGTGCCAGGCTAAATCTTGGTTGGGGTGCGTATGCGAATACATACGGGCTTGACGCGGGGGCGTTCTCGTCGGTGACGCATGATTTTGGCGGAATAGCCGCCAACCTCTGCGGGAATGCCGTCGGCGAGACGATGGGCGGCATTCAGGTGGGCGCGGTCAATGTCGTGCGTGGTCGTGCGTACGGGCTCCAGATCGCATTTGTGAACTTTGCCGAGGATCTTCACGGTGTTCAGATCGGCGGGTTGAACTTCAACAAGTCAGGGCTAAAGTGCTTCCCGATTGTCAATGTCGGGTTCTGATGACAAACTAACAACAAGGAGAAGGCAATGAATAAACTTGTATTCGCGGCTTTTGCAGTCGCAGCCGCAGCCATGACTGGCTGCATGACCGAGCAGACCAGGCGCATAGCCGAGGGGGAGGATACGGAGGTCACGTCAGGGTTCGCCGAGGCGGATCTTCGCATCGTCGTCTCCAAGGCCATTCAGGACATTGATCGGGCGTCGGTGCGCTATGCAAAGCCAAATGCGCGCCGCGTTGTGAACGTGAAGCCATTCACGGTAGATACCATGGCTCGTGGTTCGCAGGCTGGCTATCTCGCTGACTCGCTGAAGGCGATGTTTGAAGAGGAAATGATGAATGGCGAGAAGTTCGTCGTCTATAATGAGTCGTTTGCCGCGCAGACAGGTGTTGCTCCGATTCGCCCTGAATTCATCCTCACAGGCAAGCTCCGGGAACAGAACGTGCGTCGCGATAATGGAAACTTCTACAAGGAGAATTCGCTCATTCTGCGTCTGACCGACGTTGCAACAGGCCTTGACTTCTGGCAGAAGCGCGTACCTCTCCAGAAGGCGGTTGACAAGGCGAACGTGTTGAACTGACGGCGAACATCGCCACAAAAAGCAATAAAGGGAAAATCGAAATGAAGGCATTGAAAATACTGGCCGTTGCCGTGTGTGCGGCTGCGATGACGGGCACCACCCTTGCCGCAGAAGAACTGACTGAGGCCCAAGAGTCGGTCGCCAAAGCTGGGCCAAAGAAACTTCGACTCATGATTGCCGGCTTTGGCACGATCGAATCGATGGTGCAGGTCGACAAATGGCTTGGCGAGCAGTTGCAGCCGCAGAAAAACCTCGATAAGTTGCCGACACTCGACCAGGGCGAGAAGCTTCAGGTGGCCGAGGTGCACAACTACATTATCCGCGCAAACTGGAACACACGCAAGATGGAGTATGTCGATGACGCAAACCAAATCCGCAGCCAGAACGAGCGAGACAGAATGACCCTATCATCGTTGCGTACGAAGGTCCTGACCGACATAACCCAGCGCTACACACCCCTTGCAAAGGACTACCTGCAGGCGGCGATGTCCGAGAAGGGATCACTGATACAGGTCATCGACCGTTCGAACGCCGACATGAACCTTGTTGAACAGGGGCTGAACGGCGACAACTCCTCTGCGCTCGCCGGCGCAACGTGCATCCTGACCGCAGCCATGGGCGACCGAGAGGAGGACTCGCGCACAATCACCGTGAACGGTAAGGGAACGAAGGTCAAGATGACCACGTACACGCAGCCGTACGTCGGCAAGGTCCGCGATCTGCAGGGGAACGTGCTCTTCGCCTTCAAGGGCACGAGCGAATGGTCGTCGAAGGTGAACAGCGTCGTTGCAAGCGAAGTTTCCGATCCGCAGCGCAAGCTCGTGGAGAAGGCTTGCGAGCAGATCGCCGACAAGCTTCTCGACTTCTTCACGTGTAAGCTTTCCTTCAAGGTGAAGGCACCCAAGGGTCTTGATGCGGACGACGTCACCGTCAAACTGGACGGTAAGAATGTCGATGCAGACGAATCGGTACGCGTACTGAAGATTGAGCATGCGGTCGTCGCTACGCTTGATGGATGCAAAGCAATCCGCAAAATCGTAGAGATGGACGAGGGCGACAGCGACAAGGTGGTCAAGCTCGTGTTCAAGAAGCCAGAAACAGAAGCGGAGAGCAAATGATGAAGCGCATTGCCCTGTTTGCCGCGCTGGCTGCGCTCTCCGCCGTACAACTTCCGGCAGCTCCAAAGGCCACTAAGTGGCTCGTCCTCGACAAAATGACGTACCAGTCTGGCGTGGACCGCACTGCGTTTGAGGGCATCGACAAGCTTCTGCTAACCAAGCTCGTGCAGGCGAAGAAGTACAAGTGCCTCGACCGCGACATGTACGATACCGCCGCGCGCGAGGAGGGCTTCGGCGGCAAGGCCGACCTCATCCCTGCGGGCTATGCCATGAGCGGCGAGATCGTACAGATTCTGCCGAGCGGCAAGAGCCGCTCGATCGGCGGCACAGCGAAGTCGGAATACATCGCGACCGTCTCGATCCGTGCGAACGACCTCAGGACCCAACAACCGTACGAAGCGGAGACGCTCCGCGTCGCCGCATACTGCCAGACGCCAAAGGACATGCTCGTCTATGTCGTGAAACGCGTCGCCCTCGCGATCCTCATGCGCGACTACCCGATGTACATAATGGACTACGACGATGACGACGGCGACCTCACGCTCAGCTACGGAGGCGACTTCCTCGAAGTCGGCGAGCAGTACGAAGTGCGCCGCCGCAAGGCCATCGTCGACGACGACACGGGCGAGACAGTCTACAAGGAGAAGACCGTCGGCGTGTGCGAAGTGACCGATTGCGGCAAGAACACCTCATCCGCGAAGCTCGTCTCCGGCAAGGCGAAGCTGAAGGACGTCCTACGCTTCTACGACAACGACGAGGGCGCGGCACCGCCGATGCCTGCGCAGGCGAACGAGATAACAGCCAAGGCGCCCGCAGCCTCGGCAGGGGTCTTCCCAGTGAAGAAGCCGCGCATCGCAGTCGCGCCGTTTATCACAAAGTCGCAGAGTGTGAGTGTCTGGGGCAATACGATTGTCGCACGGGATTGGCTCGACACGCTCGTTGACCATCTGAGCATACAGCTGACGCAGAGCGGTAGCTTCCGGACTCTTGACCGCTCATTCGGGCCAGAACTGGATCGTGAGCTGGATCGCATCGTCAACGACCCCAACGCAAACCCCAATGACGTATGCCGGCTGTCCAAGAAGCTTGCCACCGACTATCTGGTGGTTGCAGAGGTGATGTTCTCGGATGTCGCCTCTCCAGGCACGGACTATGTGACAGGCCTTGCCCTGCCGCCACCGTCGGCGCAGTTCGCAGAGGTGCGCTTCCGCTGCGTACATGCGCCAACAACCGAGATTGTCGTGTCAGACATAGTTCGCGTTGATTCACAGGGCTTCTATGGTGCGCCGGCAATATTCACTTCTGGGTCAACTGAATGGGCTGCGGCGAATGTTGCATCGATTATCCAGTCGAAGATAGATCCCGCTGGCTTTGCTCGGCGCCAGGCAGAGCTTCAGGCCGCTGCTGCTGCGGCGAAGGCGGCTGTTCCAGTCAAGACAGCTCCGACTCCTGCGCCTTCCCAGGGCGTGAACCTCGGATTCTGATATGGCTGCGAATCTTCGCCTCCTGCGTCTGTGTGTCGCAGCTGTTGCCGTTGCCATCGTCGGGTGTCGTACCAACAAGCAAATCCTGGACGACTACGAAAAGGCTCTTTTGGCTGGCGACTATGCCGCTCCTGTGGCTGAAATCGAGGAAAAAGCCGATGATGGCGGCGTGGACGAACTGTTGTGGCGACTCCACGCCGGCGGGTCTCGCTACCTGCTGAATGACTTCCATTCGGCTGTGGACCAGTTTGACAAGGCTGAAGACGTGTTCCTTCGCAATGATGCAACTAGCGTGTTCAAGCAGGGCGTGACCGGTGCGTTTGCAATGATATCCAATGATCGTGCATTCCCATACGCCGGCGGGGGTGAGGATCGAATCTTCACCTGCTTCTACAAGGCTGTCGACTACATGCGCAACGGCAAGTTCGATGCGGCGCGCACGGAACTCAACCGTGCCGCGCAGCATCAGGATAACTGGCTATGGGATCGCAAGAAAGAGATCGCAGATGCCGCCGAGGCGCTGGCGAAGAGCGCAGACGAATATGCAAAGAAGGAAGGCGTGGATTCGTCGTCCGCCGGAGCAGATTTGGCAAAGTCCGACAAGGCAGTTGACGATGCGTTTTCGGACGATGGGTTTGCATCGAAAGTGAAGACGCAGTGCGGGTTCGACATGTCCATTGACGGCGATGTGGAGACGCTGGCGCGCAAGGACTGGTTAAATCGTTACGTACAGCATGTGACAGGAGTTTTTAGGCTGCTTTCTGGCGAAGGCGATGGCGTCAACTACTTAAAGGAGCTTGCTGAAATTGACCCGGGCAATGTCGTTCTCAAAGCCGATTTGGTCCTCGCGAAATCCAGTGTCAGACCGCGCAATCTCGTGTGGGTGTTCGTTGAGGACGGGCTTGGCCCTGTTCGTGAGGAATGGCGTCTTGACCTTCCGACCGTGTTTATCCCGTATGCCAACCGCTATGTTCTCTACGCGGGAATGGCTTTGCCGTATCTGCGTTACCGCAGGCAGGCAGGCACGGTGTACAATGTAATGGCCGGTGGTGCGAAGCGGCAGCTAGTCACGGTGCAGGATGTTGACGGTCTTCTGAAGACGGAGTTCGACGTCTACTTTCGCAGTGCGCTTGTGCGCGAGATTACGCGCACAATCGTGAAGATCGGTGTGCAGGTGGCGCTTGGCGTGGCGGCGGACAATGTCAGCGACAGTTACACGCAGATTGCATTGCGAGCGTCGCAAGTGGCTGCTGCAGCATGGGCGGCATCAGTCACCCAGGCAGACTTGCGAACTTGGTCGGGGCTTCCGAAAGAGGTTTTTGCCATGCGTGTTAATCGTCCAGAAGATGGGCGCATCGTGCTTTCCGGCGATGGCGCACCAGTTGCAGAGGTTCAGGTTCCAGAGGGCAATTCGCTTGTGTTTGTGCGGCGCACGTCGTCGTCTGCGCCTGCAGTCGTGAAGGTTGCCACGCTGCCGAACTAGCGTTGTGGCGGAGGGCGTATGGCGTTTATATTGCTTGGTGCTGTGTGATGGGGCGTACACTGATACATGTCTGCTGTGGACCGTGCGCGAGTTCCTGTGTGCCTGAAGTCAGAAAAGGCGGTGATGAAGTTGCGCTTCTATTCGCCAACTCGAACATCGACACGCAAGAGGAGTTCGACAAGCGGCTGAACGCCGCCAGGACGCTTGCGGAGGCCGAAGGAGTGCCGATTTCGGCGCTTCCGTATGACCACGGGGAATGGTTGCGAGAAGTGGCCGTTGGCTATGAACATGAGCCGGAAAAGGGCGAGCGTTGCGCCAGGTGTTTCCGCTACAATCTCGCCAAGACGGCAGAATATGCCAATGCTCACGGATTTGACTCGTTCACTACTTCCCTTACTGTTTCGCCGCACAAGGTAAGCTCAATGATATTCGCAGCAGCCGAGAAAGCAGTGGCGGCGGAAGCAGGCCAGAGCATCCGCAGGCCGGCTGGTTCGGCGCGTTTTGCACCGTATGATTTCAAGGCGCACGATGGATATGGACGTTCAGTTGAACGCGCAACGGCTCTTGGCCTCTACCGTCAGTCGTATTGTGGCTGTGAGTTCTCCAAGGCCCGTTGGAACATACACCACAAGCATGAGACCGCGTCGACCAATATCGATGCGCGAGCGGGAGGCCCGCGCGATGTTTTCACTGCGGACTTCCAGACCGCAGGACGAGGACGCCTGGATCACAAGTGGAGCTCCAAGCCTGGAGAAAACCTCTTGATGAGTGTCGTCCTGCCAGTTGACGGGCAGCCGCCGGAGGCTGTTGCCACATTGCCTCTCGTAGCCGGGCTTGCCGTGGCAAACGGTCTTGTGGAACTGCGCATGCGAGAAGATTCTTCTATTGGCGACGATCTTCGCGGGCGGATAATGATCAAATGGCCTAATGATGTGCTTGTAGACGGCAAGAAGATAGCCGGCATACTCTGTGAGCGTCAAGGCGAGTGCGTGATTGTTGGCATAGGAGTGAATGTCAGGCAGTGCGATTGGCCTGCGGATGTCGCTTGCCGTGCGACATCGCTTCTTTTGGCGACAGGACGTCGTGTCAAGACGGTGCAGGTGCGCAATGCGATTCTGGATCAGCTAGGAAAGTGGCATGGCATCTGGTGCGACAATGGCTTTGAGGCCGTGCACCGCGAAATATCAGCGCTCGATGCGCTGAATGGTCGTATTGTCTCTGTACGTCAGCGCGACTGCGACGCTGAGCCAGTCAGGGGCTTGTGCGGTGGCATTCGGCCCGACGGTTCGCTTGATGTGGGCGGAACGCATGTCTACGCCGGTGAAGCGCATGTAGAGGAAGTCTGAACACGAGAGGAAGAAAATGAAGGTTGTAATAGCACTGGATTCGTTCAAGGGCAGCCTTGGTTCCATTGAAGCAGGCAATGCCGTGGCAGAGGGAGTGCGCAGCGTATTCCCTGATTCGAATTGCGTTGTTCGCCCGCTTGCCGATGGCGGCGAAGGAACGGTTGACGCGCTCGTTGACGGAATGGGCGGAAGCATCCGCGAGGTCTCTGTGACAGGCCCCGCTGGTCGCCCGACGGTCGCGAAGTACGGGCTCCTTCCTGGCGGCACGGCGGTCATGGAAATGGCGCAGGCGTCAGGCATAACGCTTGTGTCGGGCGCAGAGAAGAACCCCCTCTTCACCACCACATTCGGCGTTGGCGAGATGGTCTTGGACGCGGTCAAGGCGGGTGCGTCGAAATTTGTCATCGGCATAGGCGGCAGCGCCACGAATGATGGCGGCGCTGGAATGCTCCAGGCCCTTGGCTGGCGTTTTCTCGATGCCGAAGGGAGAGACCTCCCTCGCGGCGGCGCGGCGCTTGCACGGCTCGTTCGCATAGAGCCGCCGAAGTCGGGATTCTCATCTCTGGCTTTTCGCATAGCCTGCGACGTCACTAATCCACTGTGCGGTTCCAAAGGCGCGAGCGCCGTGTTCGGTCCGCAGAAAGGTGCAACGCCGGAGATGGTTGCGGAGCTAGACGCGGCGCTTTCGCATTTTGCGGCAATAGCGGGTGGTGATGCCGAGGCCGCGGGCGCAGGCGCGGCGGGAGGCCTGGGATATGCGTTTCGCACGTTCCTGAACGCAGAGCTTACGCCTGGCGTTGACCTGATTCTCGGTGAGACCAACCTTGAGGCAGACATCGCTGATGCCGATGTTGTTGTGACGGGCGAGGGGCGGCTTGACGGACAGACCGTGATGGGCAAGGCGCCAATCGGCGTGGCCAGGCTTGCCAAGCGGCATGGCAAGCGCGTGGTTGCGTTTTGCGGATGCGTTGGAGACGGCGTAGAGGCGGTTAACTCCGCCGGCATTGATGCATTCTTCCCGATTCTCCGCAAGATTGTCACTCTTGAGGAGGCGCTTGACGTGCAAACTGCCGCGTCTAATCTTTCCGCAACTGTTGCGCAGGCGTTTCGCCTGCTAAAGTAGTTCTACCTCCATTCTCTACCTCTTATGAACAAGAACATCGTCTGTATAGGTGCTGGCTACATTGGCGGCCCGACAATGGCTGTCATAGCCAAGATGAACCCAGACCGCAAGGTTCTGGTTGTTGACATAAATAAAGACCGGATTTCTGCATGGAATTCGCCTGACTACGCGCTCCCGATCTACGAGCCAGGGCTTGTGGACGTTGTAAAGGAAGTTCGTGGCAAGAATCTGTTCTTCTCGACAGACATAAAAGGTGCCGTGAAAGAATGCGACATCGTGTTCGTCGGAGTAAACACGCCTACTAAGATGTTTGGGCGCGGTGCTGGCCGTGCAAGCGACCTTCAGTACTGGGAGGCGACGGCGCGGGACATCAAGGAGTATGCCGACGGGGACAAGATTGTCATCGAAAAGTCCACATTGCCAGTGCGCACGGCGGCGGCGATGGATGCAATTCTCAACACACACGCAAAGTACAGGTTCACGGTGCTGTCGAATCCGGAGTTCCTTGCGGAAGGCACTGCCATAAAGGATCTTCTCGAACCGGATCGCGTGCTGATAGGCGGTCCGCAGGACGATGTCGGCATAGCCGCCATCAACGAGGCTGTCGATATATACGCATCTTGGGTTCCTCGTGACAGGATACTTACTACGAACGTCTGGAGCGCGGAACTCACAAAACTGGCTGCTAACGCATTCCTTGCACAGCGCGTCAGCTCCATCAATGCAATCGCCGGACTCTGCGAGGCGACAGGGGCGGATGTGGACGAGGTCGCGCGCGTCATAGGTGCGGATAGGCGAATCGGTCCGAAGTTCCTAAAGGCCGGTCCAGGCTTTGGCGGCAGCTGCTTTAAGAAGGATGTGCTCAATCTAGTCTATCTTTGCGAAACATTTGGCCTGCACACGGCTGCCGAATATTGGATTGGCGTAATAAAGATGAATGAACATCAGCAGGAGCGGATAGTGTCGCGCCTTTTCAGGGAGATGTTCAACACGCTGGCCAACAAGAAGATTGCGCTTTTCGGATTCGCGTTCAAGGCCGACACCGGCGATACGCGGGAGACTCCGGCGGGCAAGGTTGCGAGGCTTCTTGCCGATGAGCATGTGCGCCTGGTGATTACTGATCCAAAGGCGTTGGTCAATGCTCGACGCGATTTAGCCGACCTGGACGGGGTATCCTATATTGAGGATGAGTACAAGGCAGTGGAATCTGCCGACGCTGTTGTAGTTATGACGGATTGGCGCCATTATCCAGCACTTGACTGGCGTAGGATATATGGCGCGATGCGCAAACCGGCGCTTGTGTTCGACACGCGCAACTGCCTTGATGCTGCGGCTCTTCGGAAAATAGGCTTCAAGGTTCTCAACATAGGGAAATAGCGTTATATCTCAATCGTCATCTATTTACCACTTTTCATTCTTCTGCAGCGGAATCGGCCCTGGCGGTGCCGGATACCGAGCTGAACCTCGCGGTGCGTTCATGCATTTCTCGCCTCTGTGAAGGGGTAGTCGACGCCAATATATAACGCGCGCGCGCGGTCATTATATATAGCTTGTGTGGACGGAAGGAAATGTAAAATTGAAAATGAAGAATGTATAATTGCGGAGTCGCCGCCGTCGCCGCCATTTTCCATTTTACTTCTATTCTACATTTCTCACTTCAGCCCCATCTTAAACAGCTTGCTTGAACATGGCTTCAGCCCCTTGTCTTAAACATCATAATTGAAGACGGCGGCAACGGGGTTTCTCTGCGCCTGCGGCCTCTCTTTCTTTTATCTTGTGCTGGAGTTTACCCATTTTTTGAGCGAGGAAGTGCGCCGCACCCGCATGGATAAAGGCTGAAGTGCGTTTCGGGATGT
>CACYCL010000185.1 GCA_902772905.1 uncultured bacterium | reverse complement strand
ATTCGCCTATTACCGCAGCTGGAAGAAGAGGACGGCGCAGTTCCGTTCCGCCTGCACCTGGCGTTCAGACGCCTAAGCGCTTTGCCAACTCACCGCCATCATCGTACCCGGACCCAAGAGTCGGGGACGCTTCACCAGAAGTTCATTCAGGTCAAGCGGCGGCTCCAGGTACTGCTCGGCCGGCGACGGAAACCCCGCCACCACCGATCCCGATACTTTTGCTTTTGCGCTCGTGGAAATAGAACACGCCACATTGGTGTTGTACGTTTGCTGTTCCTTAACGTTCCACAATCTCTTGCAGCCGTTTTGCCAGCCGCTCATCCGTCCAATAAGCGCAATGCGACTTCATCGTGGCGAAGGATGATTCAGTCTGTGGCAATGGAAGAAGCACATTGTCGACTTCCTTGAATTTCTCCTTCGACAGTTTCTTGTTGCGTGTGACGTAGTCCTCCTTGTAATAGAAGTTCAGCCACGGGATTCTCCCGATTGACGTGAACTTGCACTCTTCCTTCTCCTCCGTTTTCCGGAGGTCATGCGTCCACTCAAGCGGTGAGCCGAACGTGACGAGGTACTTGACGGGTAGCTCCTCGCCGTTCAGGTGGGCTTCCGCAAGCACATCGTATGCGATGACCGAGCCGAGACTGTGCGCGGCGAGCACGATGCCGTTGGGGTTGGAGTCGGCGACTTCCGCGATTCTCGTGCGCAGGCGGTCGCGGACTTTTCGC
This sequence comes from uncultured bacterium, assembly GCA_902772905.1. GTDB lineage: Bacteria > Verrucomicrobiota > Kiritimatiellia > RFP12 > UBA1067 > UBA1067. Next base: position 1,966 of record CACYCL010000185.1, on the reverse strand, counting down.
CCCTGCTGCGAATCGAGATACAGCACGAAGTCGAGGGCGATGTCGAGCGCGGTCTCGGCGAATTTGCCAAGAACGTTAAGCACGAAATTGGCCAGAAACGGCTTGACCGTGCTCCATACCTTTTTCAACTTGCCGTCACCACCTGGTTCCGACGGCAGTTCGTATTCCTTGATGGCCTCTTTCAGGATACCGCTGATGTGCTTGTCGATGGTGTCGTTCAGATCCTCCCACACGCATTCATGCCAGCGCCGGTCGGCTTCCGTCTCATCGGGGAATACAAGCCGTTTCAGCTCCTTGGAAAACCCCTTGCGCGCTGCTCCTTCCCCAGCGCCTACGCCGTGGACGGCCAAGACGGACAATTCGCTCATTGTACGGACTCCTGTTGCTGATCGGCCTTGACAAGCTTTTCAGGCGCAACCACCGTCGCCACATACTCGAACACCGACTCCGTCTTGCGTTTGATGCCTGCAGCGCGGAGACGGTTCTCCAGCATGAACGTCGACGGCATGGTGAATCGCTGATCTGCGGTTTCGCCATGCGCCCCCATTCTAGCGGCGATATTGCTCTGATTCAGCAAGGCGCTAATCTGAGCCTTCTCGTCTGGCAGGTAGAAGTCCAGCGCATCGGAAATGACGTCCCGAATGGAATAGAACGGAATCGGAAGTTCGTCGAGTCCCGTAAGCGTATCGTTCGGGGCGAGTTTAACATGGCCACCCCAGTTGCGTTGGTAATCATCGAACCAGCCGTTGTCTCTGAGCATCTTATGAGAGAGCGGGAAGCAGACGGCAAGCGAGAACACCATGGTCACCCACTGTATGCAGTTCAACATAAAGGGCAATGGTGGGGTTTGATCGCCGTATGGATGCTTAATACATTTTTCGGCGATGCTTCTGAGTGCCGCGATTGTGGTGAAGTCCACGGGGTCGGTGTTCATCGTTTCCTTGGGAAATCTCGCAGGGCGCAGAATCTCCTTCCAGTGCAGCACTTCCGCTTTGAGTTGTTCTTCGCGCTGCTCGTCGATTCCATAGCCGCGAAGCGAAACGCGATAGATTGCGATGTCCCCGCCTGTACGATCTGTGCAAAACGGCCGATCGAATGGTATGTGGAGAGGGCGGTCGTATGGCCAGGGGTCATGTTCATACCAGAGTGAAATCTGCTTCGGGCGTCCGTCATCCTCGCTGTATCCGAGTTCAGCATGAGATGTGCGTCCCTTGATGATGTCGAAAGCGTCTTTCTCATTCGGTAAGGGGAACAAGTTGAGGGACTTGCGCAGCGGATCTCTCACATACGCAAGCATGTCGCCGTTCTTAACCAGACCGATGAGATCGGGATTGCCCTCGACGTTTGGCAGCAGACGCAGGACGTCCTCGCCGTCCTGCGCCCCTATGCCATCGGGGATCTTGTGTTCAACACCATTGAGTGTAATGGTTGAGTACCAATGAGCCTCGTCGCGAGGTCTCCATTGTCCAATGTAGCGCGGGCGGGTGGGTGGCTGTTTCATTTTCTTTGTCTCCTTCTTCTTTGAAAGCGGTGTCAGAGTCGTGTAGGATTGAGGTCCTGTAAGCGTTGGCGTCAACACGCACGAAGTACATGGCGGACGGACGCTTCACCAGAAGTTCGTTCAGGTCAAGCGGCGGCTCCAGGTACTGTTCGGCCGGCGATGGAAACCCCGCCACCAGCGATCCCGATATTTTTGCTTTAGAACTCACGGCGTAAATTATACCACAATACGGCTTTTGGAATTGGTGTTTTGGTTAACTCTTCGCTCAAATTGGCAGCGGAGCAAGTATATATTGGGAGAGAGACGACAAAATGGTTTTGAATATTATTTCGCTTGGTAATCATTTACCCGCTTGCGCGGTAAAAAGTTTTGTGGTACAATATGCGCCATCAGACCTCAATAGGAGAAATCAGTGGAAAACCGTAATACAGAAGTTGAACGCCTTGCATGGAAGTTGGCAGACAT
>CACYCL010000184.1 GCA_902772905.1 uncultured bacterium | reverse complement strand
TGTCGCGAATCCCGAGCGGCGAGAGCGCGTAAGCGCGGAGTCGACGCGTTCGGCAGGGAGAGCCGCCCGGACGAAGCCGACCGCGCCAGATCGCCAGACTTAACGCGATTCCGACGGCAACCAAACGGCTAAACTTTCGTTTACCCTTTCTAAGTTTCGTTTATTTTGGCAAACGACCACCCTCTGGAGTTTACCCATTTTTTGGCGAGGTTCGATTGGCGGGCAAAAAGCGCGGCAACCGCCAGAGGTTTTGGTGCTCATCAAAATCTTTTTAGACCAGCACCAAAATCTTTTTAGACCAGCACCAGAATCATTTTAGACCAGCACCAAAATCTTTTTAGACCAGCACCAAAATCTTTTTAGACCAAAACTAAACAAAATCTAAAGTTGCGTTCACTCTGACAAAGCACCAAAATTCAACATCATGCACACAAGAGGCAAAATTTTTGGTATAATGCGCGTGTATGCTGATTCTAGGTTTCGTCTTTGGCAGTGGCGAATCGGGCATGTGCCCTGCTCGTCTCCAGCTTCGGCGGATCACCAATTAAGGAGAAAGAGGCAATGAACCTTAGTAAAGTTAGGATCCCGTGCGCGGCTCTCGCCGCCATAGTTTCGTGCTTCGTCGCATCGTCAGCCCTTGCGACGGTCGTTGCGTCAAACGACTTCGAGTCTACGCGCGACGGCTTCACACCTAGCGACGGCGCAACTCTGGACGACATAGCCTTTCTCGACAGCTATGCCTCTGGCGAACAGCCAACAGCCACGCCGCAAACATCCGACTCCTACCCTTTCACCTCTGGGTTCGGCAGCAAGTACCTTACCGTAGACACGGGCGACGACACTCTCTGGCGCACTTTCACAGGGAGGACGGCTGGCACTTACTTCGACGCCTACATGCAGTTCATGGCATCGACTGAAAACTTCACGTACGACGCCGGCGCAAAGCTTGTCGTGTATCTCGATGCCGCGACATCAAAACTGCACGTCATATCCGGCACTTCAGCGAGCGACCATACAATCATAACGAACGCCTTGTCAACAACCTTGACTCCTGGCACATGGGCAAGACTTACGGTCAATGCCACACCAGTCGCCGACAGCAATGCGTTCACGTTCCAGATACTGCTGAATGGCAACGTTCTTTCAACGGAGAACAGCGTCAGCACCTTCTACAGCATGTACAAGGAAGGTTCAACTAGCGCAAACATAGCCAAGCTCGGATTCAAGGGCACGGGCGCGATAGACAACTTGGCCATCCGCTCCACCGATCCCCATGCCACCGCCGCCGCAACCGTGAACGGCGAACGCTACGCCACGCTCGAACAGGCTCTTGAAGAAGCCAACGGCGAAACAATCACCCTCGCCGCAAATGCTAATGCCATTACGACACCTCTCGCCGCCGGCACAACCTATTGCATCGCAAAGAACGGGCATACATTCGGCGGATTCACCGCTGTAGAAGGTGCCATCATCACTGAGTCAACGTACAACGGCGTAACAACATACACTTCGATCATTCCCCTTGCTTCCGATTCTATCTCCACACCTTTGGCCATCTGGAACGGAGATTTCTCATCCGGCACTGTAAATCGCGGCAAGTTCAAACAATATATGTTCAACAATCCAGTGTCCGATGGTATTGTAACACTTGATACGTCATCCCGTCCACTCATCCTTGAGCTTACTGCCTATACAAACATTTTCCCGTTTATGGCAATTGTTGGTCTGACGGACATCCCCATGCCTGTCGAAACTTCATCGTACTTTGCTTTACTACGGGCGTACACCTACACAACCTCTTGGATAGAGGCTCCAGGTGTGTTCATCAATTCCGACAAAAAATTCATCGGCGACTGGAACGGGACAAGGACCTATGGAACATCGGAATCAGCTTATGCGCCCTTCGCTAACGGAACGATGGATTTTGTAGCGCTTTCCTACAAATACGATGATGCCACCAAAGTATATTTGAATGGAGATCTATTCTATTCTAGCACGGCCATGCGCGACACTACCATCGGATATTGGCGCTCGTTTTCGATTGGAGGAGCCTATTCAACCGCAGGGGGCGCGATGAAGGCCGCCGGAATGAAAGTTGGATATGCTGCTGTGCTTGCATCCAATGCACAGACGGATGCTACTTTCTGGTCGCTTAAGAGCCTAAAGACCCATGAAACGCTTACTTCATCAGCAACGTCATTTATGGGCGGTGATGCTGTTGGCGTCAACTTGAATGGTGGCGAAGTTATAGTTTCATCAGCTCAAACTGTCGCAGCACTTTTCGTCCAGGAAGACACAACACTGAAATTCACTGGGACAGGAAGCCTTGCTACAACCTATAACGGCTCATATCGGGGTCCTGTTTATGTTGCAGAGGGGAAAACACTGACTATAGACGTGTCAGAAGCGGCCATTCCATCTTCAGGTAACGTGTCTTATCCTTTAACCGCCTCTGTATTTGGCAACATCGTTGTAACTGGATGCATTGGTCCTGCGGTTCTTTCAAATTCCGGACTTCTTCTTGGCGCATCAGGCGATGCAGCGCCTACGACCACTTCTAGCGGCACAATCAAGTTCTTCAGCAATGGAGATTGCACAGTTGTTCCCTCCGCTGGCAATACCGCGACGTTCGACTTCTCAGGTGTCACTGGAAAGCCTGTGATTCAATACACCTCACAGCCAACGCGTAGCGGCACAGTGTTCACCTCGACAACGGTTCCAGTGTTCGTGACGGATTCAGCAAAGTGGACTGGCGTCATCTGCATAAATGCTGCTACGGTCACAAACTTCACGTCCAACATCTACGGCAATGAACACTCGCTCGTTAGGCTTAACAATGTAACAGGCTGGCTTAGTGCCCCTGGCAACTATGCCTTCACCAACTCCGTTCCAGTGGAACTCGTCGGAACTTTGACGTTGAACGACGGCATTTCCGCTAATGACGACAATAAAAATCGTTGCACCGTGTTCAAGAAGCTTTCGGGGAATGGGACGATAAGCGGTACCGCTAATGCTCACAAAGTAGTTGTTGTCATTCAAGATGCCTCCGAATTCACTGGCGGTATCGGCCTGGACAATAAACTAGTGATTTTTGGCGACACAATGCCGTCTTACGACGCCAACAACAAGTTTACTGACATGACTGGAAGCATATGGATAATGAGTGGTGCCAAGGTCACCAATCGCGGTTTCTGGTGGGCTGTTGGCGGAATCAAGGTCTTTGGCGAGTTGTGCGCATCGAACCTTGACGGTTTCGGTAAAAGCACGACAATTACGACTTCCGACAGCGGCGTGCTCACGCTTACCAACACAAGCAACGTTGACGATGCCACAACGGACTATGCTCGCATAAAAGGCACTGGAACGCTCAAGTATGAAAGCACAGGGAATTTTTGGCGCACACTGTCGAACAACAACTTCCCAACAAACATGACTATCCAGAATGAACTAGTTAACGGTCTGGGGCTCAAGGCTCCAAGTGCAAATTATACGCATGTCATAGGCAGTCTCTCAGGCAGCGCTGTCATCCGCTCTGATTTCAACACAAGCTATGATCAACGCAATCTGAAGATTCTTCAGGCAAAAGATACGATCTATAGCGGAACATTCTTCGGCACGGATCACATCGATACCGTAACTGTCGCGCCCGGAACATCGACCGCCGGCACACTCACACTTTCCGGTACGCAGACAGCCACCAACACGCTCGTCGTCGCGTCCGGCGCGAAGGTCAACCTGACCGGCACGTGGGTCGGCGCGACGACTGTCGCTGGCGAGCTCGGCGGCACGGGAACGATCACCGGCAACCTCACGCTTTCTGACGGCGCAACCATCAAAGTTACGAGCCTTACTGACCTGTTAGAAGCAACTGGAACCGTCACAGCCAGCGGAACTGTCAACATATACCTACCTGAAGGAACATCTGTTGACCGTGAAACTACACTGATCTCTGGCAATGTATCGCCTGGCGCGACCTTCAACGTCTACATCGGCAGTGCTTCTACAACCAAGTACAGAGTTGTGCCGACGTCCACTGGACTGAAAATTGCCAAGCGCGGACCAATCATCTGCTTCTTCTAAGACAAAGGAGAAAAACATGCACAGCCCTACAACTACAACTCACCGAGCCTACGCGCTCTTGCTCGCCATCGCGGCGACAACCATAACATCCGCGCTCTACGCCGCCACACCAACTGCCATTTGGGACAGTGCCGCCACAGGCATGGGACTCGACACCACGCAAGGTGGTCTTACGCTGGCTGTCGGCTACAAGAATTCCATTGCCAATGGAAAAATCACAATAGGCGCCTCTGGCGTTGATTGCAGCGGCTGTTCAATCACCCTTCCCGCAGATGTGCGTGAGGTGTCTCTTCTTGTTAAATATTCAAATTTTGCGAAACAGGATGAGCATGGCACATACGATCCGATATTGATGTCTGTCCGCGACAGCACAAACCATGAATTGGGAATTCGCTCCTGTGATAACGGCACAGGTTTTACGAACTATTGGTATCAAGTAGGAAGTGACGGATGGACTGATGGTGCAAAGAAGAAAGCATCTGGAGAGGCTGCTTCTTTCTCATTTTGCGATCCCAATGGAAACGTTAGTGTTCCGTCGGGGTATGCGCTTTTTTCCTATAGCACCACAAAGGGGCTTCATTTGTCAATTGGCAAGGATGTCAAGTCTCTGAGCGGCAATACAAATACCACCTATCACTTCAGCAGCGGCAACGAAACTGTTGTAAATATAGGCATCGGCGGCGCAAAAGATATCTCTTTCAATGACGGATGGGTCGGCCTTGTCATTGAAAAGGTTGCACTCTTTACAGGGGAATTCCTTTCGCCATCTGATGTAGCCTCGTTTGAGTTTCCTGTAGTCTCCGCTTCAGAAATAAACGCGCGGTTCAGTGCTGAATCAGAAATATCACTAAGCCTCCCTGATGGAACAATTGTTAATGGTGACGTTGCGTTCACAGCCTCCAAGATAAATTTCTCCAGTGCAGGGTCAATCGCTGTCAAGCCTCCAGCCAACAATACCACAACATTCGATTTCACAGATGTAACAGGCAAGCCCATAATACTCTACGAAGGCACCCTTCCCACGCAATCCGGATCCACTTTCACCGCCACTACATTCCCTGATTTCGTTACAAACTCGACACAGTGGACAGGTACCATCTGGCTGCGCAACATCGCAGTGACAGACTTCAATGTAAATTCATACGGCAACGAATCATCCTCCGTAAGGCTGACAGGCATCAGCGGCTGGCTCAGAGCACCATCAAATGGCACCTATCTCAATTCCGTACCTGTCGAACTGAGCGACGATGGCTCAAGCAACGGCTCTGCGCTCTTGATAACCAACGGCAATTCTGCCAATGAGGCCAATTACCTTCGCTGCACGGCATTCGTGAAGATATCCGGCGACGGAACGATAGCTTGCAACACCTCTGCATACCCTGTCATAAAGGTATATGATTTCAGCCAATTCACAGGTAGTCTAAGTCTCAACTTTATTTCGCTTATCGTCTGCGATGCTTCAACCCAATACACCTCCTTCTACGAAATGTTTGGCCTGAGTGGTGCAAACGCATCGTTGATAATCGAAAGCGGCAAGTCTGCCACAATCGCCGAAGGCAAGACATGGGCAGTCAAAAACATTAAATCTCATGGTGCACTCTCTGCTTCGGCAGGAACAGATCTCGGCACTCCAGCATCAGTCACAATCGACGGCTCACTGAATTTCACGACAAGTGGGTCTGATCTTGAAGAAGTCGTTCTGTTCAGCAACATCGGCACTAAATCGACGGTGAGATTCGGCAGTCAGACATTGTCCGCTGCAACTATAAACGGCGCACCGTACGACAAAACGCTCTATGCCGTCAAGCTTTCTGGCAGCAATCTGATTTACAAGAAAAAGACCAGCGGATTCCTGTACTATTTAAGGTAGCATAGTCATTACCAGCAAACACAAACGACCGCCTCATTGCTGAAGCGGTCGTTTGTTTCTTTTTACGCCCCTTTATGGCGCGCAAGCAAGCGCTGCCGATGTTTACATGTTCGCCGTTGCCACAAGGTCTATGCCAGTTCCTGCCGCATCCGGCACAATGACATCGCCTATCTTGATCGGCAGCTGCACCGTCGCCTGATGCATCACGAACAGCACATCGGATATCTTCGACTTCGGAACAGGGTTCTTGGTCTTGACGGGAAGCGGCTTGCGCATACCCGCAACCCTGACAAGCCCTGTGACCATTCGCGTCGGGTTCGTGACCTCGGCCTTGGCATAGGCCTCGCCCTTCGGACACGAATTGCCGACGACGGCAACATTGTCGCCGTCGACAGTCACATCCATCTCGCACCCTTTCGGGCAGTTAATGCAAATCATCTTCATATCGCAACTCCTTTCGCATACTCTGCGGCGTTCCTTCCGGCGATCTCGCTGTCGCGGCTTACCCAGTCCACAAGGTCGTAGACCCTCACGACATTGCCTCCGGCGAATATGCCCGGCACACTCGTCGCCATGGTTTTCGGATCGACCTTCGGACCGCGCGTCTTGGGATCCATCTCAATGCCGGCCTTTTTCGTAAGCTCGTTCTCTGGGATGAGTCCGCACGACAGGACAAGCGTATCGCAGTCGAAATGCATCTCGGTTCCGGGAATCGGCTTCAGGTTCTCGTCAACCTTCGAGACCTTTACGCCAGTGACGTGCTCGCGCCCCTCCACGTCAGTCACCGTGTGCGACAGGAGCAGCGGAATGTCGTAGTCGTTGAGGCACTGCACGACGTTTCTCATGAGTCCCGAGCTCTTCTTCATGATTTCGATGCAGGCAAGAATCTTCGCCCCTGAGAACGTAAGACGCCGCGCCATGATAAGCCCGATGTCGCCAGAGCCGAGAATCACCACGCGCTTTCCAGGCATTATGCCGTCCATGTTGACCAGCCTCTGCACCGTTCCGGCCGTGTATACGCCCGCAGGACGCGTGCCTGGCGTCATCAAAGCGCCACGCGGACGCTCACGGCAGCCCATCGCAAGAACGACCGCCTTCGCGTGATAGACCTTGAGTCCGCCACGCGGGCTCATCGCCGTCACGGACGCGCCTCGCCCGCCGTCCTTGGCCGGAGAGATGTCCAGAACCATGGTTCCGCACACCGTCCTTACGCCGCGCTCGTTTGCCATGTCAACATAGCGCTGAGCGTATTCGGGGCCTGTCAGCTCCTCGCTGAAGCGGTGAAGCCCGAAGCCGTTGTGTATGCACTGCTGAAGTATGCCGCCTGGCGCATCGTCGCGCTCCAGAACAAGCACATCTCCTGCGCCTGCGTCCTTCGCTGCACACGCAGCAGCAAGCCCCGCCGGTCCAGCGCCAATCACGACGACATCAATTTCCGACGAAGAACCGCCGTGCGTTCCATGCGCAGCCGCGTTGACAAGCTCCCTTGGAGCCGTCTTGCGAGACTTCAGGAACGCCTCCGGAGGAAGCCCCAGCTCCGCGCCGAGAATCTCGATGAGGCGCGGGGTGCAGAAGCCTCCCTGGCAACGCCCCATGCCAGAACGCGTACGGCGCTTTATGCCGTCAAGCGTACGGGCCCCGACGCGCGCGCGGATTGCCGCGCGTATCTCGCCTTCGGTAACCTCCTCGCAGCGGCAGATTACGCGACCGAAGCTCGGATCGCGCTCGACAAGCTCGGCAAGGTCCTCGGGCTTCATCTCGCGAGTCTTCGGCCACCAGCTTACGTCCTTGGAGATAAGCGCCGGATTCTTCTTCGATGCGTCAAGGCGTTCGGCAACCTTCTCGGCCATCCATTCGCCAATTGCCGGCGCACTCGTAAGGCCGGGCGACTCCACGCCGACTGCGTTGAAGAAAAACGGTGCGTCCGGCGCTTCGCCGAGAATGAAGTCGCCTACGGTTGTCTCATGAGCACGAAGACCGGAGAACTCCGTTATCACCTTGCCAAGCGGCAGGTTCGGGTACGTCCGGCGCGCTCCGGCCTTGACCTTCTCAAGGCCTGCATACGTAGTCGCCTTGTCCTCCTTGTCGGGAATGTCCTCGGCAGTGGGGCCAACTATGACCGTGCCATCGACAGTTGGCGAGACGAGGATGCCCTTGCCCATCTTCGACGGTACCTGGAACATCGTCGCAGCGAACGTGCCGTCCTCATCGCGGTCAAGCATCAAGTATTCGCCTCGACGTGCCTCTATCGCGTACTTCGTCGCAGAGACGATGTTGTTGAGTTCGTCAGAATGGATGCCGGCGCAGTTTACAACGGCCTTGGCCTCGAACTCTCGTCCGTCAGCGCACCCGACATTCCATGCGCAGCCGCCTTCCGCGCGCTCGATCTTCTCGACCTTCGCGTCAAAGAAAAACTCCACGCCATTGGCCGCCGCATTCTCGGCAGAGCGGAACGTAAGCTCATATGGGCAGCATATTCCGCCGGTAGGCGCCCACAATGCAGCCGTCGCCTCTGGCGACACGTTCGGCTCGCGTTTGCGCAGCTCGTCCTGCGAGATTATCTCGACAGGCACTCCGTTCGCCGCCGCCTTTGCCACAAGATCCTGAAGGGCCTTCTCCTCCTCCTGCCCGAAAGCAAGGACAAGCGACCCGTTGCGCCGGAACGGAACCTTCAGTTCACGGCAGACATCCTCGAACATTCTGTTGCCGAGGACGTTGAACTTCGCCTTGTTTGTGCCGGGCTTGGCGTCGAAACCAGCGTGCACGATCGCGGAGTTCGCCTTGCTGGCACCCTCGGCGACGTCGCTCCCGGCCTCCAAGACCGCGACGTTTAAATTATAGCGAGAGAGCGACCGCGCGACCGAACAACCGACCACGCCTGCTCCGATTATTATGACATCCGTTTTCATTGGTGCTTATTATCTCAAATTCGGGTGCTTCATGCAATGGGAAAAAGTTGTAAGTTTATATTGCTACTTATGTTTTCTACTCTTGACCCTATGCGGAATCCATGTGCATTCCAGTTGCGGAGTCAGCAAAGCAGTATGATGCCCGCGAGAATCACGGCCATGGCGATTCCCTTGCGCACGAGGTTCGTTTCATGGAAGAAGCGCGCACCCAGCACGAAGGTAATCACAACCGAGAAGCGGCGCATGAGCGATGCAACGGATATGGGAGCGTCGGGGTATGCAAGCCCGCGAAAGTACAGCCAGTCAGCGACTGCCAGCAGTATTCCAACGAGAGGCATCGACCAACGCCACTCGAACACGTCACAATGGATGCGCAGCGCCGTGCGCCCTGCAAGCAAAAGCCCATACACGCACACAAGCCCCGCCTGAAACACGAGCTGCACTGATTCTACATCGGCTTCACGGCACTGGAACACGTACTTGTCCCACATCGAAGAAAGCGCCGAGAGGCACATGCCGGCGAAAGCGCACCATACGGCGCGATTGCGCCTAAAATCTATGCCCTCGCCCTTGCCTGCCCATGAAAAGGCGAAATACCCGGCGAACACGGCAGCCATGCCCACCATCTGCACGGCAGTCGGTCGCTCGCCATACACTATAAACGCAGCGATGAACACTATGGCCGGTGCGGAAGCTCGGATAGGCGTTGCTATCGACACCGGAAGCGTACGCAGCGCAGTGAACGTGAATATCCACGAAGACGCCACGATTACGCTCTTCGCTGCCGCAAGGGCGAATACAGATGGCGTTATCCCCGCAAATGAACTTTCAAGCTCACCGGCAACCGCAAGACCGGCAACGAACGAGGTGCACCCGAAGATCGTCGAGATCAGCAGAGTCGGAAGCACGGCGTTGTTGCGAACGCTCGCCTTTTTGGCAATGTCGTAGAGCGCGAGCATGACCGCGCTCGCAAGTACCCAATGCGTCCAACTCATCGCTTCCGCCTACTTCAAGGTGCGCGCGGCAAGCTCCGCGCGCTTGGCCGCCGCGCCAGTGGCAATGAACCGGGCAATGGCATCTGCATCGCGGCGATCCAGTGCAGACCGGAAATCAGCGAGCCGACCGATGAAGCCGTCCAATACTCGCAGCAAAGCGTCGCGGTCTGAAAGGTATAGCGCCGTCCAGGTCGCTGGATCTACAGTCGCTATTCGCGACATGTTGGCGTAGCTGCCGGCGGAGAAGCCAACGGCATCGGCAACGCGCTCGTCTTGGACGTATGCAGAGGCTATGACATGCCCAAGCTGGCTTGTGAAGGCTATCAGCTCGTCATGCCGTTCAGGAGACGTGACCACGACGCGCGAAAAACCAAGCGAAGTGAAAAAGCGCTCAAGCAGCGAGCGGTCGCCATTCGTGGCACCCCACTCTCCCGCTTCAGGCGTAAGCACCATCGACTTGCCTAGGAACAAGTCGGCAGTGGAATTCTCATATCCAGATACCTCCTTGCCCGCCATCGGATGCCCCCCGACGAAAGTCCAGCCGTGACGATTGACCGCCGCCATTCCACGAACTATATCGGTCTTCGTCCCAGCGATGTCTACGACTGCCGTTCCGCAGTTGAAGCGCATGGAGTTCGCAGCCACCCAAGGCACTATCGTCTCAGGCGGAAGACAAACCATGATGACATCTGCAGTTGAAAGCCCTTCAGTGTCTCCGTGGTGCAGCCCGACCGTTTCATATCCGGCGCGAAGCGCAGCTTTGTAGAACGAGCCACCGATAAGGCCCATTCCAACTACTGCCACCTTGAGATCGCCAGCCTTCGCCGTGTTGGCAAGGCGCGCGCGCTGACGGCACTTGGCAACGTCGAAAAGAGTCTCGAAGACAGCCTTCGCCTCGTCGCCGAACTCGGCGCCGGCCGATGCCGCGACCTTGTCGAGAATTGCCTTCTCGCGGGTGGGATCTTGCACGGCCTTGCCGGTGGCGCGCTTGGCCTCGGCGATGTCGCACACCGTCTCAAGGCGGCGGACGATGAGCGGAACGAGCTGTCGGTCTACCTCGTCTATCTCAGCCCGCGACTCGGCGAGCGACTTCACCTCGCGGCGCGGATCCGACGAATCCGCTCCATCGTCGAGGCGAACATTTCGGGCGTCTGGCTCTGCGCACCGTCGCACTTCGCGTGCGGCGGATCGTTGTGAACCTCGATGATGAGCCCGTCGGCTCCTATCGCCGCCGCCGCAACGGCCACGGGGTCTACCATCCCGGCACGGCCTGTCGCATGCGACGGGTCAACGAAGACCGGCAGGTGCGACATCTGATGCAGAAGCGGTACAACGCCAAGATCTAGCGTGTTCCTGAGCGCTGTCTCGAAGGTGCGTATGCCACGCTCGCAGAGTATGACATTCGGATTGCCGGAGGCCATAACGTATTCCGCGCTCATCAGAAGCTCCTGCAAAGTCGCGGACATGCCGCGCTTGAGGAGAATCGGTTTCTTGGTGTACGAGCCAACCTCCTTAAGCAGATTGAAGTTCTGCATGTTCCTCGCGCCGATCTGAATGACGTCGACGTCGTTGAACAGCTCTATGTCGCGGAAGTCCATCAACTCCGTCACAATCGGAAGCCCAGTCTCGCGCCGCGCAACCTGAAGCATGCGTATGCCATCCGCCCCCAGCCCCTGGAATGCATACGGCGAGGTGCGCGGCTTGAACGCGCCGCCCCTGAGAAGCGTTGCCCCTGCTGCCTTTACTGCCTTTGCAATGCCTACGACCTGCTCCTCTGACTCCACGCTGCACGGGCCGGCCGCGACTGCAAACATTCCGCCGCCGACCTTCGTCCCGCTGCAGTCGATCACGCTGTCGTCGGGATGGAACTTGCGGTTCGCCGCCTTGTACGGCTCCTGGATGCGCTGAACCGACTCCACGACGTCCAGTGCCTCCAGAATGCTCGGATCGACGTGCGCAACGTCGCCGACGCAACCGATGATCGTCTGTATGGAACCTTCCGAAACCTGCGGCGTTATGTTGCGCGCTCGCAGAAGGCTCTTGAGACCTTCTACCTGAGAGGCATCCGCGCCCTTCTTTAGAATGATTATCATGGACTTTTAGCTCTTCTGCTCTACTTTCTTGACTATCGTCGTGCAGGCCTGAAGTATACCCGCCACGTTGGCGAGATCAGCCGGCACTATCATGGAATTATTCGTCTTGGCAAGATTGCCGAACTGCGCCAGGTACTGCTGCGCAAGCTGCATGTTCACCGACTCCATCCCGCCCTTGCCCTCAATGGCCTCCGCAACCTTGCGGATTCCAGTCGCCTGCGCCTCGGCAACTAGCAGAATCTCCTGCGCCTTTCCTTCCGCCTCGTTGATGCGACGTGCGCGTTCGCCCTCTGAAAGCGCAATCGCCTCCTGTCTTTCACCCTCGGCGCGGTTGATCTTGGACTGCCTTTCACCCTCGGACTCCGCAATCATCGCGCGCTTCTCGCGCTCGGCGCGCATCTGCTTCTCCATCGCGTCGCGGATGGTCTGCGGCGGGGTGATGTTCTTTATCTCGTAGCGCGTGACCTTTATGCCCCACGGATCGCTCGCCTTGTCGACCGCCGAGACGATGGCCTGGTTGATGGTCGTGCGCTCCTCGAACGAGCGATCGAGGTCGAGCTTGCCCATCTCGGAGCGCATCGTGGTCTGCGCCAGCTGCGTTGTCGCAAACAGGTAGTTGCCTATGCCATAGCTCGCCTTTGCAGGATCCATGACCTGCATGTAGAGGATGCCGTCCACAGACACGGCGATGTTGTCCTTCGTGATGCATTCCTGCGGCGGCACGTCTATCGCCTGCTCCTTCAGCGTGTGGCGGTAGGCAATGCGGTCGAGGAACGGCACGAGTATGTGGAATCCCGCGTCAAGCGTGCAGCGGTACTTGCCGAGCCGCTCCACGATGTACGCCGTCTTCTGCGGAACAATCACCGCCGTCTTCAACACCGCGACCAGGACAATGAAAGCCACTATCGCGAAAAACACAAGGCCACCACTCATATTGCCACCTCCATTTTCATTGGTTTATGTTAGAATTTCCGCTTGCGCGAAAGCACAAAGAACACAACGCCCAGCAATACCGCGAGAAGCGTCGAGAAGCCCATCACGATGGCGAACGAGTGCGCGCTGTTCATGAACGGCAGCGTCGTCAGGTTCATGCCGTAGATGGACGCCACGAGCGTCGGCACCGCAAGGAATATAGTCGCAACCGTCAGGTACTTCATGACCTGGTTCAGGTTGTTGTTTATGAGGGACGCGAACGTATCGAGCGTCCCGTTCAGAATGTTCGCGTGAATCGTCGCAGTTTCAAGCGCCTGCTGGTATTCGACCATCGCGTCCTCCAGCGAGTCGCGGTCATCCTCGGAAAGCGGCAGCTGGCGCGCCGTGTTGGCGCGAGCGAGCGCAATCGTGTCGGCCTTGAGCGACGTCGTGAAGTAGACCAGCGTCTTCTCGATCTGAAAAAGCTTCAGCAGAACGTCGTTAGAAATGGACTCATGCAGCTCGTCTTCCAGAAGCGTAGTGCGCGAGTGCACATCGTTGATGTACCTCAGGAACAGCACACCGGCGTGCCACAGCAGACGGAACGCGAAGCGATACGTCTCGGACGGCGGACAGACGCGGCGAATCTGGTCGAGGAACGCCGAAGTCACCGGCGTAGGCGCACTGCACACCGTTATGACGGAATGAGGGCACAGTATGATGCCGAGAGGCACCGTGCCGTATGGCGACACCGCCTCCTCTTCGTCTTCAGGCGGAATGGGACGCGGCACGTGCACAATCAGCAGCGACACGTCGTCCTCATAGTCGAAACGCGGACGTTCGCCAGAGTCAAGCGGGTCGGTCAGGAAGTCTCGCGGCACTTTCGTGTGCGAGAGCACGGACTCCAGCTCGGTCGTGGACGGCTCCACCATGTTGATCCAACAGGATTCAGAGAACTCCGGCGTTTCGCGGAGCCCCCCGTTTTCCCATTTGTAGATCGTCATCATGGCCGTCCCCCCCTTCTACAGCATGTTGCGCTGTATCTTGCCGGACACCGTCTTCGGCAGTTCATCGCGGAACACGACGATTCTCGGATACTTGTAAGGCGCCGTGTGGGTCTTCACGTAGTCCTGAATCTCCTTCTTCAGCTCCTCGGTGCCTTCCTTGCCCTTCACGAGCTTGATGGTTGCCTTGACCACCTGCCCGCGCACCGGGTCTGGCGCAGCCGAAACGCCGCACTCGACGACATACGGGAGCTCCATGATCACGTTCTCGATCTCAAACGGCCCTATGCGATAGCCAGACGACTTGATCACGTCGTCGGCGCGTCCGACATAGTGATAATAGCCGTCCTCATCCTTCCAGGCAACGTCGCCAGTGTGATAGCAGCCGTGCCGCCATGCATCCGAAGTCTTTTCCTCGTCCTTGTAGTAGCCGATGAAGATGCCGGGATGCGGCGCGGAACGCGGCGTTCTCACGACAATCTCGCCGTGCTCGCCAGCCGGAACGGAATGACCTTCATCGTCAACAAGGTCGATGCCGTAGTCAGGGATCGGCTTGCCCATCGCGCCAAGCTTTATCTCGTCGCCGTAAAGCGTTCCGAGCGCACACGTGGTCTCCGACTGACCAAAGCCCTCGTAGATCGAAAGGCCTGTCGCGCGCTTGAACTGCGTAAACACTTCTGGGTTCAGCGCCTCGCCTGCCGTTGTAGCGTGTTTTACGGACGAAAAATCGTACTTCGAGATGTCCTCTTTTATGAGCATCCTGTACATCGTCGGAGGCGCGCAGAAAGTGGTGATGCCATATTTCGCAAACATCGGCAGGATCTGCTCGGCATGGAAACGGTCAAAGTCATACACGAACAGCGCGCCTTCGCACATCCACTGCCCGTACAGCTTGCCCCAGCTCGCCTTCGCCCAACCAGTCTCGGATATCGTGAAGTGCAGGCCATCGCGCTCGACTTGATGCCAGTATTTCGCCGTCACGAAGTGGCCAAGACCGTACAAGTGGCTGTGAAGCGCCATCTTGGGATACCCCGACGTGCCGGACGTGAAAAACATGAGCATCGGGTCTCGCCCGCCCGGCGCATCTGGCCCGCGCCCGAAAACGCGCGAAAAACCGACATACTCCCTGTCGAAACTGCGCCAGCCATCGCGGTCGCCGTTGACGACCAGCTTCATTATCGAGAAATTCGGGTCTTCATTCTTCAGCTCCGCCTCCGCAAGCTCCGCCTGATGCGCAACATCGCCATCAGCCGTGCAGACGAGCGCCTTTACGTCCGCCGCCTTGAAGCGGTATGTGAGGTCATGCACAAGCAGCTGGCTCACGGCAGGGATAACGACTGCGCCGATTTTGTGAAGCGCAAGCACTGCAGGCCAATACTGCCAGTGGCGCTTCAGAATGAACATCACCTTGTCGCCACGTCCGATGCCGATTGAGCGAAAGTAGTTCGCAACCTGATTCGATATCTCGCTGATTTCGCGGAATGTGAACCGCCGCTCCGCCAGGTCGTTGCTGACATGCAGCATGGCGAGCTTGTCAGGATACTTCGCCGCTATCGCATCAACAATGTCAAACGCAAAGTTGAAGCGGTCGATGTTCTTGTATCTCACATGCTCAAGGTGACCCGACTGGCTTTCCTCTGTTTCCACGAAGCGATCTACGACAAGCGGAACCTTCTCGTTGCGCGGACGGACCGTCTCCAACCCTAGATGGCTGTCGCCGTCCTCGCCTGCCATGACCATGGCCAAGAAGGTAACACCGTTCGGATCTGTCGCCAGCATTCCGTGTGGAGTTGACGAGCGGTAGTAAATGGAGTCTCCTTCCTTAAGCTCCTCCACATGCTCGCCAACGCGAATCTTCATAGACCCCTTCAAGACGATGTCGAATTCCTGCCCGGCATGAGTCGTTGTCGATATAGGTTTGTCGAGAAGCGCAGGATCGTACTTGTACGTCACCCAGTACGGTGTACCGAGGCGGTTCTGGAACATGGCCGCCTGATTGCGAATGTCCATGTGCGACTCATGGGCCGTAAGCGGCCCCTGACCGGCACGGGTGACCTCATAGCCTGACAGATGGGCGCTGTGGCCCTTCAGCAGCGCGTTGATGTCCACACCAAACGTAATCGCGCACTGATGCAGGAAATTGAACGTTGGGTCTACCTTTCCCGCCTCTACCGCTTTGTACTCTTCTACCGTAACTTCGGTCTTCTCCGCCATCTGCTCGACCGAATAGCCGATAATTTCGCGCATCTCGCGAATGCGCGCAGCCATTTCTGCCAGTTTTTCCGCTGTCTCGGCGTTCATGCCAACTACCTCCGAAATGAATCCAAGCGCGTATTATACCAAAAAGGACGCTCCTTGTGGCATCAGTTTGCCGAGTTTGGCATTGGCACTTACTGCGCTTTGGCTGAGTCGCCAGTGGCCGTAGCTCGCCACATGAGCATGAGCACGCCGCCGCCGACAAGCGCCGCAGCGAGAATCGTCGCGTACGCGGCGTTCCATCCCCACTTCTGCGCCACAAAGCCAAATCCTATGCCTGACAATATCGTCGAGGCATAGGAGAAAATGCCCACAAAGCCGCCCGCGACGCCTGCCGCGCGCGGCGTGGCCTGTTGCGTGGTGGCTACACCCAGAAGCGCCTGCGGTCCGTATACGAAGAAGCCAATCATCATGAACGGCAAAAGCTTTACCGCAAGTGATGCCGACGGCGGAACCAGCCAGAACAGCGCTATGGACACAGCCGCGCCAGCCATGCAGAATACGCTTGTGCGGTGCGCACGACTGCCAAAGAAGCAGTCCGTAGCCCAACCTGCCACAACCATGCCGAGGTTCCCTCCCACAATCTCGAACACAAAGCAGAGCGTAGTGGCAGCCGCAAGCGAAAGGCCCTTCGTCTCCATCAACAGCACAATGCCCCAGTCAAGCGCCGCAAATCTCACTGTATAGACGAAGAAGTCCGCTATCGCAATTATCCATACCCTCGGATTGCGAAAGACGTGGCGCGCAACGTATTCCTTGTAATTTGCAGATTTCTCAGCACCATTGTCAGCCTGCGGTTCCCCCTTCTCGATTCCGCCGAAACCGAGATCCTCTGGTGAATCCTTGAAAAGGAACAGCACCGCAACGCCGCCGACCGCCGCAATAGCCGCTGGCACGATAAAGCACAGCCGCCACGAATGAAACGCCGGAATGAGCAGCCAGCCGCAGAGCGCGAAAACCGCGCCCGCGCCAACGGAGTGCGAGAGATTCCATATCGACTGTTTTGTCGAAAGTTCCTCTGGCGGGAACCACTTCGGAAGCGTCTTTATGCAAGGTCCGACTCCCATGCCCTGAAAATACTGGTTGACGATCCAAATTATGCCCATAGTCCAGACAAGCGCCGTGGCGGCGGCGGCTCCGCCAGAAACTACAGGCGCCGCCCCTCCGAGCACGATAAAGTCGCTGAATCCGAAAAGCACATTCACGGCGGAACAGATGAAAAGGCCAATCGCCATGACCTTCCGCGCCGAATTGCGGTCTGCCACTATGCCGTTCAGGAAGCGTCCAACGCCATACACGATGCCGCCGCAGGTAAGAAACGCTCCAAGCTGCACCTTGCTAACGCCGATGTCTCCGAGAAGCGGCATTGCTATCGACAGGTTTTTCCTGATCACATAATAGAGGGCATATCCGCCCATCGTAACAAGCAGCGTCTCCCACTGCCACCACTTCAGAGATTTCGATGTTTTCATGTCGTCAACCTTTCATGCCATGCTATCGTGTTGTGTTCATGTCAGCCAAGCCAGACACCATCAGATTTCAACAGTCCTGCAAGCGCCTCTGCGTCAATTACACGCGGCGCAACCCCTGACTTGACCGCAAGCGCCGCCGCAGCGCCCGCCGCCTGCCCCATCGCCATGCACGGCGGCATTACACGTATCGCCGCCGCCGCAACCGACGACGCCGATACGCAGCGCCCGGCCACGAGCAGCCCCTCAACACTCCTCGGCACGAGGCAGCGATACGGAACCCCGTACCAGTCTCCATCGCGTATGGTCATGTAAAGAGTTCCGCTTGCGCCCTTGCCAGCGTGCAGGTCAATGGAATTGGAGCAAAGGAATACGCTGTCGGAAGGCACACGGCCTTCAATTATGTCATCCTTGTCCAACACATACTCGCCCAGAACATGGCGCGATTCGCGTATGCCTATCGTTGACGCGGTCGAGAGAAGCCGCACGTCCTTCGCCCCTGGCACATAGTCTCGGAAAAAAGCCATGATCTCGCGCACCTGCCTGCGACCGGACTCCTCAGCGTCGGACAGGCTCTGCGGATCCGTCGCGTCAACGCCGTTCAGTCGCGAAACGTTTACAAACCATTCATCGGGCTTGACGCTGCGGTAGATGTTGACGTGGGGTCGCGGAATATGCCACTTGCCGTCTGCCTTCGCTTTCTTGAGCAGCGAGACGAAGCACATCGACTCGTTCGGATACTGTGCGCGCACTGCCTCGACCGTCGATTCTGGAAGGTTGCCGATGCGAAAAAACATCGTGGCCGGCTGCATTGCGCCGCCACGCGACGCATCGCCCTTCTCGCATGGCGCTCCCGAGCGAAACGCAACGTCTCCGTCGCCGGTAGCGTCGATCACAACCCTCGCAGCAATCCGCCGCACACCGGACTTCGTGAGCACCTCAACGCCTGCGATGCGGTTTCCGTCCATGACCGACGACATGAATGTCGCATGGTACAGCACCTTCACGCCTGCTTCGCGGCAGAGGTCGTCAAGCACAAACTTAAGTGCCTCGGGCTCAAACGGAGTGCAATGGTCATGCCCGCGAACATGCCAGGCGGCGAAGGACGTTCCGGCGCGGACATCCTTCGGATGGATCGCACCTCCCATATCTACCATGCGCCGGACGATTTCATCAAACAACCCTCGGATCAGCTGGAACTTGCCGGACTTGTCGTAGCACGTCATGAACGGCCCGACCAGGCCCTGCGTTCCCATGCCGCCTAGGCAGTTGCCCTGCTCGACAACAAGCACGTCTGCGCCGTGGCGCGCGGCAGCAATAGCCGCGCACACGCCGGCAGGCCCTCCGCCCACGACGACAACGGAATGCCGTCCACTCCACGATGAACCGACACCCGACAGGCTGGCAACGCCAGCCGTGGAAGTCGTTGCGAGTGTTCCGGCAAAGAACCCGCGTCTCGTCAGCATATCAATGCTCGAAGGTGAACTTTTCCCAGGGAATGTTCACCGGCTTCTTGTCGGTGAGTATCTCGTCAGTATGCATCAGAAGCGGGAAATCGGACGCGTCAAGTTTGCCGGCGGCGCAGAGCACCTTGACGGCCCTGGCCACGCGAACGGCCACAACGAGCGATTCGAGCGTAACGCCCTTCAGCTCCGCCCTTGCCTCGTCGATGTTGAGGCCGCGTCCGAGCAGTATGCCGACGAGCCGCGTACGACCGCCGTAGACAGTCACGTAGAGGTCGCCCGCACCGACGCAGAGGTTTTCGAGCGTGCCAGCGCCCTGAAGGTCGAGCAGCTTCTTCATTTCCTTCACTGCCTGCCCGAACACCGCCGCCTGCGAGTTGAAGTGCAGCACCGAATCAAGGCCAAACGCCTTCTGGTTGAGGCCAATCGTAAGCGCGATTCCAAGAGCATAGCCGTTCTTGAGTGCGACGGCGCTTTCGATGCCAGTCACGTCAGTGGAGAGCGAAATGTGGTAGTAGGCCGTCGCCATGGCCTTCTTGAGCATCCTTAGCGTTTCGATATCCTTGCCGCAGAACGCAACCTCCGTCTGGTCGTGCGCGACCAGCTCGTAACTTGTGCATGGGCCGCCAATGGCGCAGATCGTGCGCTTGATGCCCTTCTCGGCAAGCCGCGCTTCCCACAAAGCAGGATACGTGAGCAGCTTGCCGTCGGGCGTGTCCATGAGCCCCTTTGTCACAGAGAGCACAGGCAGCTCCGGCGGCAGCTTTGGAAGAACCTCTTCGCCGAACCAGTCAACGCCGAAGCTTGAAACGCCGCCAATGACGAAATCAACGTCTTTAACTGCTTCCGCCATCTCCTCTATCTGGTAGAACTCGCAGCCTTCGGGGAACTGGGGAATGCCTTCGGGGAAATGCTTTGCGAACTTTGGGTGCCGATTCGTCTTGCGGCACTCGTCTATGATTTCGCGGTCGAGCGGTGTGCCGACGAGCCTGACCGTGTTTCCGTTCTCGCGGGCTGGGAACGCAAGTGCGCTCCCCATCATGCCCGATCCTATGATTGCTATCTTCATTAGTGTTGCCTTTGCCTGTTCTAGTGTCTGTTTGTGATTAGATTCTCAATGTAACCTTCTGTCCATCAAGTTCCCTTACTATGTCGTCCCGCATGGGCTGTCCGTCGCCCGGACCGCCCGTGAAGAAGAAATCGCTCTGGTGGTTCGTGATCTCCACGCGGTCGGGGAACGTCCGCATCGTCGCAAAGCCGATATCGCCCCAGTGCCCTGTGGACGGAAGCC